>JAFRBA010000052.1 GCA_017405115.1 Kiritimatiellia bacterium
CACCCACATGCTGCGGTAGTGCGGATGTATGTGGCATCCACGGCGCCATCCAGCCCAGTGCATCGGCGGCGGCCGGTGGAAGGGCCGCGGCCCAGGATGCATGCCGAAGTGAGGGCCGGGACGATGCATGACCGGCCCCGGGCGGAAGCCCGGACCAGGACCATGACGGAAACCAGGACCAGGACCATGACGGAAGCCCGGGCCTGGACCATGACGGAAACCAGGACCGGGGGCGGGACGAAAACCTGGGCTAGGACGACAAAAGCCAGGGCCGCCAGGACGCGGTCCCATACCAGGACCTCCGTGGGGCCTCGCAAACGTAGTCCCCGCAAACGCTGCGCAAACAACGCCCGCAATCATCAGTTTTTTGGTCATTTTCTTCATTTTCCGCCTCCTCTTCTTTTTGTTTCAGTTGGGGACAGTCCCCTCGTTATGTTGGGGACCGTCCCCCGCTACAGAGGGCTAGGAGCGGCAGAACCGAAAAACTGACAAGATATCTTAAAAACATTTCAGGGTTGGCGTCAATCGACCTCGTGGAAGTGCGTCGGGCCGGCCGTGCCGTCGGCAAGGGCCTGGCGGAATGCGGCGAACGGCGCGTTCTTCGCCGTCGGCATGAAGTCCAGCTCCGGTGCATAGCCGAGCTGCCCAGAGACATAGCCGTACGCAAAATGCTCCAGAGTGCGCCCCATTGCACGGCAACTCATCACGAAGTCGGTTATGCGGCGGGAAGCCAGGTCCGCCACGACATAGCATACAAGCCCCTGCTCGCCGAACCTGTCGCCGGCGCGAAACACGAAAACGCAGTGGTCCGGCTGCTTCAGCAACGCCGCGAAGTCCTGGCGAGTGCGCCGAATGGTCGTCGCGTTGAACTGGTTCGTCTTGCCCGCCATCTGCGCGAGTCGATCCAGGTCCCCTTCTGCGGCAACCGAAGGTCGCACCCACAGGGCGAGGTCGTCGAGGTAGTCGGCCGTCGAGGCGAACTGGCGAAGTGGCGGACGCGGACGCGCGTAGTCCGCCGCGCGCAGGCGATCCTCCGCAGTTACGCCCATTCCGGAGAAGAAGTACTCCTTCAGCCGGCGCAGGAACTGCTGCGGGCGCGCAAGGTCGGCAGGGAACGGCGCGACCGTCACCTCGGGCAGGTGTGCGGACATCTGCGCGCGTTCGAACGGGTTGTCGTCCACGAACACGACAGAGTCCGTCGGAAGGTTGAGTGCACGGCAGGCGTCAAGCAGGTTGCCGGCCTTCGGCGCCCAGTTTACCCGGCACAGGGTGAACCAGTCGATTTCGAACGGGTCGTTCTTGGAGAGAAGCACCAGCGCCACGCCGTCGTCACGCAGGCCGCGCAGTCCCCGCTGGAATTCTTCATATGGAACGAGCGCGTCGCGCCCGTCCTCCGAGAGTATGCCATCCCAGAGCGTGTTGTCCGCGTCGACGGCAAGGACCTTCTTCGGCGCGCGCAGGCGCTCCCACTCGAACTCGTCGACTATTGCGCGGATGCCGTCGAGGGAATATGGGCAGCCGGAGAGCTTGGCGAGCCGGCTGTCGAAGAAGCCCGGAACCTCTTCGGAGAGGATGGCGTCGTGCGACGTGACGTCGTACACGTAGTCCGGGCGGAATTCGTCGATCGGCGGGGAGTCCGGCCCGTGGACGTCGTAGCCGGCCTCGCGGAAATACGGCGCCAGCAGCTCGAGCGCCACGTTGCCGGTCAGCGCGACGCGCAGGCGCGGCGGATGCTCCGTCAGCCGCTCCATTGGCGAATCTCCTCGAGAATCATTTCCTTGGCCGAATGCCACTTTACGGACGCCAGGCGCTTCGCCGCCACGGAAAGCCTAAGCCTCTCCATCTCCACATCGGGGCCGCCGGTTGCGGGAAGCGACCCGCGCCGGCGGCGCATGGCGGCCATCCAGAGGGTGCGGACGAAGTTCTTCAGGTTGTCTATGGCCGACAGCTCGCTGGCCTGCGCCTTGCCTCCCTCGATGAGAATGCGGTCGAACCAGGAGCGTTCGCGCGCGCCGAGGCTCTCCGCGAACGCCTGGACATGGTCGTTTCCGTCGACGATCTCCCCGCGCCATGCCGTGACGAAACGTGCCGTGAAGTCGGATGAGAACACCTGCGGAGGAAGGAAGTTGCGGATGGTCTCGTCCAGGGTGCGGTCGTGCTCGTTCTCCATCAGCAAGGCGCACAGGGCCATTTCGGCCGGCGGCGGCTCGGCCACGGAGGCTTCCTCGCCGACGATCGGATCCTCCCTGCCGTCGCCGGTGGTCTCCGTGGCCTGCTCCGCGGAAGCGTCTGCGGGCTCGGCCGCCGCCGGACGGCGCGGCTGGGGCGCGGAGGACATGAGCCTTTCCAGCTCTGCGGCGAGGGCGGTGGACGGAAGCCCCATGATGCGCGCGGCCTCACCGAGCATTCCAGCGCGCAGCACGGCGTTCGGGCAGACCGCGACGGTCGCCAGAAGCTCGTGGGCGATGCGGTTCACGGCGTCCACCGAGTCCGGGCTGCGCTCTGCCGCGCGGGCCGCACGCGCCTGGAAGGACATGATCGACGCCGCATCGTCCAGAAGCCGCCGGAAGTCCTCCGGCGGGTGGGCCCGCAGGAAGGAGTCCGGGTCGTCTCCGTCGGGGAGCGACACCACCCGCACCGGAAGGCCTGAGGCGAGGCAGAGCCGTGCGGAGCGTATCGTCGCCTTGTGCCCGGCGGCGTCGTCGTCGTAGACGAGGGCGACCTGGTCGGCCACCTTGCCGAGCATGCGCACATGCTCCTCGGTGAACGCCGTTCCCTGTCCGGCGACGGCGTTGGGGAAGCCGCATGTCTGCAGCCGTATGCAGTCGATCTGCCCTTCGCAGACGATGACCTCGTGGTTCGTTGTCTTGGCGATCGGACCGGCCGCCTTGTCGAAGCCGTAAAGGACGGCTGACTTCCTGAAGATCGGCGTCTCCGGCGAATTCACGTACTTGCCGGAGTTCTTTGACGCGACGAGCTGGCGGCCGGAGAATCCGACGACGCGGCCCTGGCGGTCGCGTATGGCGAACATGAGGCGTCCGCCGAAGCGGTGGTAGCCGCGGTCGCCTGGGCGCGTCGGAGCCTTTATGACCCCCGCTTCCTCCAGTTCTGCCGGGGTGTAGCGGTACTTCTCGGCCCACTTCAGCATGTTGGCGACGCCGGCAGGCGCGTAGCCGACGAGGTAGTCGGACTGCACCTGCTCGCCGAGATCCCTACTCCGAAGGTACTCGCGCGCCATCTCGCCCTCCTTGGCGCGCAGCAGGCAGCGGTGGTAGAACTGGGCGAGCTCCGCCATGAGGGCGTAGAGCCTTGCGCGGCGCCCTGCGGCGGGGTCCTCGTGCGTCTCGATCTGCACTCCGCACTGCTCCGCGAGCTTGCGCACCGCCTCCATGAAGGTGAGGCCCTCCATCTTCTGCACGAACTTGATCGCGTCGCCGCTTTCGCCGCAGCCGAAGCAGTGGTAGAAGCCCCTTGACTCGTTTATGTTGAAGCTCGGCGTCTTCTCGTTGTGGAACGGGCAGCAGGCCTTCTTCGACGAGCCGGCCGTCTTGACCTGCACGCCGTACGAGGCGATCAGGTCGGCGAGGTCGATGCGCGCCTTGATCTCCTCGATGGTCGAGTCTGGGATTCCTCTCGCCATGATCGCTCCGCAGTCATGACGGCGGCTTCTGCCGCTGCTCGGCGAACGACGCGAGAAGCAACAGGCCGACGGCTATGCAGATCAGGGTGTCGGCGAGGTTGAAGCACGGGAAGTGGTGCGGCCCCCAGTGGAAGTCGAGCATGTCGATCACGTACCCCCGGAAGACGCGGTCTATGAGGTTCCCGACGATGCCGGCGTAGAGGAGAGGCTCTGCGACCGCCCCGAGGCGACTGCCGCCGAATACCTGGCGGCGCCTCCACGCCAGGAACGCGATCGCCAGCGCGCCGAACGCGGCGAGCGGCCAGACGCGCCCCTGGAACATGCCCCAGGCGCAGCCGCGGTTCTCGACGTAGGCGAGGTTGAAGAGGCCGGGTATTACCTCGACGACGCGGGGCCCGCCCTCAGCGCCGGGGCCCAGCAGCCCGTGGGCAAGCTCCTTCGCGACCGCGTCCGCCAGAACGAGGTTCAGGACGACCGCGACCGTGACGAGCAGGCGCTTCACTTCGCCGTGCGCTCCATCTCGCTCTGGCACTCCATGCAAGTGAGCACGAACGGCTGGTTGAGCAGGCGGGGCTTGCGGATGAGCTGCCCGCATACCGTGCATACGCCGTATGTGCCGTCGTCGATGCGGTGGAGGGCCTCGTCGATCTGCTGGATGGTGCGGTTGATGTTGCCCATCTGGCCAAGGGCCTGCAGGCGGAGCGTCTGGTTGGTGCCGTCGCCGCCGTCAGCCTCGTGGTCGTCGGCCTCGTTGAATCCGGTCGCGCGCATCGCGTCGACGCCGTTCGCGGCGCGAGCGCGCGCGTCGAGAAGCCTTCTGCGGAAGTCCTTCAGGTCGGCGGCCGAGAACTGCACGGTGTCCTTGCCCGGGGTGCGCGTGGTCGGGCGACGCGCAAGGCGTATCGCCGAGCCGTCCCGATCCGCGGCGTTGGCGCTCTGCGCGGAAGAGCGCTTCATAGCCTGGGCGATCGACTTCGCGAACTCGACGGCCTTTGCGGTGTCTATCGGCTCTGGCGCCTCCTCCGCCGGCGCTACGGGCGCGGCAGGGGGCTTCCGCGGCGAGACACGCGGCGGAACGCGGTTGACGGTTGCCGAGGACGGCTTCGCCTTCGTCGGCGCCTTCTTCGCCAGAGCCTTTTTCGCAGGTGCCTTCTTCGCCGGTGCCTTCTTGGCGGGAGCCTTTTTCGCAGGCGCCTTCTTGGAAACGACTTTCTTCGTAGCCATGTGTGCTATCCCTTCCTTCCCCTTTGGTTTTGGCTATACTATATCTCCACGCCGGGCGGCAGCTTCATCCATTCGCGGACATCGTCGCCGAGCGGCCGTATCTCGCGGATCTCGGCGAACGAGACGCCGCCTTCCGCGTCGGGCAGCTCGAAGCTGTCGCCGACTTTCTTGCCAAGCATGTTCTGCGCGACGCGCGTCTTCGACGAGATGATGCCCATCGGCAGGTCGTTGTCCCACTCGCCGAGCACCGTCCAGGCCTTCTCCTCGCCATTGGCCGCGATCACCACGGTCACCCCGGGCATCACCTCGTCGGTCGTGGCGTCGGAGAAGTCACCGGGCTTGACGGCCTCCAGCTCCGCCTGCATGAGCGTCTGCTTCTGCATCAGCGCGCGCTGCTCGTCCTTCGCGTACTGGTACTCGGCGTTCTCCGAGAGGTCGCCGTAGCTCTTCGCGAACTCGATGCGCTTGACGTTCGCGGGCATGTCCTCGTTGATGAGCTTGAGGTACTCGGCCTTCCTCAGGCCGTAGCTGCGGTAGGAGGTGACGCGGGCGTACTCGCGCTTCGTCTCGGCCTTCACGACATGCGACTCAAGCGCGGGCGCGATCTTGGTCATGCGGACCACGGTCGCGTGATGCGTCGACGGATCCCACGCGATCGACGCCTGGAAGCGCTCGAAGAACAGCGCCTGGTCCTCCGGCGAAAGCCAGCCGAAGACCTTCTCGAGCCAGGTCTTGTCGGCAAAGAGCCGGCGGACGAGGTTCTGCATCTTCAGCGTCTCGCCGCTCTGGCGGCCTTCGCCGAGCGCCACCGCGTGCGCAAGGAGCGTTATGAGTGGCGGCAGCTCCTTCCACTCCAGGAACTGCTCGTAGCGGCCCACGAGAAGCGTCGTGAGCGTCGGCGGCGCCTTCGGCTGGCGCATCATCTCGCCCACGGCCGCGCGGCAGGCCGGGTCCCCGCCGAACTGCGCCACTATCTCGGAGACCGCGGTGAAGCACAGGTCGGGGATGGACTTCAGGAGCTTGTCCTTGGCCTCGGCGTCGGACGCGAGGAACGACACCATTGCGCCGACCTCCCTCGCCGGAAGCTCCGCCGCGGCCTTTATGTAGCGCCTGCGGTCCCAGAGATATTCGCGCATCTCCGACGCAGGCGGCTCCTGGAAGCCGAGCGCGACGACCTCGCCGGCGAGGCGCGCGTAAAGCGCGTCGTCGACCTTGCGCGCGGCGGTCACGGCGAACACGAGGCGCTCCCCTATCTTGGCCCTCGTCGCCTCGTCGGCGCCCTTGAGCTTGCCCTGCGCGACGAACTCGCGCACCATCGCGAGTATCCGCTTCGGGTCGGTCTCGTGCGCAAAGGCCGTAAGCCATCCCTCGCCGTAGTCCTCGACGGACGCCTTGATGCGTATCGAGTCGGCGCGCCTTGCCGGCACCTCCACGTTCTTGTTGTGCCGCAGGGCCGCCCGCGCGCTGTCCCAGAACGCCTTCCACGCGGCGGGCTTCACGAACCCGTTCTGCACGCACACGTCCTCGAGGCGGACGACCGGCATGTCCCCGAAGCTCTTGAGCACCTCCACGACAAAGTCGCCGGGCTTGTCCTTCAGGAGAGTCTCGAAGCCCGCGGGATCGGACTCCCGCTTCACGAGGATGTGCCCGTCCGGCGCCGGCTCGAGCATGTCGCACGCCGACGCATACGTGAACTGATGGCCGCGCTTGGTCCTGAAGTCGACCGTCACGCGCCTGTAGAAGTCGTCCACGGAGCGGACCTTCCCAAGCCCCCACGCCTTGCTGAGCACCAGGGCGCCCGCCTCGCCAGGCTTCTTGGACACGAGGTAGACCAGCTTCTCCAGCCTCACAAGCGACTCCGCAAGCGGCCGCGCGCCGAAGTCCGCGCCGTCGATGAACGAAAGCAGAAGCCTGTCCCTGGTGGTCTTCTTCAAGGCGTCGCGAATCTCCGCCGGCGCCATGCCTTTCGCCAACTCCACCTGATTCTCGCGCACAAGGCTGAACGCACCCGCGAAATCCTGCGACTCTGCGCAGCTGCCCAGCTGGTCCGCCAGCTTCTCCGTATCGGCCATCTCTCCCTCCATCTTGGAAATTGAAACGGAGTGGATTATATCATAATTGGCGCATGAGGAATAGTGGCTAAATCTGCGCGCGCCAGCAGATCGCGCAGCGCGACTCGCTCGCCAGGCTCCGCCCAGCCGCAGGTTGCGGCGAGCCTGCCCATTATCTCCTCTGGGCGCAGCCCCGCCTTCCGGTATGCGGAAATCCTTGTGTCGCCGTGCCGCTTCGCCAGGCGGCGCCCGTCCGGACCCACCACGAGCGGAACGTGGCAGTATGCCGGAGTCGGCAGCCCCAGCGCGCGCTGCAGCATGATCTGCGCGGGCGTCGCGGGCAGAAGGTCGTCGCCGCGCACCACTTCGGTGACGCCCATCGCGGCGTCGTCGACGACGACCGCAAGCGTGTAGCCGGCCCCGTTCTCGTCGCGCGCGAGCGGGAAGTCGCCCAGCGCGGCGGACACGTCCTGCTCGAAGCGCCCCGCGAACTCGTCCTCGAACGAGACTACGGAATCCGGCGGCGTGCGGAACCGCCAGCACGGCGCTGCGCCCTTTGCGGCGGCGGCCTCGGCCCAGGACCTGAACCGCCCGCGGCAGGTGCCGGGGTAGCGAAGCTGCTCGCCGGCGTGCGGGGCCGCCTGCGCGGACTCCACGTCGCGCCGCGAGCAGACGCACGGATAGGCGAGGCCGGCGGCGCGCAGGCGGTCCAGCGCCGCGCGATATAGGTCCGTCCGCTCCGACTGCAAATGCTCCTCGTCCCAGTCGAAGCCAAGCCAGCGGAGGTCGTCCACCGCCTGCGCGGCCGCGCCGGGCTTGTCGCGGGGATGGTCGAGGTCCTCGATGCGCAGGATCACGCGGCCGCCGGCCGCGCGCGCGCGCAGCCAGGCGATCATGAACGTGCGCGCGTTGCCGAGGTGCAGGGCCCCTGTCGGCGACGGAGCCAGCCTGCCTACCGTGTTAGCCGCGCCCATGCCGCCATCGCGCCGTATGCCACGGCCATCGCCAGAAGTCTTTTCATGACACTCATTATACACTATTCTCGCAGCCGTCTTCAACTGCGGCATAGACCGGCATAGACATATGCAGCAGACTGCAAGATACGGGTTTTACTCATTTGAAAAAGCTGCCGCACGTGAATCAAATACGTAGACCTTGGTCGCGAATCGCGGAGAAATGGAGTTAGAACACCGCACCAGATCCTACACCATCGGAATCAAATCTGCCTCTCTGCAGGTCTTTATGCATCTTTTCTTCCGCCTCGCCCGCACTCGGAACGCGAATCATGCCTGTTATTTCAGCCTCTACATTCTTCGCATATTCCTCAAGCTGCAACAGACGCCGTAGAATCTCACAGCGTTGCTCATCCGTAAGCAAATCGGCATATCCGTTGTCTTTGCCAAGAAAATAGCGTGCATCGCGTATTATCTTGCTCCTAAAGTGCATGACCATGCTATAGACACACATCCGGTCGCGCCTAGATTTCTGTGACATACCGTCATCAAGAATGGTTTTCATGTCTTCAATTTCGTCCTTCACTCTCTCAAAGAACTTTATCATGCGTTCCCAGTACTCAAACGAATCATCATGCGCTAGGACAAGCCCTTTCTGTCCGAAACTAAATGCTGTCGAAAATATGCTTTTCCACAACCCTTCTATTTGGATGCCACGCCGTTCTAGTGTTTCATGCGAAACTTGTTGCCGTATCGCCGCGTCGGCAAGCAGAGCATACAGCCTGGCAGACTCTTCTTTCTTCGTCTCCTTTAGAATTCGCCAACAAAGTTTGTTGAACTTCGCTTATCTTATGATGTCCTTGTAATCTACAGGATAATTGGCGATCATGCAGAAGGCCGCATCCCCAGCCGACATTTCCGTATCTATTGTTTTTACTTCGTTTGTTGCCAAGCAAAGCCCTTGCGCGGGCTGCGGCACTTGCTCCCGCGAGCAGCCGGTGGTCAAAAAAAGGGTTGCAACCATCTTCGAGCCAAATGTTAATACAAGTTTCTTATGTCTCATTTCTTAGTTCCCGCTTGGTGTTACGACAATCCCGTTCAACCTGAACACGCCGTTTGTTTCACGCGATACTGTATTCTGAAACTTCTCAATTGTCAATGTCCCGTTCGGAGTTATTGAGAAATGCTGGTCATAGTCTGCCGAATGCGTCATTGTTTTCACGGGATCATCTCCCAGTTCGCTTGTGGAGTCGCCCCAGCCCCAATCGATGTGCCATGTGATAGAACCGAAGTCCCATCCGTACCGCGTGTCCCATGTCATTGTTCCGTTTGGCATCTCGCAAGGTATGGCCGCTTCCATTCGCGGGCAGTCCTCGAATTCCTTCTGGTTTCCGAGTATTCCACGCCAATCCCCCGCACCCAATTCGACAGTATGATACCAGACATCTGTGAAATATACATTGGCAAAGAAATTGCTGTGAGTCCCAATTTCGGAAGGCACCTCCTCAATCTTAATGCCCGAAAACGAAACGGTCTCAGGCAAGACATAGATGCTAAGTGCCATACCCACTCCACCGGCACTTCCTGCAGGAAGGTAATATGTCAATGCGCGTGGCGAACGTGCAACAACTGTCGTCGGCTCAATTACTGCCAATGGCACCTGAAAAGGCTCGCCATTGAATGTGTATTCAACCCCACACGCCCCCGCGAGAAGTGGACATATATATTGTACATCGCCTCTGTTGTTTATGATCTCTCCCTCTCCTGATTCAGTCCACTGCCCGACATCTGGACGAGCCTTGCAACGCACGACTTCCCTTACACCGACAATATGTCTGTGCGCACATCCTGTTTTTTCCTCCTCGGGCGTAATCTCTATCTTGATAATGGTCAATGCATCGGAATCAGATATATCGTTGCCAGAAACCAGTTCAGAGAATGTCATTGTCACGGAAATATCGTCGACGGAGGCGCTTTCAACCTCCGGCCTATAGATGGCAGTCCACGTCCTCGTCTGCTCTCGTTGTATATCCACAACAGAATCTGGAATCATATCGCCGCCAACATGAGCAAGCTTCTCAAATCCAAATGTTGAAAACCTGACGACTCCGCCATATTGTCCACCATATGCTGCACAAGTTAAAAGAACATTAGTAGAAACTCTCTTTGCAACAACATCCCCTATCGTGTTTGTGTAGGCATCTTCGTAAAATAATACCTTGCGCGAAAAACTCACGCTTACACCTCCCGAATTGCCATAATCGCCACCGCCATCATCATTCCCATGCGGCGAGCACCCGCACGAGCCGCCGCTTGCAGGGAGCCGATACGCCTCGTAGCCGTAGTATCCTTCCGCACCACAGCCTGTGCAGAGGCAGTTATTGCCACAGGAGATGGAATATTGCCAACCACCTATCGCCACGACCTGACAGCAGCTGTTCGTCCACGTGAAGCCGCCGCCGAGGCAGTCGGGCCACACGGACATCGCGAACGACGCGCCGCTTCGCATGGATACCTCCTCTATCGTCACCGGCCAGCAGATGGTAAGTTCCGTCGCCGAGACCTGGTCGACCACTATCTCGCCGCTCGACTGCCCGATGCAAACTATCGGCATGCGGCTCGCGACCTGGTACGTCTTGCCGATGAGCAGGATGACGCGGTTCGTCGCCCCTGCACGAGCGACGAACGTCGGATCGGGCAGGGCCGAATAGCCGTCACCGGTAAAAGTCACTATCGCGTTGGCATCGGGCACGACGATGTCTACCCAGCAGTATGCGTTGGAGTTCGCCCCCTCGGGCAACGACTGGTGCGGACCGAAGTAGGCGAATGGAAAGTGGAAAGTGAAAAATGGAAAATGGGTCCGTCGCCCCGACCCCCGCCAAAGGGAACGCGCAGAATGACAACACAATTCTACACTTTCCATTTTCAATTTTACACTCGCCTCAACGTGTCGCCGGACGGCATAAGCTCCAGCTGCGCGGAGACGGGGGTGTTCGTGTCGCGGTTCAAGAAGAAGTTCTCCCAGGTGAGGAGGTGCGATCCGTTGGTGGTTGGCGCATCCCAGAAACGCGAGACTTGCGGCACCGCCGACACTTTGATTGTGGAATTATGAAATTGTGGAATTATGGAATCAAACATTTCGGAATTTGCCTTCTTGCGCTTGTCTTCCAATGCGGTTGCACCGACACGAAAATCCCAATTTCCCCATTTCCACAATTCCACAATTTCACACGCCCCGCGAATCCACCAGTTTTCGCGGCGCATTCCGTTAGTCGGCATGGCGTAGAGATACGTCTCGCTGGCAGATGTCATTTCAACCGGAGCGCGATGCCGTGGCTGGTGGCCGTGACGTGGAAATGCTCGCCGGAGCGGATGTTTTCGCCGCGCCCGACGAGACGCACCATGTTCCAGCCCGCGGGAAACGACCACGCCCGCGCCGCGCCCTGGAGCGTCGGAAAGAGCGCCGCCGCGCCGTCGCGGAATGCAATCTCCCTCACGCGCCCGCCCGTGCGGAGGCGAATCGTTCCGACGAGACTGTGCACCCCCTCCGCCGCCGAAGCCACTGCCCGCTCGCCAGTCGCAGCGTTCATGACGAACCACTCGCCGCAGTCCCATCCGGCGGAAAGTCCGATCTCATCGACCGAGAGCGCACCGTTGCTGTCGGCATCAGAGCCAAACGCAATCTCAACGTTGTTAGACGCAGTACCCGAGAACGCCAGCTCAAAGGAGTATTCGCGCGACCCCTGCGCCGAAACCACAACGTTCGTCACCACCTCCGTGTCAAAATATTGAACAGACGGAAGAACCGGCCGGATATCGTCTGCTACAGCGACCGCCGCAGCAAAGAAACCTATCAATAAGATCTTTGTTTTCATTTGTGGAATTCGTATCTTTGTTAATCTGTATCGCATGGTCATGGCCTTGGCTCACCAATATCGCCCGGTTTGGGACAAAGATTGTTCTTCATGTCCCATTCAAGGTTGCAGTCGTTTGGAGCTTGGTTAAAATAATAGAGGAAAGAGACACTTGAAACCCCTTGATACGACCAGCCCATTACTATATCTCCGTAAATCTTTCCATAGTATGCTTCAATGACATTCCCTTTGTCATCGTATTTCGTGCGCACCCTAAAGCATAGGCATTTCGTCTTGTCTCGCATTCTAAACGCTTGTAAGTCTTTACCCCTTCCACAGACCTGCTCGTAGTGATTTATAAAGCCAGAATCAACCGACGTCCTTATCTTCAATTCAGATGTCACACTTACAGGGACTGCGACAATGCCGTTGCCATTGCCTTGAAAATCGACTGCAACGACATCCCTGAACGATCTGCTTCTCTGTCCACGACCGTTTACGCCGACGCCCAAGTCTTCGCGTGGCAACCTGCGAAAAACAACATCCGGAACCTCGCCAAGTCCCCACGGAGGTAACCAGTCGCCTTTCAGGAAGTCATACGAGAACGAACCTTTCTCAACAGCAGACAAATCCTCAACAGATTTTTCAAGATTCGGAAACACTACATTTCTTACATACAGGGGGATTGGATTCTCCACGCGATCAAGGGCAACCGTAACCACAAGGTTGTCCGGCTGCCACGTGCCGAAGAGAGACTTGGTTTTGAATTTTTCCATTATACCTACGGCTTTGTAGTATCCAGCCGGCGATTTCTCTACCCAACAAGAGACCTTGCCCGTATTCGTCCTGCCACACAAACGACATAGACCGTTTTCATCAGACACCTGTACGTCTGTAATATATGGCGTTGGCTCGCTCCACGCCCGCCAACCGATATCAGTCTCAAACCAAGCCTTAACCGTTGCATTTTGCAGTGCTACCCTGGTGACAGAATCAACCACAAGCACGGCAAACTTGGAGCTGTCGCACCATGCACAAGTTGCAATGACGGCAGCGGCAACGAAGCACAACTTTTTCATTTCGGCTCTCCTCTTATAATTTTGGCAAATAGCGGATATACATAGCGGTATATGTCTTTGACACGCTTCCCATCTGGTCGCCTCTCGCACACGTAGTTGAATTCCGTTGCAAAAACCTTGTTTGTATCAGCGCATTCCGACCATGTGAAATCAGAGCCAGAATTTTTCTTGCAGACATACGCTCCTGCAAACGGATTATTAGTAAAGGATACATCCATCGATATCTTAAAGTCAAAGTACTCATTTCTGATGTCGGCAGCAAACCTAATCGGCATGTCGCTATGTTTGCCTTTGCCATAAGGAGACGTCCTGAACGATGTAGGCTGGAGCTCCGCAGTCAGTCCGCTGGCTCATTCACAGCCTTAAGCCCTGGAGCGAGCGCGTCAATGAGCGCGGCAAGTGCGCCGCGAAACGTGTGCTCCGTCGCCTTGCCAGTCTTCGCGAGCTTCGCGACCTCGGCGACATACGACTCTATAGCGCTTGTCTCGGTTGGTTTCATCAGTCCTCGCCTTTCTCGTTTACGGGAGAAGCATGGGGGAGTGGTTGATTCTCATTTCCAATTTACCTGGTTTGTCGCAAAGGTTGCTCTTCCGATCCCATTCAAGATTACGGTCGTTTGGTGTCGGATTGAGGTAGTAAAGGAATACAATACCGCCAACTTTCTGTGTCCATCGGTCTCCGCCATCGAGCAGAAACACTGGATCGCCATACATTTTCCCGAAAAGCGAGCTTTTTATCCTCCCCGCCTCGTCACGCTCTGTACGGATCCGAAAGCAATAGCACTTGCCACTGTCAAGCCCCTCCCGATGTTGAAGATCGTACGCCATGGATTCTGAAAACGACAACTTGCGTTGATAACCATTTTCCAATGCTTCGCGAACTTTCAGTAGCGCCTGTTGATTTGTCACCGATACCGATTGTATGCCATTTGCTTCATCGCCCGGAAATATCGCCACAACAGTGTTTTTGTAACGGGGCGCTCTACGATTGCGCCCATTAAATCCTTCACCAATATATTCCTGTGGAGGGCATGAAAAGACGACATCAGCTATTTCACCTTTTCCAAACGGTGGAAGGAATTCTCCTTTCACAAGATCGCATGCAAAGTATTTTCCGTTATTGTCTATCGCATCACTTCCGATACACCGCCCCATCCTCTTGACAAACAAGGGCAGAGGATGCATGACGCGTTGAAGTAACGCTGTTATGACAAGATCCGTCGGACGCCAGCGCATAAGAGGGAAGACAGGTTTTTGGGAAAACTGATGACGAATACAAAAAGAATTTGGGTAGTAGCCATGCGGAGGATAATGGATATTAACCCCCGTCTCACCGGTGTTCGTCTCTCCGGCAACATGACAAAAGCCTTTTTCGTCAGTAGTCTTCTTGTCCACATATTCTGGAGCCGATTCCGTCCATGCTTTCCACCCATTGTCGTTTGAAAACCAGCCGACAACATCGACCCCCTTTATCGGCGCGAGGGTATCTGCGTCCACCACAAGGACGTTAAAACCGGCTGTCGCCGCAAAAAGCGAACCAGGGGCAATACTAAGCACAATCAGAAGCATGCTATGCAAGGTTCTATTGTTGTGAAAGGTTCTATTGTTGTGAGCCATTAGTGTCTCCTCCATCGTTGTTTATGATTCGACTGAAAAAGGCTCTTCCCTGATGGCGGCATACTGGCTCATGTGGGTATTATAGCAAAGCCTACGGTTCTCGTCCGATCTTGCCTGATTTTGTGCACAAATTGGTCTTCATGTCCCATTCAAGATTACGGTCGTTGGCTGTTGGATTGAGGTAGTAACGGAAAGATGGTGCCGCAACAGCCTCTACGTTCACGCCTATCAATTTCTTGAAATCAATATCGCCGTATATCTTGCCGTAGTAAGCAGAGGTGATTTTTCCTTTCTCGTCGCGTTCGGTCCTTATTCTAAACGCGAAGTTTCGACGCTTGTCGAAATGACTGGAACGCAGGAGGTCTTTCCCTCGTCCCTTCCAGCAAACATAGTCTTGTCGATACCCATCATTGGGGGCTTTCCTTATTTTTATTCCTGCACCATTCGGACATGCAACTTCAACAAGACCATTGTCCTCCCCGACAAACTTCACCGTCATTGAGTCTCGATATGCAGAAGCGGTTACACCTCTGGGGTTAGTCCCAACTCCAAGGTTCTCACGTGGAAGGCGCGTAAAGACAACATCTGCGTGTTCGCCACTCCCAACGGGTGGCAGCCAGTCACCCTTCAGCAAGTCCAACTCCAAACTTCCGTTGCACTTTGCGAACAAATCAGAACCGACGCTGTCCGAGGCTGGATCTGCAAATTGCCGCAACACAAGTGGGATTGGACGTTCGACTCGCTGCAACTTTATTGTTGCAACAAGATTATCTGGCTGCCAAACTCCGAACAGGTCTTTCTTCTTTAAATGGAATCCTACGCCGGAGCTTGTGCCATAATACCCTCTTTGCATAGAATCAACCCAGCATCCGACTTCTCCGTTGTTTGTTTTCCCAGAAAGTCGGCAACGACCACGGACATCCGTTGGTTGCGTGTCATGATTTATTGGCGCGGATTCAGTCCATGCTTTCCATCCATTGTCATTGGCAAAAGATGCCGTTACAACTATGTTAGGTATTGGACGCCCGTCGCCCTCATCCACGACAAGTGCTTCGATTTTTGCTAGATCTCCTGCCGCCTGAACAACGGTCATGCCGGCAAGCAACGAGATGGCTACGTGTTTTGTTGTCATATGATTCTCCTTGTTCTAATGTCCGCTTTTGATTCTGTTGAATACCTGGTGTAAATAGAAATAGGCAACGTTCTTGATGTCAGAATGAAACCATTTTCGTTCGTCGTTTACAACCCTTCCACTTGGCCAAGCGTTGTCTTGCACCGCATCCTGCATGTCATAGTGTTCCTCCAATCCATTTGTAGAATTTGCCCCCATCGCGAAACTTGTCGCCGGAATTGCGTCGCCAAGAAACTTCGCTCGAAGGCTGCGGCGATAGTCCGCATCGGCTATTGTGTAAAGATTCGTAGAGTGCATGGTCGCTGTCTCGGTCTTGAACGGCGTGAACAACGGACTTTCAATTGCTTCTTCGCGTGTGAAGTTCGACATTGCGTTCGCAAAGAATCCGTACACGGGAACATAGTAGTAGGGATTCGCGGCGTAAGTAGCATTTATGCCCCATCCACCCTCGCAGGCGACGTCGAGGCCGAGGAAGGGAACTGCGTTCAGCGCATGCCAGACTGTCGTTCCCTTGAAGAGCTCCTGCTTGGACCACGCTCCGCCAAGTCCATGCGGTGTTGGGTTGGCCAGAACATCCTCCGTCTCCGAATAGCAGTTGACCGCGTTCTGGATCCCGGCGAATCGTCCGCACCAGGAGAGCGAAGCTCGGAAGTCGTTTGTCTCAAAAAGCGAAGACCAGTCTGAAGCCCTGTACGTGATTGGCACATTCGACCATGCCGAATCAACCATGTTTGACGTGAACGCATCCTCGTCGTATGCCTCCATGGGCACGGCGGCGTTGAGCATGTAGTACTTCGAGTATCCGGAAAGGCTGTGATCCTTTATCGCCGACGATACGAGCATGTTGCCGAGCGAGTGCGCAAGTAGGACCGTGTTGGTGCCGGGGAGCGCCGCGACCTGAGAGGCGAGCGCGGGAGCGGACGAGAAGGCGTGCATCACGTTCGCGTAGTAGTCGGGCGAGACGTCGCCGTGCGCGAGTGTCGCGAACTGCGAGTCGTCACCATACCAGTCCACCGCCGTGAACATCGACCTCGACCCGCTCCACCACAGGCGCTTGAAGATTGCGTCGGCCCACTGCCGCGCCGCGGCGGGGTTCACGTTGTAGCCGTGAACGAACACGAAGTGCCTCCCGTCGCACTCCTCGTCCGGACGGTTCCACGGCTCGCCGAGCCGGGACTGCTCCCCGCCCGCGCCTCCCGCCGCGTAGCGGATGTTGAGCCAACGGTACATGTCGCGAACCGTGTATATCGAGAGCGGAACGCCGCACGAGAAGATCTCGTCGTCCCCGTCGCGGACTACAAAGCGCAATGTCGCCAGATTCGAGACCGCCTCCGCGACGAGCATCCCGTCCGTTCCCGAAAGCGCGCCCAACACGGAACTGGGTATTTCGCAGCCGCCGTCCGGAAGCGCCGTAAGGCTCGCACTCGATAGCGCGTTGCCGCCGAGGTCGCGCACGGTCTCCGCCTGCATCCTCCTGTAGCCGAGCCTCCCGAGGTTCGCCCAGAGGAAGTTGATCGCGCCGGAGTCGTCCCAGTATGGCTCCAGCCTGTACGTCACGTTGTTCCCCCATGCGCTCCGAAGGGCGGAGAAGTCCGCCGCAAGCGGAAAGAAGTTCACGAGGTCGTACGCGCCGTTCACGACGAGGTCCGAGGCATTCGGCTCGACATTGTCGGACTGTCCCACATAGTCGCCCTTCGCCGTATCCTCGTTCGTCCAGAACCTGAACCATCTCCCTGCAAGATACAGGGCAAGGTCTGCGTTGTCGATGTTTCCGTCGTAG
>JAFRBA010000053.1 GCA_017405115.1 Kiritimatiellia bacterium
GCCGGCGTGGACGCGGCGGGCGCGGACGCGCGGTAGTCCCTGTAGGACTCGACCCATTCCGCGCAGCTCCTGTCGCGCGCGGTCAGCGCCCTGTAGGCGCGGTATGCGTTCATCATGTCCGCGGCAAGGGGGTTGACTATTCCGGCGGAGAGCCCGTTCGCCATCGCCATCGTGTAAAACGCGGCGTTGAGGAGCGGACGCGCCGGAAGCCCGAACGAGATGTTCGACACGCCGAGGCACGTGCGGCAGCCAAGCTCGGCGCGGACCCTGCGCATAGACTCGAGAATGACGTTCGCGCTCTCCGCCTCGGCGCTCACGGCGAGGCAAAGCACGTCTACCACGAAGTCCGACGACGAGAGGCCTAGCGCGGCGCCGCGCTCGAGGATGCGCCGCGCTATGGCGACGCGCCCCTCCGCAGTCGGGGGGATGCCCTTCTCGTCGAGCGTGAGCGCCACCACTGCTCCGCCGTACTTAGCCACCAGCGGCAGCACGGAGGACATCGACTCCTCCTTGCCGTTCACTGAATTCACGAGAGGCTTCCCGTTGTAGTGGCGCATCGCGCGTTCAAGGGCCGCAGTGTCGGATGTGTCGATCTGAAGCGGGAGGTCAGTCACGCCCTGCACGGCCTGAACCGTGGCGTCCAGGACGGCCGGCTCGTCCAGGCCGGGAACGCCTACGTTCACGTCGAGGACGTGTGCGCCCGCCTCGGCCTGCGAGACGGCCTCGCGCAGGACGTACGCCACGTCCCCCTCTTCCAGCGCAGCGCGGAGCTTCTTCTTGCCGGTCGGGTTTATGCGCTCTCCGATTATGATGGTGTCGTCGAACGGTATCTCGACTGCGCGCGAACCGGATGTCACGACGCAGGCGCCGCCGCCCCTTGCGGCTTTTCCGGCCTTCCCCTCCAACGCCGCGCGGACGGCGGCACTGTGCGCGGGCGTGGTGCCGCAGCACCCGCCGGCCACCGACGCGCCCGCGTCGACGAGCTCGGCGACGTCGCGAGCGAACTCCTCAGGGCCGACGGTGAACACGGTCCTGTCTCCGACCATCTTCGGAAGCCCCGCGTTCGGCTTTACGGCGACAGGCAGCGACGTGCAGGCACGAAGGCGCCTGACGAACTCCAGCATGCGGTCCGGGCCGAAGCCGCAGTTGAGGCCAACGACGTCCGCATGAAGCCCTTCAAGGATGACGGCCACGCATTCGACGCTCGCCCCGGTCAG
Organism: Kiritimatiellia bacterium; assembly: GCA_017405115.1. The sequence goes on from JAFRBA010000053.1 coordinate 1,218, forward strand.
GAGCTTCCCGTCGTCGCCGAGTGCAACAGTCGCGATGACAGGGAGTCTGCAGTTCTCCTTGGCGGCGAGGACTGCCGCCTTGAGCTCGTAGGCGTCGCCCATCGTCTCCACGGCAACGAAGTCGGCGCCTGCGGCGGCGCCGAGGCGAACCTGCTCCGCGAAGGCGTCGTAGGCGGCGTCGAACTCGAAGTCTCCGGCCGGCTTGAGCAAGCGCCCCGTGGGCCCGACGTCGAGCGCGACGAAGCGGCGGCCACCGGCCTGCGCGGCGGCGTCCTTCGCGATGGCCACGCCTGCGGCGACTACGTCGGCGAGCGGCGCGTCGCCGTGGTACTTGGCCGGGTTCGCCCCGAAGGTGTTGGCGTAGACGGCGTCGGCGCCTGCGGCAAAGTACGCCTCGTGCACGGCGCGGACGTCGTCTGGGCGAGTAAGGTTCCAGAGCTCCGGGACCTCTCCTGGCTTCAGCCCGCGGGACTGAAGCTGCGTGCCCATGGCGCCGTCGAGGATGAAAACCGAGTCTCCGTAAAAGACTCCATTCGTCCCCTTCCTGTTCTCTGCCTTAGTCTTCACAGCGTGAATTATACCATATCACGCCGACTCCTGCCGCCGCGTCATGTTGTTTTTGCATACGACATGGGAAACGTGTGGTTGTATTTCCGGTCAGGCGTCGTTCAGCAGTTCGCTAAATTGTCTTGTTTACGGTTTTAAATCGGTTCCTTGTTTCTCCCTTGGTTTGTGGAACGTGGATAGTATAGCATAAATCGGCGGTTACGGGATTCGCTGCATGATCGACGGGATGAACATGGCGTCCATCTTGGTGATGGCGCAATATTGACGACCCAGGTCTTTCATAGATGCGCCTAAGTGGTAGAGTTCGGTGCCGTCGAGAATAAGAAACCTATCGTGAAATGAACCAACGGTCTTGATCGTGAGCGTCGGATTCTGTTTGTTGAACTTGGCGACGGCGGTCGGCGAAATGAACTTGGTGGCCGACTTGTGCGTGGTGGCAATCAACACATCCGCGCCGCCGCATTTTTGCGAAAGGATGTCGAGCGTGACATCGTCGCAATAGTTGTCCACGAGGACGATGTCCTTCTTCGCCTTGCGGACCAGCTTCCTCGCAAATGAATATGCGTCGTAATGCTTGCCGTCGAAAAACACCTTCTGCGGCGGGAAATCGCCCCCGTCCATCGCCTTGAAGATCGTGTCAAAACGCTCCTCGTTGCGCTGCTGGTCGGTTATTTGCCTTCGCTCGTCAGTTTCAACCCTTGCAATAATAGGAGCGATGGATGCGAGTGCTTTGCGCATGGCAACGAATGCAGTTGTTATACGAATGCTCGCCTGAATTGCCACGTCGCTTTTCAGCACGCTTGCCAGCATGATTATTCCATGTTCCGTGAATGCGGACATGGGAACTGAAGAGTGCTTCATCGTTCGGAACCGGTCGCAATTTGCGACCAGTTCGCTCATTTCGTCAACCGAAAGAGCGAAGCGAAATGTTGGAGGAAACCTATCAATATTGCGTTTCACCTGCTCATTCAAGCGCTTTGTCGTGACACCATAGATGTCCGCCAGATCTCTGTCAAACATCACCTGCACGCCGCGAATCGTAAGAATGCGCGACCTTATGGAATCATCATCCAAAGGCTCCATGACGGAATGTATGGTCTCTTGCTGTTGCATTTTCTTTTTCCTTGTTGCATACGACGTTGGAAACGTGTGGTAGTATTCCCGGATAGGCGTCGTTCAGCAGTTCGCTAAATTGTCTTTTTTATGGTTTCAGGTCGATTCCTTTTTCTCCTTTGGTTTGTAGGTGGTGGAATTATACCATAAATTCAGGTCGTCTTCCTCGCCGACTTAGCTGGTTTCTCGCTTCCGTCGTATTCCCTGCGCTCCGATGTCGCCCTGCGGATTGAGGAGTGAAGGCCTGGGATGATTTCGCCGCCCATTTTTGCCGCGGCGAATGTAAGACGCCCGGCCTCCACACGAACCGATTAGTTCTTGGCGCTTATGCGCAGGCAGACAGGACCGAGAAGCCCGGACTCAAGAAGCGGTTCGTCCGCCGACCACAGTCGGCATGTTGTGAAGGCATGGTGGCCAGTTGGCGACGGACGCCCCTCCTTCAGCCACTCTGGCCAAGATTTGAGAAGCGGATATCCGCGGCTCTTAAGCCCATTGTCCCATTTGCAGTCGTCTGGAAGCCGCGCGTCGCCAATGAGCCGGTTCGGCCAATAGTTCGTCACCTTGACTTCAAGATCAACCGTCACGTCGCGCTCCACGGCGTCAGTGATGTCCATGACGAACGGAGGCTTCCACAGCGCCGGATACGCCTTTCCGTTGACAGTTACTTCAGCTATGTTCTTCACCCGGCCAAGGTCCAGAAACACCCTCTCCCGCTGGGGACAGTCCCCATTTCCCTTGGGACAGGCCCCTCCACCCGAGATGGAAAACTTGATTAAATAGCGAGCTGTTCCAGAAAAATAGCGAATATCGGGATTGTCGCTATTTGTCCATGAGTCAAGTTTCGTATACTTAGCCGCCGCAATGTCATTCGTCGCCATAGGCTCGCGGAATGTCACATTCCACGTCCCAACAGCAGGCATCGTTCTGGGGACAGTCCCCTCTTTGGAGGAGCTAGTTTTGGGGACAGTCCCCTCTTTTGAGGAACGAAACACGACGAAGACCGAATGCGCCGGAGGGCAATCAAGCGTGATTTCTGTGCGGCCATTCCGTACGTTGAACACCGTCTTCGAGGCGGACCCGTCCATGGCGTCCCAAAGCTCCGGCGTCCTTCCCGCCGTACGGAACGAACAGACGACCTTCTTCTGCTCCTTGTTGGGCACCGCAACGAAATAGACGTCGTCCTCGTCAATGCGGCGATGGATCCAGCGCACGTCGCAGTCGTCGCACGCGAAGTCAGGCGCACAGCCGAGCCGCTTAAGTGCCGCGGCGACTTCGCCATATTCCACGACTGTCGCGCCAAGCCGTTCGAGGCGCGCAAGCGCGGCAGACGCCTCTGGACGAAGCTCGCCGCGCGCCGGCGTGCCGACGACACGATAACGCACGCCACCAGGCACTATCACGCATCCGTCGTCAACCCTGCATTCCGCCAACGCCGAAGGATGGCAGCGGTCGCCGTCGTAGCCTTCCGGAATCTCGCCGTCCGTTCCGAAGTCCGGCGCCTCTCCGGAAGTGCATAGCAGAACGTCCGCGACGAAAGTTCCGCTCTGAAGAACGTACTGAGCGCGCGCCATATAGCCGAAGAACTCCTTTGCGCCATGCGCCCACCACGTCTGAGTCCGATCGAAATGTCCGCCGTAAGCCGCCATCGTCATGCCGGGACAGCGCGCTGGAGCGGTCCACGGCTGGTGCACGAAGCGGTGGAGTATCATGCGGTTAACGCCGTCCGCGAAAATGCGGTCGCACTGCACCTTCAGCTCGTACGGCCCCTGAAGCCAGCGTCCGGACTCCTTCGTAGGATATGCAGTGAACGCCTCGGCGCCGACGATGCGCCTGCCCCATACATGCGCCGACGCGGCGACCGTCTTGCCGTTGCCGAGAGAGCGGTTTCCCCAGCGAGTCTCCATAAAGGCGCGATTCGGGTCGCGCGCCAGCGCCGCCAGGTCGCATTCGTTCGTCGGCTGCCAGAACTCCGCCATCGGGATGTCGCAGTAGCGGGCGTAATCGAGATCGTTGAACGGACCGTTGCCATACGGCTCGCAGGAGAAGAGAAGTCCGTTTTCGCGGCAGCGCTCCTGCAGGCGTCCGGCGTAGTTCTTCACGAACTGCTCCGAAATCGTCAGGCGAAAATCCCCAAGGAAGCGCTCGGTCTCCGCTGCGCTGTCGATGGGATACCCAACCAGGATCGGGAGATACTCCTTGATGGAGTAGCCCATGCGGGAGGCAAACGTCTTCTCGAACCCGCGCGTCCAGTTCTGCCCATGCACCTCGTAGCTGTCGAGCAGTACGTTGTTAAAGGCCCCGTCCTTGCCCAGTCGCTTCAGCGCCTTGCCGACGTAGGCGTCGAAATGGACGTCGATTGCGTGCGGATCGAGCTTGTCGCACTCCAGTCCAAGACCCGACGCGGAGGCAGGCCGGTTCTTCTGTCCGTTCGCCATGTAGCCGATGCGCAGGATGGTCCAGGATTCATGGGACGACGGAGCGGTCCATGCAAGGCGTCCGTCGCTCGTTTCCCCTGTCAGGTCGACGACGTCGTCCTTCGCCACGCACGCGGCAGCCGGCAGATCGCCGTTCGTCAGTCGGCTCGGCTTGACGGGCGCACGCTCCACGCCGCGCTTTCGGAAGACCTGCCAGTCGAAGTCCGGCCACTTCGCCCGCTCCTTTGGCGTGGGGAACGCGAGCACGGCGATGTCCTCATAGAATCCGTTCGTCTTCTCCGGAACAGGCAGCACGCCGTCGAACCGCTCGCCGCCCTTCACGCGCACCGCGGTGCCCGTGACATACTTCATCGACAGCGCGGGCGTGATCCACGGCCCCGCCGAGCTCGTCCAGCCGCTGCAGTTCGCAAGGCACAGCTCAATGCCGAGCCGCTTCGCCTCCCGGTTCGCGTGGGCCAGGCAGTCGAACCAGTCGTCGGACGCGAACGCGACCGGGCCCCTTGGCAGCGCCAGTCCGGCGTCGAATATCTGCGCGCCGCCGATGCCGACGGCGGCCATCGACTCCAGGTCGGCGGTAATTCCCTCCTTGGTGACGTTGCCGTTCATCCAGTGCCACCAGGTGTGCGGACGTGCCGCCGGAGGGGGCGAACGGAACTCCGCCGGCGAGAGCCCCTCCGCAGCGGCGACAAGGCACGACAGCGCGACGAGGGCCGCGATATGGCGCTTCATGTTCATTCCGTCATTCCCTTTCTGCAATGTCACGTCATGTCCGCCGCATTGCCGCGAAGGGTGAAAGTGCGGTACGGCTCGGCGGCATCGCCGCCGAACACCGTCATCTTCACCGCCACGTCGGAGACCTCCAGGCGACAACGGCCCTGCAGCCCGGCGTGGAAGAACCTTTCAAGGTGCGGACGATACTCGCCGAACAGCGCGCGCGCGTCGTCGGCGTCGTAGTCCTTCGCCTTCTGCGGAATATTCGCGTACCCCCCCGGCGTCGTATGCCTCGGCTGGACGGTCGCCTGGCGTTCCGCCTCCCATACGCTCGTCGCCATGAACTGCGTGAGCCGGCCATCCGGCGTCACGAGGTCGGCGAGAATCGTTTGGTGGTTGTGCCCGACAAGCGCAATCGCCCTGCGGCGGCAGAGTTCGGAATAGAGCTTCCGCCGGGCGGCATCGCATTTCTTCGCTCCCAGGAGAAACCACCTGAAGTGGGAACCTGTGCAAACAGGCACGACCGCTCCATGCGAGACGATGAACGTGTAGCGGACGTCGGGATTGTCCTCAAGAAGATGCAGAATGCGCGTAGCGTCCGGAAAGTTGAAGTCGACGCAAAGGAAGAGGTCTGGCCCCTGCCTGAACGCGAACGTCGGATCGCCGATGTTTTGGCCCAGCTCTTGAGACAGCTTTGGCAGCATCGTCTCGCGATAGACTTCCCTGGCGGGCTTCTTGTCCAGCCAGATGCTGTTGTCGACGTCGTGGTTGCCGACTATCGGGACGAACGGCAGGTCCGGCGAAACAGTCTTCTTGAAGTAGCCGAAGCCGTCCTCGAGCATCTTTTCGTGTATCGCCGCCTTCGCGCAGTTGCCTTGTATCAGGTCGCCGAGCTGCAGCACGAACTTCGTGTCCGGACGTATGTCTCTGCGCGCGGCGCCGGCGAGGCGCTGCATCAGCCCCGACCACTGGTCGTGCTCGCGCCTCATGCGAAGCGGGAATATCCTGGCGCCGTTGCTGCCGGGCTTGGGCTTGTAGTGGGCATGGTACACGCCGATCTCCGGCGCGTCGTAGTGGACGTCGCCCAGCACAACCACCGAATACGACGACGAAAGCGCATTCGCGGACGAGCATCCCGCGCCAATCGCGGCGAAGGCGCCAAACTTCAGAAACTCACGACGGTTCAATTCAAAGGCCATGGCACTTTTCCTGAAATTCGGATGAATGTCACCGGACCTTAATCGTGATTCCCCGCGTCCCCGTGGTCACATAGACGTAGCCGTCCGCGATGGTGACGCCGAGTCCGCACGGATATCCGGCATTGACGGCCCTGAACTTGACATCGCCCACCAGGCTCCCGGAAAGCTGGGCGACAGGGAATGTCTTGCCGTTCTCGATGGGATTGTCCTTCGTGCGCCCGAAGTCGATCGCCGCGCCGCGCACCGTTTTCAGGTCACAGTCGAGGAACGGCACTTCGTCAGGAATCGGCATTGTTCCCGCTATGACCAGCGTGCCGTTGCTCACAACGCCCGAGCCCGCGATGCCGCCGACCCTGCGACTTGCACCGCCAAGGTCAATCGCCGCGCCGTAGTTGACATGCGCAACACCAGGGACAGCCGTGTCGCTCGCCACCTGAAGAACGCCCTCTTCCACCTTCGTCACGCCCGTGTATGTATTCGTTCCGGAGAGGACGAGCGTCCCCGCGCCGCGCTTCACGAGGCCGCCGTCGGCGCCGGCGAGCGAGGCATCGTGCGTCAGCGCCGCCGCAATCGTGTAGGTGCCGCCCGCGACCGCCGACGTGTCCACTACCGCGCCGCCTTTAGAGACGAGGAAGCCGATTTCGCCGTCGTCAGACGCCGCCGTCCCGTTCAGCGTCGCTTTCGCCGTGCCGTTTGGCAACACACCGTATGGCATGAACACGCCGCCGTTGAAGTGGAGCAAGCCGCCGGCGCGCGTTGCGACGACATCGCCCGCCTTCAGCAGTCCGCCATCGTTGAGCCACACCGCGCCCGTCGTCTTCGAATTGCGGCAGAGGTTAAGCGTCCCCTTGACGTCCAGTTCGCCGCCGTTCAGGTTCACAACACCCCTTGGCGCGCGGTTGCTCTTGCCTTCGCGGTAAACAACATAGAAATTCGTCTGGACAGTCACCACGCCGCCGTTCAGAGTGAAGGTCGAAACCGTATCCGCCTCCTTGGCGGCGCTGTTCATGGCAAAGCTTTCACTCATCACGACCGAGTCCCCGACATCCACCGTGCCGCCGTTGACGACGACCGTCGGGCTGCACGCCGTGTTGCGCGTCTCCTTGTTGAGGTCTTCATACGCCGTGTAGATGCACTTCGGCACCGTCACCGCACCGCCGTTGACGGTGAGTTTTGGATGGGTCACGCGCGTGAGGCCGCTGTAGTAGCCGATGAACATGTTGTTTTTATCGATGCTCAACGTACCCCTGTTGACTTCCAGTTCGGCCTCTGTCGCCAAATCTTCGCCTGACGGCAAGCCGACGGCAATGGTCGATGTGGTCGATACCTTTGGACTGTCGGCGTCGTCGTCCGCTTCGCCAACCGCCAGTTTGCCCGCGCCGACCGAGAGGTTGACCGTAGCGGAAATCGCGCTGTCGCCGTTTGCGGCCAATAGATTGTTTTCCGGCGTTCCAATGTTGATTGTCATGTTGTTGTTGTTGCCGAGCGCATAGCTGCCCGTCCCCTTGAACGTCAGCGTTCCCGCGCCCGTCTTCATAAACGCGCCCGTTGCGCCGGCGGAGGTCCTGCCGTTCACAGTCAGGTCGTTCACGACCTCCAGATTCGCCATGTAACTGCCTGTCGCATATGTCTGGAAGCCCGGAATCGTCTCGCCCGCGCCGGTGTAGCGCACCGTGCCGAAGCCCAGCCGCAGCTGCGTGTAGTCCGTCATCCACGCAAGAGACGGGATCGTCACCGTTCCGCTGCGCGGATAGAGGATGCCGCCAAAGCCGTCAAGCGCACCGGCGCCAAACGTCACCGCGCCCGACGTTCCCCTGTTCTCCGCGCTCTGTTCGGCGTTCACGTAGAGGATGCCGTCGAAATCGTCGTCCAGGGAATCGCCCATCGTCACGCTGGCGCCTGACGATGCGGAGAGAAGGCGGGAAAGCCCACCAACGGTTGGCGAGAGCGTCCATGTGCCGTTCACCAGCGAATACGTCGCGACGGATTCCGGGTCGCTGCCGTCCGCTACGGTCATCACGACCGCCTTGTAGCCTCCGTAAGCCGAATCGACGATCTCAAACGTCGCCGTCTTGCCTTCCGTGGGACAGCCCCTGAAGAGCGAGACATCCACATTCGAGTTCTCCGCTCTGTAGTACAACTTTCCCAATTGAGTAGGGTTATGCGCCCGTGCACACGCCCTGCCCTGCCATGACGGGATGTCCGCACCGACCACCCAGCCAATGCCATCCCATCGCGAGAACGAGAGAATGATACCATATTCTCCCAAAC
>JAFRBA010000054.1 GCA_017405115.1 Kiritimatiellia bacterium
GGCTGCGTCATAACGAACGGCGTCATCTACGACATACACGTCGAGACCAACTACATCGACATGGTCGTCGTGCCTTCGCTGACGGCCACAGCCGCCAGTCAGGCCGCCGGCATCGGCGGAAGCTCCAACGAGAGCCATGGCGTGATATACGTCTTCGGCGGCGTGATTGCCGCGACCGGCGGCGAAAACGCCGCCGGCATAGGCAGCGGGTGCTTCGCGGACGATTCGGCCGGCGCCTCTGTGCTGCGCCAGGGGTCCGTCAGCATCTCAGGCGGCGAGGTGACGGCGACCGGCGGAGACAATGGCGCGGGCATCGGCGGCGGCAGTCTGCATTCAGGAGGCCTCGTGGAGATATCGCATGGCAAGGTGACTGCGACCGGCGGAGACAATGGCGCGGGCATCGGCGGCGGCTATGGCGCCTGGGGACATACAATCAGGATCCATGGAGGCGAAGTGACGGCGGAGGGGACTGTTTCCGGCGCCGGAATCGGAGGTGGAAGCGCCAGCGGCGACCACGGCAGCTCCGCAGCCAACACGGAACCCTGCCAGATCGCTGTTTCCGGCGGCCGCGTCACGGCAAGAGGAGGCCAGGGCGCTTCCGGAATCGGATCCGGCCTTTCGGGCACGCGCTGCGCGGCGGTCAATGTCACGGGCGGGACGGTCGTCGCAGCGGCGGGGTCGCAGACATACGGCTACACCGTGCCGGACGACATCGGCTTCGGCTGCTGTCAGACGACTGACGCGAGGAGTCCGAGCATGCTCACGATCAAGGGCGCGTCCGTCCATGCGATACACCGCGCCGCAGGCGGCGAACGCGTCTCGCCCGCGCCGTCGAACGGGGACGAGCGCGTCTGGTGCGTGACGGTCGAGACGTCAAAGACGAACGAGCTGGTGCGCATCGAGCATCTCGCCGGTTTCGACGAAGAGGAGTCCGAAATCTACGCCGACGCGGACGGAAAGGTGTACGTCTGGCTCCCGAACGGAACGCACGTATTCTACGCCGGCGACAGGCCGCTCACGGCGACGGTCAACAATGCCGACGCCACGGCTGGGGAGTGGCTGTCCGGCGTCATGATTGACGGTGTGGACGCCTCCTGCCGCGAGGTTAGCGGCGAGCTGTGGTACTATGACCTCGGCGCGAAGACATTGTACATCGCCGGGGATTATGTCGTCTCCGGCACTAACACTTCTGGTTACGTCAACATCCTGGCTGGGGCCTATACGGAAGAAGGCGGCGGCGAGGGCGTCGTCTCGCTTTCCATCTCGAATCTATGCCTGAAGTCTACTTTCGCGTCTCCCTTCGCGGCAACGAACGGAACGGTTACGGTGCGCCTCGTCGGCGAAAACCTGCTTGATGCCGCGGACTCGGACAGGTATGCAGGTCTCTCCGTGGTCAAGGGCGCGTCACTCGTGGTCACAAACCTTGGGACGTCTGCGAGTCTGACGGCGAAGGGCGGCAGATACGCGGCTGGAATCGGCGGAAATCGCTCGGCTGCAATCGGTTCGATTGCCATTTCCGGCGGCATCATCACGGCGACCGGCGGAAGGGATGGCGGTGCGGGCATTGGCGGCGGCCATTCGGCGAAGTACAGCGACGGCGCCAAGATCGCGATATCCGGCGGCACGATCAGCGCCAGGGGCGGATGGTACGAAAGCGGCTACCATGCGGCCGACATAGGGCTCGGCATGGAGCCCGATTCAGGGGAGGAAAACTACAGGGTCGTATTCTCGGGGTCGAGCACCTGGATGGTCAATGGATGTTTCGACGAGACGGGCCACGACAGCTCGATCACGCCGGTGAACGAAGCGGGCGCGCGCGTGTACAAGGCGACGATCACCGGCTTCACGCCGCACGCCAAGGTCGAAATCGAGATGTCGAACTACGGAACCAACGACATCTACGCCGACAGCGTGGGATCAATCTACCTCTGGCTCGCGAACGGCACGTACTACGTCGATGCCAACGGCAGACGCTACGCGCTGCGGATGGTCAACGGCACGGCGACGACGATTGCGCTTCCCGACGCCTATGGAGTCAAGGTTGACGGCGTAGACGTCGTGAAGCTCTCAGGCAACGCCTGGAGCTACAACCCGTTCTCGGACACGCTTGCCCTCACGGCAGACTGCACGCTCTCCGGCACGAATACGTACAAGTCGATCGAGGTTTACGTCTACAACGATGTGACGGTCGCGGTGGATCGTCTCTCGCTCAGCGCAGCGGACGAGGGCGCCGACCTCCTTACCGGCGGTACGCTGACGATCACGAACGGCACCTCGGTCCTGCTCGGCCTCGTGTCGTGCGATCTTGTCATCCGCGGAGGCTCCCATGTGATCTACACGTCCTATCCGCCTTCTGTCTCCAACGGATCGGACTATGTCGAACCGGTGATCCTCAGAGGCTACGCGCCCAACGCGCCCGTCGAGATCGAAGGCCCGACCGACTACTACGGCACGTCGAACATTTTCGCGGACGGGAACGGAAAAGTGTACCTGTGGCTTCCGGAGGGCACCTTCAACATCAAGATCAACGGCGTCCGGTACATTCTGGATGTGGATTTCATTGGCAACGGGACGCTTTTGAGGACTGTCGGAGTCGAGGTGAACGGCACGGACGCCGCCAACGGCTCCGGCGCGGGATGGTCCTATGACCGCAGCACAGGCACGATTGCCATTACGGGCGACTGCACGCTTTCCGGCACGAACACCGCAGGCGAGGCGAAGATCGTCGCCGACGCGGACGTGACGATTTCCCCTTCGAGGCTGGTAATCGAGGTCGGCGCGGGCGAGGAGGCGCTTTCCGGACCGGGAACGGTGACGATTACGAACGGCACGGCGCACATGACGGGAGACGTCTCGTGTCCCGTGAAGCTGCTGGGCGGCTCGTTCAGGCTGGACGGCGCGGCGGCAGTCGCGTTCTCGAACGAGACCGAAGCGGTGTATTGCGTCGAGGTGCCGGGACTCACGCCAAACACGGCCGTGGCCTTCGACAACCTGCCTCCATACTACGGCAAGTCTGGTATCTTTGCCGACGCGGCAGGGAAGGTCTATCTCTGGCTGCCGGAGAACTGGGAGGAGCCTCACGTTCTTCTGTCCGCTTCGCCGAAGAAGGGCCTTCTCGGCGCGGCTTCTGGCAAGGCGCACACGTTCTCGGCGAACGGATACAGCTACACGGTGACGATCAATTCCGCTTCCGGCGGCGCGGTCGCGGAGCAGGGCGGCCCTCTGCCGCTTGAATCGCTGAAAATAGAAAACTTCGCTGTGGAGGATGGCTGGATCGTCATCGACGTCAAGGCCAGCCCCGCGACATGGATCAACGGCTTCGCCGACCACCTTAGGATACGCGCCTCCGAAACCCTTCCAATCCCGGAGACGGACGACACGCTCCTCGACATGTCCGGAGCCGAACTTCTGATACAGGACGGCGAGAGCGCGACGATCGCAGTGCCCCTGCCGGATGGGTCGCGCGGCAGGTTCTTCAAGGTCGTTGAGTGATTCCCATGAACAAGATTGAATACTACAAGACGTTTCTCGGAGAAGTGCGCAAGGCCACCGGCATCGACTCCTTCACCTGCGACGAGTCGGGCCTTGTGAGCGTGCGCATCGACGAGAAGTACAATCTAAACCTCCAGCTCTTGGAGGAAACCGACAGGATGCTCTGCTTCGTGGAGTTGACGGCGCTGCCGGCCGATGCGTCGAAGGCCGTATACCGCGACCTTCTTGTCGGGGCTCTCTTCGGCAAGGACACCGGCGGCGGCTATTTCACGGTCGAGCCGGAGACCGAGACGGTGGTCTACAACTATTTCTTCGACATCGCAAGGGCGGCGCAAGACGTAGATGACTTCATATCCACGCTGGAGAAGATACTTCAGCTCTGCGACATCTGGGCGGAGCGGATTCGCCGCAATATCTCCGGCGAAGACGAGAGCGGCGCCCCCGCCGGCATTCCGGTTCACCACATGATCAGGGCGTGAGACGCGAGACGTTAGGCGAGTCTCATGTCTCGCGGCTCGCGCCAGGCTTGTAACCTTTCCCGGCTCTCCGTGTAAAAAAGCTGGAAGGAATCAGACAAAATGGCAATCTCGCTTGAAACATTCAGGGCTGCGGTCGGCCAGACGCGTTACGGAAACCGCGACATAGTCGTCAGCGGCGAAGGCAAGAACGCGACCGCGCGCCTCGGCAACTTCTTCTTCTCGCAGGGGAAGGACGTCAACAACGCGACGATGAAGGCCTTCAAGGAGGCCCTCGAGAAAGAATACGGCTCGCTCGGGACCCACGCCTTCGACACGGTGCTCGGGTCGCGCAGCCAGCTCAACAAGTCGCTCCGCGCCTGCGACGTCCAGTGGACGCTCTCCAAGCTCGTGCCCATCCGCGAGAACCGCTTCATAGGCGAGGTGAGCCGCCAGATCGCCACATCCCCGAAGATGCTCGAACTGTCCGACGACGAGAGGATGGCGGTGTTCCAGAAACTGAAGGACGAGCCATTCAAGGACGTTGACCTTGCGGCGTGCCGCACGCCCGAGGACCTGTCGGCCGCCGCCGCGCGCCGCATCGGCGCGGCGATCGACAAGCTCCGAAAGGAGAGGGACGCAGGGCTTCACGAGAACACGCTCGGCGCGCGCAAGTCCGTCGAGACGGCCGCAGGCGCAAAGGAGCCGACGGGCCTCAGGAACCTCAACACGGTCCTCGAGGCGGGCTCGACCTCGGTGGAGGACCAGATCAAGAAGGGCCTCATCGGCGCGGGAATGAGCGTCAACAGGTCCGATACGAACACCATTCTCTTCGAGGAGCTCAAGAAGAACGGCGTGGAGCCGGGCTTCATCTACCGCAACGACTGGTCGCCGGACGACACGCGCGGAATGATGGCCGACATCAACTCCGACGAGAGCCGCCACGCGTTGGACGTGCTCAAGCAGAACGACCCCGCCTTTGCGCAGAAGTGCGAGGGAAAGACGCTCCGCGAACAGATAATGCTCGCCGGGCGCGCGCACCCCGCGGGAATCGCTGCCGTCGCGGAATTCGCCATCCGGGAAGCGGCCATAATGGTGAAAAACGGAAAGATCGCGGACACGCATTCGTTTGGTCCGCTCGCAACGGCCATCAAGAACTACAACTTGAATCCGCGCGACTTGGAACGCCTCATCTCCGGCGGCACGGACAAGGGGACCACGGATGCGATAAAGGAGATCAAGCGCGAGCTCTTCGCGCAGATCCGCGACGCGGTGATGGGCGTCAGGAGCGGCGACGACTTCTACCTGCTCTCGCCGATCTTCAAGCATTTCGACGAGCGCCACATCATGAAGCTCGACTACAACGAAGGCGACAGGGTGTTCACCAAGGACGCCGCGCACGCGGGGTCGTTCCAGCGTCCCGAGCGCATCATCGCCACGCGCAAGCCGATCCTCGGGCAGATCTACCGGCTCCAGACCGCCCACTCCGCCGACTCAATCTCCGCCGGCGCCGTTACAGAGGCGCTCGCGAACGACCTCACGCGCATAGCGGGAGTCCCCGCGCAGGAGCTCGAGATCGTCCGCGGCGAGTATTCCGAC
>JAFRBA010000055.1 GCA_017405115.1 Kiritimatiellia bacterium
CGATGCCGGTCTTCGTCGAGCCGACGTTGACCGACGAGCAGACGCGCTCGGTGGTCGCCGTGGCGGCGGGAATGGAGCGCATCAGCATCTCGTCCGCCGGCGTCATCCCCTTCGACACGACGGCGGAGTATCCGCCGACGAAGTTCACGCCAAGCGACTTCGCCGCGCGGTCCAGGGTCTTCGCAAGGCGGACGAAGTCGGAGGGTTTGCGGCAGCAGGCGGCGCCGACAAGGGCGACGGGGGTGACGGAAATCCGCTTGTTGACGATCGGCACCCCGAATTCGCGGCCTATCTCGTCGCCGGTCTTCACGAGGCGCCCCGCGAGGCGCTTCAGCTTCGCGTAGACGTTGTCGCACGTCCGCGCAAGCGACGCGTCCGCGCAGTCGAGGAGGGAGACGCCCATCGTGATGGTGCGGACGTCGAGGTTCTCCTCGAGGATCATCTTGTTCGTCTCAAGTACTTCCGAAACGTTTATCATGCTGCCAACCTTGCCTTATGCGTTGTCTAAAAATTGCCACAAACAAAAATTGACATTTGCGATTTGTGAACACTTGTGACAATTGTCATTTGTGAACAATACCCTTCTTCCTTTTTCCCTTTTCCTACACTCTATGCATCTTCTCGAATATCTCGGACTTCTGGCAGCGTATCTTGAGACCGAGGCCGAGGCCAAGCTCGCCGAGCTCCGCGGCGACATCCTCGAAGGGCTTCCTGCACTTGGCCCCGTCGACTATCATCATCATGTTGAAGTAGCCGCTGACGACGGTCTGCGAAATGTCCAGGATGTTTATGTTCGCCTTGGCGAGATATGTGCAGGTCTTGGCGAGAATGCCGACCGTGTCCTTGCCGATTACGGTGATTATGATCTTCTTCATGGCTGCCGCTATTATACCATAAACGGCTTCGTCTCTAGGGGACTTTCTTTCCTGCAAGCGAGGGCGAATCGTGCACGTTCATGATGTCCGGAGGGAATATGGGGAAAAAACAGGAGGCGGGCTTCAAGCGCCCGCCTCCCGCCTTACGCCTGTCATGCTTCGCCTAAAGCACCGCGCCGACGATTCCGCCGACCACGGCACCGAGAAGCGCTCCGAGGCCGACACCTTCGTCGCACTCGTGGTGATGCACCACAACCGGACGAGGAGGAGGAGGAGGCGCGTGGTGTACGACCACGGGACGCGGAGGCGGCGCGTGATGTACCACGAACGGACGCGGAGGTGGCGGCGGGGCATGATGCACGACCGGAGCCGGACGGTGATGCGCGGGGGCATGGTGCGCGACGGGCCTTCCGCCGTGCGCGTTGCCACGCGCCGGCTCGCAGTGCTGCGGCGCCCGGGGCGCAGGCGCCTTATGAGTTACGGCCGGCCTTGCAGGGGCCCTTCCTCCGTGGCCGCCGCGCGGAGCGGCGAGAGTTGTTCCGCAGAGCGCGACGCAAGCGAGACCCGCGACCAGAAGCTTGTTGACGTTGTTGTTCATATCACACCTCTTTCGACTTTCTTTTTTTGTTGTTCCGCAGGAGCCCTTCTCCCGCTTACACTAAGAAAGGACATCCTCCACGGACTTTCTGACAGGGAAAATCCGGGGGGCGCGAAAGAGGCGGCGGTCAGTCGCCCAAGACTATGGTTGACACGACGGGGAAGTGGTCGGACGGATAGAGCTTCTCGCCCGGACGAGGATCGGCACGGGTGGCGTAGTCGAGCACGCGAACGCCCGGCGAGACGTAGATGTAGTCTATGCGCGCGCCGCAGTCCTCCCACACATGCCCGCCGTTCTTGTCCTTCTCGGCGTCCGGCGAGCCCTTGCGCGCGTTCCGCACGTTCTCCGGGAGCTTAAGCGCGTCAACGGCGGGATACTCGCGGTCGCGCCATTTCCAGCCACTGAAGGTGCGCCACGGGCCGGTCGGGGGCGTCTCGGAAAGGTACAGGGCGTTGAGCAGGAGCTTCGACACCGCCTGCGCGGGAGCCTCGGTCTCGCGGCAGTTGTGGTCGCCGGTGAAGACGATCGGGCAGCCGGCGCCGAATTCCTTCATCCGCTCGATGATGAGCAGCATGCCCTTCTCCCGCGCCTCCGCAGAGATGTGGTCGGTGTGCGTGTTCGCGAAGCAGAAGCGACGTCCAGTCGTGCGGTCGCGCAGGACCAGATACGAGCAGACGCGCGGACATGCCGCGCCCCAGCCCTTGAGGCCTGGTACGTCGGGCGTCTCGGAGAGCCAGAACGTGCCCGCCTTAAGCGCGTCAAACCGGCTTGTGCGGTAGCAGACGGGAGACGCCTCGCCGCTTTTTCGGTCGGCTTCGCGATGCTCGCCGACGAACGTGTAGCCAGGCAGGTTCTCGCGCAGGTACGCGGCTTGGTCGGGGCAGACCTCCTGCAGTCCGAAGACGTCGAGGTCGAGCCGGCGGACAAGCGCCACGAGGTCCGCCTTGCGCGACTCCCACGTGTTCGGCGTGTCGCGGTCGGCGAGCCAGCGGCTGCTGCCGGAAAGGCGGATGTTGTACGTTCCGACGCGAATCGGGCGGGATTCGCCAACCGATGCCGAACGGCAGCCAGCGAGGACCAGCACCAACCCGATGACAACCAACACTTTCCACTTTCCACTTTTCATTTTCCACCTTCCACTTTTCACTTCAAACCAAGTCGAGTTCTCCTTGTCGTGACGTCGGCTTGAGGCCGATTCGGTTCCATGCGAGCTGGGTCGCGACGCGCCCCTTTGGCGTGCGCTCCAGGTAGCCCTCCATGATGAGGAACGGTTCGTAGGCCTCCTCTATAGTGTCCGGCTCCTCGCCGACGGATACGGCGATCGTCGAAAGCCCCACCGGCCCGCCGCCGAACTTTACGCATATCGCCTCGAGTATGCGCCGGTCCATCTCGTCGAGTCCGTGCGGGTCGATTTCGAGAAGCGTGAGGGATGCGGTCGCGACCTCGCCCGTTATGAAGTTCCCCGCGTTCACCTGCGCGTAGTCGCGCACGCGGCGCAGCAGGTTGTTGGCGATGCGCGGAGTGCCGCGCGAGCGGCGTGCAATCTCCGCGGCGCCTTCGTCGTCGACGTCCACGCCGATCTTCGCGGCGGAGCGCTTCACGATCTCGGCGAGCTCCGCCGGCTCGTAGTAGGAGAGCCGGTTGACGAGGCCGAAGCGGGCCCTGAGGGGCGCGGCGATGAGGCCGATGCGCGTGGTGGCACCCACGAGCGTGAAGCGCGGCAGGTCCAGCCGCACGGAGCGCGCGTTCGGACCCTGGTCGAGCATGATGTCGATCGCGTAGTCCTCCATCGCCGAGTAGAGGTACTCCTCGACCGTCTTCGCGAGGCGGTGTATCTCGTCGATGAAGACGATGTCGCCGGGCTCGAGGGAGGTGAGGAGCCCTGCGAGGTCGCCCGGCTTTGTTATCACCGGCCCGGACGTCGTCTTGACGTTCGCGCCCATCGCCTCGCCGAGGATGTAGGAGAGGGTCGTCTTGCCGAGGCCGGGCGGGCCGGAGAAGAGGACGTGGTCGAGCGATTCGCCGCGCTCCTTCGCTGCGCGGACGGCGAGCATCAGGCGGTCGCGTATCTTCGACTGCCCGACAAAGCCGTCGAAGTCGGTCGGCCGCAGCTTGTTGTCAAACGCGGTCGACCGGTTCAGCTCATCGCTCTTTCTATCCTTCACTTCATCCGCCCGGTGTAGGCGTCGGCGCCGGAGTTGTCGAGCTTCTGGTTGAAGAACTTGTCGGCCGCCTCTGTGCGCGCCTTGTCCCATGGACGCGGCCCGCCGCAGAACTGAACGGCCCACAGCTTGAGCTGTTTCTTGTGCCAGTTGACCATGCAGTTCGTGCCCCACGCCCCGCCATGGCCGAACCACTCGTTCTCGTTGTCCTTGATCGGGGCGCGAAGCCCGAGCGAGTAGTTCGGATCGCCAAGCGTCGCCGGACGGGTCGAAGTGGCGAGGATCGACTTGACCGTCTCCTCCTTCAGTATGCGCACGCCGTTCTCCCCTATGCCGAGGTTCATCAGCATCTTGTAGAACTTGAGCTGGTCGCGGACTGTCGTCCAAAGGCCGGCGCCGGCGGACGAGAACACGCGGTCGTCGCCGTAGGGACGCTGCATCGACGGGTTGTCCTTGCGCCACTTCGCCTTCTCGCCGCCCTTCACGTCGTACATCTCGATCTTGCGGGCGAGCTGCTCGTCCGTTGGCCAGAATCCGCTGGACGTCATCCCGAGCGGCTTGAGAACGCGCACGTCGAGGAACTTCTCCCAGCGCATGCCCGAGACCTTCTCCACGACTGCCGCGCCGATGTCGATGCCCACGTTCGAGTACTGGACCTTGGTGCCGGGCTCGAAGAGTATTGGCTGCGAGGCCGCCGTCGCGGCGACTGAGCGGAGCGGCATCCTGCGCGACCATCCGCCCATCGCATGGAAGTTCGGCAGCTCGAACGGAAATCCGCCCGTGTGGTTCATCACGTTGCGCACCGTCAGCACGTTCTTCGCCCTGACGAGCCTCTGGACGCCGTTCGTGCTGCTCTCCTTGATCCAGAGATCCTTGAACTCCGGAAGGTACTTCGACACCGGGTCGTCGAGGTTGATCTTGCCCTCTTCCACGAGAATCGCTATCGTAACCCCGCAGAAGCCCTTCGTCTGCGAACACTGCATGTACGGGTCGTCAAGCGTGATCGGGCGCTTCGCGTCGGCGTCTGCGTAGCCGATGCAGCACGTCTCCTGCACTCCGTCCTTGTAGAAAACGTTTATCGCGCCGGGCAGCTCGCCGGAGTCGACGTATTTCTGCAGCGCGTCGCGCGCGAACGTGGTGCCGGATTCCTTCCATGCGTTTTCGCACTTGTCGCAGCAGCCCGCAACAGCGGCCGCGAGCCCGACAATCGCAAACAACCTCTTCATTTCTTTTTTCTCCTTGTTGTACTTTCGACGCGATGCCATGCGCCATCGCGTATTATAGCAAAATCCCGCACGACGCGTATCACGGCGTTTCGGGGAAGCGGACGATCTTGAGGTTCTTCGCCCCGTTTACCGGGAACATGCCGTCGCCCCACGGCTGGTGCCACACGAGTGACCCGCGAAGCCGGTTCCCCGGGTCGCTCACGCCGTAGACGAGCCGCGAGACCTCCGGGAGCAGCCCGCGGCCGCTCTCGAAGTTCACGGATCCAACGATGACGTTGCACGGCGCCATCCCGTGACCGAAGAGGTTCGTGGTGGTCGTGGAGAGTATCACGCGGTTGTGCTGCGCCACGACGTGGTTGATGACGGAGAGGTGCGTCGCGTCGTGGAACACGATCCCCTCCTCGCAGTTGTGGACATAGAGATAGTCGGCGAAGACGTGCTCGCCCAGGACCAGGCCGTAGCGGAATCCCTGCACGGCCACGTTGTTCAGCACCTGGTTGTCGTTCTGGTCGCCGGACATCATCAGCCCGACCGTGTGGCACGGGTTCGGCTGGAGCGACTTCCCGAGAACCGTGTCGCCCACGTTGTCGTCGAGGCAGAACTGCGAGTCGCGGACGATCGCGCGCGAGGCGTTCTGCAGGTTTGCGCATCCACCCTTCGGATACATCACCTCCTTGTCGAGGTGGGCGCGGAACTCAAGGTTTGCAATCGTCACCTGACCCACCGAGAACTTCCCCTTGCAGGAATTCCCCTCCACCGTCGAGAGGATTGTCCACGGACGCGCCTTCGGGTCTCGCTCCTCGGGCGGCGTCCAGTCGGAGAAGATGCAGGTGTTGACTATCTTCATCGTCCCGAAACGCGTGGGAGTGAAGTTGCTCTTGACTGCCTCCGGCGGGCGCACCTGGTAGGAGTAGAGCAACTTGCAGGGCATCTCGCCCTCAAAGGCGATGTTTAGCCCCCGGACCGGCGGGATGACGAGCTGGCCTCGGCAGGGCCTGCCGTCAACGAACTCGCGCCCCGGCCCCGCGATGCGGTAGCCCTTCGGCGAATAGGGGACGACGATCTTCCCCGCGCCCTGCGCGGACACCGCGTCGATTGCCGCCTGGAATGCCGCCGTGTCGTCCGTCACTCCGTCGCCCTTCGCGCCGAAGTCGCGCACGTCGAACGCGCCGTGCGCCGAATGCACGGCCAGCAACGCCGCAAAAATTGTTCCGCACAGGATTCTCATTTTTGTGTCCTCTTCTCCTCTACCCCGGGCTCGGTAGTTCCCATAGTGAAAAGCATGCCTTATCTGTTAGATTTTGGCGGAATCATATCATTTCTGTGCTACTGTTGTCAATGGCAAAAACTCGGAATAACAATTTCTGTGACATTTTCTGTCGCCTATAAAAAAGTCACAGCCCTTTGAAATACCAAGTTCTGTGACATTCTCCCTTGATGTCCCGAAACCACCGTCTAGTCGACGATAAGGACCTTCCACGACACGCCGGAGACCGCCACCGCG
Source organism: Kiritimatiellia bacterium (assembly GCA_017405115.1). Next base: position 6,366 of record JAFRBA010000055.1, read on the forward strand.
TCGGTGTTCTTCATCTTGAAGAGGATCAGCAGGTACTTGCCGCTCTTCTTGCCGAGCTGTCTGCCGCTCACGGAAAATTCGACGCCATCCCAGCCCTTCGCAGAAAGCCTGCGGTTCCACAGCAACTGCGGTCCCGGCTCCCAGCCGCCTTTCTTCTGGCGGTAGAGTATGGCGCCGAGCTGACCCGTCTTCGCTCCCTCCGGAAGCGTCGCCCGCAGGGTGAAGACAAGGCGTTCGTTCGGCAGGATGCGCGGCACGTCGACGACGGCATGCGCGAAGGCGTAGCTGTCCGACTTGCACACGATTGCATCCTCGCCTCGCACCGTCCCGCGCACCGTTCCCTCGCGCGCCGTGATGCCGCGCGACGACAGCGACTTGGCGCGTGCGCTAGGCCCAGCATCAGCCAGGCGCAGTATCTTCACGTCGCCGACGTCGAGTGTGTCGTCCTTCGCAAAACCTGTGAGCCGCAACTTGAGGTTGAGCCCGTCTTCTGTGTCCTTCACCATGCGCACCTGCACAAACACGTGCTTCTCGCCCTTCTTCAGCGCTGCGGCGCGAAGCCCCTCCCAGCCCTTGTCGGTTCCGTCGGTCTGTCGCCACACGGCAAGGTCGCCTTTCGCAGCAGACGCCGTCGGGCTCGCCGCAATGCTCACCATGTACACGCCGGGCTCCAGGTCCTCCGAGAGAGTGAACACCGATACGTGTCCGAGCACAGCGTCCCCGGGGTTGGGATCGCCATTCGGGCGTCCCGGCCAGATGCGCAGCGCCTTTCCTCCAGCGAAGTTCGCCGAGTCGACGATCTCGTGCGGTAGCGTCGTCTTTACGCGCAACGCACCGAGCCCCTTCGCGAAGCCGGGGTTCGAGAACATGTTCTCCGCCTTGCGCGAATATATGCCTTTGAGCAGCCGACGCACGTCCGCCGGGAGACAGTCGAGCGCCGCGATTCGCTTGAGCGCCGCGACCACGGCCGTGTCGTCCCTGAAGCCGGCCGCCTTGCCGAACATTTCCGCAAGCATCGGCAACGCCTCGTATGTCGCCTTCGAGTACACTCCCTTCCTGTCATAGTCTGGCTCGTCGACAAAATACCGTCGCACGCGATCCCACGCGGCGAACAGCGCGGCGGCGCGGTCCGCGAAGTCGTTTAGCATCTTCGCCGCGTCCCCTGCCGTCTCAAGTTCGCCCGACGCCGGCGACATGTAGGCTATCCCCTTGAAAGTCGCCATGCAGTCAAGTCGCTCGAAATGCCGAAGCAGAACATCTGCGCGCGCCTTCTCGCCGGGTGTCGCCGCCTTTTCGCGCACCTCCCGCGCAAGCGCCGCGAGTTTCGCCGTGAAGCCCGGCGTCAGCGCGAAGAACTGGTTTGCGTATGGATAGTTGTAGATGTAGTCGCGCGCGGGCCACAGCGCGGAGCGCTTCATCGAGTCCGACCGCCAGTACTCCGCGGCAAGCGTGTATATCTCGCGGAGCGGCCTCTCAGCCGCCCTTCCGGCGAACCTCGCATACCACTCGCCCAGTATGATGTCGGGGTCGGCGTCGATGTTCTCCAAAAGCCGCGCGATAAGGTACGTCTTCGGCCCGTCGAGCGCGTCTGGCATGGAGTTCTCGCCGAAGTAGGCGCGTCCGCCGTTCGCGTAGAGATGCTTCAGCCGAGCGGCGTGTCCGGCGAAGTCGACGCGCGGAATGAAATAGCCGCCGCCCCACGAATAGTCCCAGATGCCCGTCTCGCGCACCTTCCTGCCCCAGCGCGCTATCACGCCGTCCTGCCGTGCGCGCACCATCGGGTCCATTCCCGACGAGAGCGTGTCTAGCGTCATCATTGGCACTATGCTCGGATGCACCGGAAACTTCGGCGGCATGATCGTGCCGGTATAGGCGAGAAGCCCGATGCGCAGATTCGGAAACTCCCCGGCGAGCGCCTCTGCGACGCGGTTCGCGAACGTGTAGTAGCTTGCGCTCACGCTTCTCGGGTCGTTCGAGAATATCGACTTCTCGGCATCCGCGTCCATCGCCCTGCATGCGTCGCACTCGCAGTAGCCGCCGTTGTCGTTCATGCCGAGAGTGATCGACCTGGCGTCAGGATGCTTCCGCAGCCAGCCGCGTATGTTCTCGGCGGCGATGCGCGCCGTCTCTGGATTGGAATAGCACGGCTGCCAGCGGTTGTAGAGATCCGAGGGACATTCCAGTCTCTTCCCATTCAGCACCGGCATGATCGCCTCGGGCCATCCGTCGCGGTTGTAAATGTCGCCCGGAAACGCATACACCGGTATGCCGTGCGTGTACTTGAAGAGGCCGTCGTCGGTGAGGCCGAGTTCGCGCTTGTGGCCTTTCGCGCCGTAGACGTCGCGCAGCAGGCTGAAGCTGTGCGCCGCGCTGCGGCGGCTGCGAGCCTCTACCGCGACGTTCCGCCGCGGCTCGAACTGGAACATGCACCGCTCGGTGCCGAGAAAGCGCGCGTCGCACCCTTCTTCGAGCAACTGGCGAAGTGCGGTGAAGAGCGAGGTCGTCGTCGCCTCGACGCGCATTAAGCCCTTTTCGGGAAATTCGATCTTCCACTCGAAGCGCGTGTCGAGCCGGTCTATTGGCTTCAGGTCGATGCGAATTATACTGGGACAACGAGCATCTTGCCCGTTGACGCTGCCAATCTCGCACCCCGTCACCTCCTTCAGGTGGCGGTTGAAGAGCGCGACATCCTTCTCCGCCGCAGCCTTCATCTTCTCGTCCGGCATCGCGCCGAACTCGAACCTCGCGACCGCCGCGCCGTCCCTGACGAGCGCGAAGTCCGCCGCGACCTTCTCTACACACTCTGCCCCTGCGCCGACCGCAGCAACGGCCACCGCAAGAATTGTTCCGCACAGGATTCTCATTTTGGATTGCCCATATTCTCCTAGATACCCTCCATGGAGATTAGTACCGAATCAACCCCAAAACCTTCACGTCTTGCCAGCGAGAACTGCTCCGCGCACTTTCCCTATAAAGTCCATCCTTTTATCCTCTTCATCTAAACAAGTCATCAAGCGTCACTTCAGACTGGACGTCGTTCCAATACATATTGTGCGCAAGGCCGCAAGTCGTCACCATTGTCAAGTGGACGGACTTGCCGCGCCCTGCGCTACGGCTGAATGCCTCCATCCTGTTCAGAAGCTTGTCGTGTTCCTCCTTGGTAAGCGCATATTCCCCATGGGAATATTTCATCTCGCAAAGATTGACAATTCCATCCTTTCTGTCAATCAGCAAGTCTATCTGCGCCCCTCTGGACGCTCCGCTGGCTTCCGTCCGCATCGAATACACATCCGTGTGAACACCGGATATCCCAAGCGCCGCCTTGATCTGCGGTATGTGCGAAAGGCAAAGCCGCTCGTAGGCAAGTCCGCGCCAGACGTTCTTCACCTCCGACGAGACGGAAGATGTCCAGTAGTCTCCGTCCCTTGACTTGCAGCCTTCCACAAACTGAAAATAGAAAAGCGAGAAGTTGTCCACCAGCCTGAAGACAGTGCCGTTCACCCCGCCCTCCGGACGAAACGCCCCGACAAAACCACACTCCTCAAGATCCTCAAGCATCTCTGTGAATTTCCCGCCGCCGCTTTTCAATCCGATTTCGGAAATCAGCTCGTCGCGAGTAAGCCCGGACCGTCGCTTGTCCAAGGCTCTTATTATCCGCATATACGGTTCAGGGTTTTTGAACAGGGACGAATAAAGTTCATTGAATTCAAGGCGCAGCCCGTCCCCAGGGCCGAAGAAAAGCATGTCGAAGTTCTGCGCTGGACTCTTGCCCTTCTCCAGCTGATTCCAATAATAGGCCACGCCCCCAAGCGCCATGTAGCATTCGGCAAGATTCATGCGGTCATATCCGAGCCTCCGCTCATTCGCGTATTCTTCGCATTCAGCCAGCGTGAACGGATGGAGTTTGATGCGAACGCCGACACGGTTGTGAAGACCTCCTCGGTTGCGGTTGATCTTTCGAACAATCCATGAAGTCGCAGATCCGCAGGCAATTAGAAGTATGTCCTTCCTTGATGTGGCCCAGCCGTTCCAAAACCCTTCCAACGCAGCAAGAAAACCTGATTTATGTGTGTCCATCCACGGCATTTCGTCTATGAACACGACCTTACGGCCTTTCCCCATTTTGTTTTGCGAGCCATAATATATCATATCTCGGCATGTTTGGCAATGGATAGCCGCAAAAAACATCTATCGCGAGCCAAAAATGGCAAATGGCACCACATTTTGGCTCCCGACAGCGACACAGTAGCCGCTGCGGGAGATGAAGCCAAGAACTACGCCCCCAGTATAACACCTATTGATATTATATCCGAGTGAGCGAAAAGGTTCACTGCGAACTTACTGCACGATCAGGATGAATCCTTTGGGTATGCGCTTGCAGCGAATGATGACGATGCCGTCGCCGCCCTTGCCGCCATTGGCCATGTTCGGCGAATAGCCTCCTCCGCCACCACCGCCGCCGCCAGTGCCGTTCTCGCCGTCCGTACCGGAATGGATGACGGGTGGATTCGTCGTGTAGCGGCCGGAGCCGCGTCCGCCGCCGCCTTTACCACCTGGAACCTTGCCGCGTTCGTTGGCGTTCACGTATGTGGAGAAACCGCCGCCACCACCGCCGCCATACCACTTTTCTTCGCCAGTGATGGAGCAGGCAATGCCGTCTCCGCCCGCACCGCCGTAGTTGCCTCTACCAGCATTTGCCAGAGATGTTATGACGCCATCATGGCCGTTCTCGCCCGCGCCGCCACCGCCGCCGGCAACACCGATTAGACCAGAGTTGTAGTTGTTCGTGCTGGTGCCGCCATAGTTGCCCTGCCCTGCATCGCGCGCACCGCCGCCCATGCGCTTGAACACCGTTATGCTGGTATATGCCGCCCCACCGCCACCGGAAGCGCCGCCACCACCTTCTTCATTCGTGTTGCCGCCTCTGCCGCCGCCTTTAGCGGTAAAGCCCAACGCCGAAGATGCAGAGCCATTAGCCGAATACGTCGTGATTGCCGTACCTGCCTCATTCACGACGCCACCTGTGCCGCCTTTGCCAACGACAATCTCGTATTCTCCTGAAAGAAGCGCAATGTCCTGCTTATAAATGACACCTCCTGCGCCACCGCCGCCACCACCGGAATATGCTGCACCACCGCCGCCGCCGCCACCGACGACGAGAACGTCGACAAGGCTGCAGCCAGAGACCTTGAACGTGCCGCTGTTGGTGAATGTGTGTATCTCGTAGTCACCGTCAAGCGTACGCTTTCCGCCGGTTATTTCTTCGAACGTATCTTTAGTGTCAATCGCATAGCGCACAATCACGATGCCGCTGCCGCCAGCGCCGCCATCGGCGGACTTGGTACCAGAATAGCCACCGCCACCGCCGCCACCACCGCCGGTGTTTGTGGTTCCTGCCGTTCCTGCAACGTTGGTTGACCCTGATCTACCCTTGCCCGAACCACCGCCTCCTTTGCCGCCGGCGACCGTCAAACCATCCGAAGAGCCGCCACCGCCGCCACCGCCGCCATACCATTTCTCTTCGCCGGAAATGTCATACATCACTCCAATTCCGCCCGTGCCGCTCGTGCTCGTCGAGGAATTAGTTCCGCCAATTCCCTTCGTCCCGGCGCCACCAGCGCCGCCGCCACCGCCCGCGCGCATATATGCGTATGTCGTTCCGTTCTTGCTGCCACCACCGGCAAACCCCTGACCAGACGTGCCCGCGCTTCCGTTGCCATCATTGTCATAGACGCCGCCGCGCCCGCCACCACTGCCGCCAGACGTCTGCCCGCTCGTCCAGTTAGCACTGCCGCCTGCGCCGCCACCCTTCGCGATGGCAACGTCAAAACCTTCGATGTAAGAATCCTCGCCCTTCGTCGCGCTTGTGGCCGAGTCCGAATTGATGCCAATTGCGCCACTGCCGCCCGCGCCGACCGTTACGGTGAAAACGCCGGAGGTAATCGTCAAATCCTCTTGGTAGACGACACCGCCAGCGCCACCACCGCCACCGCCGCATCGAGCCGCGCCACCACCGCCGCCGCCAGCGACAATCAACACGTCAACTTTGCCCCCCTGTGTGACGGTGAACGTACCGCTGTTGGTAAACGTGTGGACCATGTATCTGCCTGCGATCTTAGTCGTGCCACCTGTTGCCTCGACGCCGCCATATGACGCGGGCAAAACAAGCGCCGTTGCGACCATAGCCGCACTTTTCGCTAGTGTTTTCATTGGTTGTGCCTCCTTTGGTGGTGAAGAGGTTGGGGTTTCAGGGGGCGCCGGGACTACCGGGACATCCAGGACTATCGCCGTTGTCTCGACTGTCGTCTTTGTCGATTTTTCGTCGCTCAAAATTGCCACCGCACCGGCGAAAACGCCGAGCAGGAGAAGCCCGGCCGCCGCGACGACACCCAGCTTCTTCGCCGTCGGGTTGAGTCGCGCTACGAGTGCCTTGCGCGCCAAATGCAGGCGGCTGTTGACCGTGCCTACGGGAATCTTCAGGAAGCGCGCGACCTGCACAAGCGGCATACCCATAAAATAGCGCAGAATCACCGCTTCGCGCAGCTTTTCAGGTAGTTCCGCGATGGCATCGTGCAGCAACGCTCCATCAACGGAGTTGAATACCGAGTCCGCGCCGCCAACTTCTTCCGGCGAATCTGGCAGACTGTCGGTGTAGACGACTTTCTCGTTCGATTTTCGCCGCGTCGCCTTGTTGTGGGTGTTGACTAGAATCGAGCACATCCAGCTGAAAAGCGCATCTGGCTTCGAGAGAGACTTGATCTCTGCAACAGCCTTGCCCATCGTGTCGTAGACGAGCGATTCCGCCTCGTGCTCGTCGTGGCACAAGTTCATCGCAACGGACAAAAGCCGCGCCTTGTACTCGCGTTCAAGCCGTTTTGCGCCATCTTCCGGGGCGTTGCGAATCTCGCTGATTATGTCCATCTACACTACTTGTGTAGATATAGTACCACTTGAAGCCAGAAACCTTCAGTGGATTTTGCGGGCAGAGCTAAAACCTGCTAACGCACCAGCCCTTCGTCCTCGGCACAGCCGAGAACAAGGTTCATGTTCTGGATCGCCGCGCCGGACGCGCCCTTGCCGAGGTTGTCGAAACGCGAGACCAGAACGGCGCGGTCGGAGTTTCCGTAGACGGAGACTTCCATGTCGTCGCGGCCCGAAAGACCAGCCGACGAGAGGAACCCGCCTTCGGCCGCTGCTGGGTCGTCGATAAACGCGACAAGACCACGTCTCGAGTCTCCCGTCTCTTGTCCCACTGCGCCGTAATACTCGCGGTAGCAATCCTTCACCGCCTCGACGTCTACGCCGTGGAGCGGCACCGTCACTTCCATTCCGCTCAGGTGCGGCACGACAATCGGCGAGAAGCATGGGGCAAAATCGAGCCCGCAAATCTTCGACATCTCGGGCAAGTGCTTGTGCGCCTGGGCGAGGGCGTACTGGCGGCCGCCAAGGTAGAGGTTTGCGGACAATGGACGGGGGGGATCCCCCGAACCCCCCGATGGCGCGCGAAGTTCTTCTTCGTACTGCGCGATCATCTTCTTGCCGCCACCGGAGTATCCGGTAAGCGAGAAGGCGCAGAGCTTCGCGTCGCGCGCAACCAGCCCGGCGCGAACAAGCGGCTCGACGAGCGCGATGAATCCGCTCGCGTGGCATCCGGGGTTAGCTATGCGCTTCGCGGCGGCGATGCGCCCGCGGCGGCCAGCAAGCTCGGGGAAGCCGTACTCCCAGCCGTCTTTTGTGCGGTGCGCAGTCGAAGTGTCGATGACAACAGTGTCCGGGCTCTCGACGAGCGACACGGCCTCTATCGCCGCCGCGTCCGGCAGGCAGAGAAACGCCACGTCCGCGGCGTTCAGCGCGTCGCGCCGCGCCGCCGTGTCCTTGCGAAGCTCCTCCGGGAGCACGACCAGCTCAAGATCCGTTCGCGACGCCAGCCGCTCGCGTATCCTCAGCCCGGTCGTCCCCGCCGAGCCGTCGATAAACACCTTCTTCATCACTACGCACTGCGCACTAACCACTAGCCACTAACGACTAACCACTAACGACTAATCACTAACGACTAATCACTCCCACTCGATTGTGGCGGGGGGCTTCGGGGTGATGTCCCACACGACGCGGTTGGCGCCCTTCACCTTCGTGGCGATCTTCTCGGCGACCATCGTCACGAACTTGAACGGAAGCTCCACGACGCCTGCCTTCACGAACTGCTGCGTCGAGATGGCGCGGATGCCGATCACGTAGCCGAAGGTGCGCGCGCCGTTCTTGACGCCGACCGACTTCACGTTCGTCATGATCGCGAAGAACTGCTGCGCCTTCCTGTCGAGCTTCGCCTTCTTCATCTCGTCGCGGAATATGAAGTCCGCCTGGCGCAGGATGTCGAGCTTCTCCTTGGTGAGCTCGCCGATGCAGCGGACCGCGAGGCCCGGGCCCGGGAACGGCTGGCGCATCACCATCTCCTCGGGGATGCCGAGGAGCTTGCCGACCTTGCGCACCTCGTCCTTGTAGAGGTACTTGACGGGCTCTACGAGGCCCTTGAAGATGATGTCCTTCGGAAGGCCGCCGACGTTGTGGTGGGCCTTCACGGCCTTGTTGCCGCCGACGCCCGACTCGATGATATCGGGGTATATCGTGCCCTGCCCGAGGAACTCGATGTCGCCGAGCTTCTTCTTGAGGTCGCGCGCGACGTCGGCGAAGAGCTTGATGAACTCGCCGCCGATGCACTTGCGCTTCAGCTCGGGGTCCGTAATGCCCTTGGCCTTGTCGAGGAAGCGCTTCTCGGCGTCGATCTGGATGAGGTTGATGCCGAACTTGCCCTTGAAGACCTTCTTCACCTCCTTGGCCTCGTTGAGGCGCATGCAGCCGTGGTCGACGAAGACGCACGTGAGCTGCTTGCCAATCGCCTTGTGCAGGAGGACCGCGCATACCGACGAGTCGACGCCGCCGGACATGGCCAGCAGCACCCTCTTGTCGCCGACCTGGGCGCGGATGGCCTCGATTTCGTTCTTGATGTAGGACTTTGCGTTGAAGGTCTTGCCGACCTTGGCGAGACGTTCTTTTTCAGCCTGGTTCATTGCTGCTCCCCGTTTTGGATGTTTGTATTCGTAGATTATACCATAAATCAGGCGTCCGGGGGAAACGCAAGACGCACGATCCCGCGCATCGCGCGGTAGAAGCGGGCGCGGAACGCGAGGTGCAGCGCGGGCCACAGTCCGACCCTGTCGCGCGAACCCGTGCGCATGAACACGCGGTTCACGAACCGCACGTTCACCGCGACAAGCCACTCGTGGCGCGAATACGGCAGAAGCGCCACCGCGCGCGCGAACTGGCGCAGGACGCGCCGCTTGCGACGCCACTCGTACCACCGCAGATGCTCCGCCGCGCAGCAGAAGTAGCGCAGCATGTCGTCAGTCGGATACCCCTGGCAGAACTCCTCGAGGTCCAGATAGCCCGCCACGCGCCCGTCCACGAACAGGAAGTTGCCGTGGTGGAAGTCCCCGTGGACGATCCGCAGAAGGTCCGCACGGTAGGCAAGCTCCTCCTCGGAAATCTCCTCAAGAATCCGCCTCAAGATGCGTCCGCCGACGCCCCGGCATTTCGCAAGCGCCTCGCGGCGCCACTTGACGGACGGGTTGTGCGGCAGGTAGAGCCTGGCCTTCTGCATCGCCGCGGAAAACGCGCGGTAGTCGTCGAGGAACACAGCCAGCTGCTCGGGGGTGAGCTCGTCTGGGAGAAGCCGAACGCCGTCGCACCAACTCATGCACACGAGACGACAGCCGTGGAAGGTCGCCGGGCACTCCTTCTCGAAGACGCGCCGGACGGCCCTGGTGCCTTCGGTGACCTCGAGGTGCTCAAGGAGGTGTCGGAAGAGGCCCTGGCGCTCGTTCGGCGGGGCACACTTTACGGCGAAGGCGAATCCGTCGGAGTCTCGCACGGCCTTGAAGTTGAGCGCGCGCGCGCCGTCCAGGCGCTCGAGGGAGCGCAGGCGGAAGCCAAGCGCGCGCTCCAGCTCGGCCTTGAGCTCTTCCGTCTCGAAATCCTGCTTCACCACTCGCCCCTACTTGAACCTCGTGTATATGCGGTCGTTCGCCTTCTTGGAGAGAATCGGCAGCAGAGGCTTCAGAAGCACATACCACCATGGGCGGCCGGTGAGTTTCACGAGGGGGAGCTCGAGGACCTTGAGCGGACGCCGCTTGCGGCGGATGGCGAGCCAGACGAGGAAGAGCCGCTCCACCAGAAAGGCTGGGATGCGGGCGGCAGGGCCGTCGGAGGGACCGCTCCACTGCCAGCGGCTTTCGAACTCGCGGCAGAGGGAGAACGCCCATTCCATGAAGTCGCAGAAGATGTCGCGGCGCATCACGAACTGGAGTTCCATGGCAAGGCGGCCAGACGCGAGGGTCTGGTCGATGACGTCGGAGCAGTCCGGATCGCGCTCGCGGACGAGGGACACGAATCGGTCGAAGTCTTCGGCGTTCTCCGGGTGTGCGCGGACGAACTGCTCGCGCACGGAGGGGAAGCCTGATTCTGATGGCTGGCGCATCACGACGTCGGCGTCGGCGATGCGGGAGAGGATGCTGCGCTCGTTGTAGTGCAGGGTGAAGGTGCGCTGAAAGCGGCGGTACGAGGTCCGGCGGGTGCGGCCGCCGCAGAGGCCGGGGAAGTCGAGGAACCGGCGGTAGTGGCAGAAGCCAACGTACGAAAGCGAGGGAATCGCAGGGAGGGCGTTCTTCCAGACCCAGAACCATGCGGTCATCTCGCCGTAGCGGACGTTCTCGGCGGAGATGTTCTTGCCCTCGTCGTCGGAGGGGATGCCGAGGTCGAGGTGCGTCCGTGCCCGGCCGGCCTGGATCGGCAGTATGCAGTTGGACTGCCAGATGGGACGCTTGTCGAAGTATATGCAGTAGATCCTAAGCATGTTTTACCTAAGAATTATGCAAGTTGCCTGCGACTGACGGGAGAAATCCAACCTGACATTGTCAATGGCCATCATCGGCCCGGACGCAACCTTGGGATGGCGCCAGCGCAGAACGAGCACTTCTCCAGGCTCAAGTCTCTTATCCAATGCAATGCCAACTGAAACCGACTGCCTGTACTCCGCCGACGGCCTGTCAGCGTCCGATGCGACATACGGAGCTGTTGGCGGAATGGTCACCGCATTCCAGTCGCCCTCGGAGCCTATGCCCGTCTCGCTGCCGTTCGCAACCTTCCACTCAAGGACATATGTCGCCGCGTTGGAGCGGAAGCTGCGCTGTATCGAATCGAACGACAGCGTCATGGCGCCATTGACATCCGTCTTTCCGTCGTTGACGAACGCGATGCCGATTGCGCAGCCATAGTCGCCCGTGGCAAGCGAACCGAGCGCGAACGAATCGACCGTCCCGTCCGTATCGCAGAAAGCGTAGACGCCGCCCGTCGTGCGGTTTGTCGTTGACGTAAACAGAAGCTTCTCCGGTTCCTCCGAGTCCCTCAGGAACTGCCAGTAGTCGAGGTAGACATCCTTAACCGCCGTGTCTCCCGTCATGTTGGTCAAGGACGAGAACCTTTCTTCGAAGGCTTTGCCGCGCAACGGAACCGCCCCCGTAAGGCGGAAATGCGCCGTAGAAAGGTCCACAGGATCCGAAACCGAGGCAAGATTCTCGCTGGCGCCTGGCAGAGGAGCTACCTCAACGGCGTAGCGCGACGTCGGATCGAGCCCGGAGAACGTCGCGGCGGTCTCGGTTACATTGGATACTGCCACGACCGTCCGCGTCTCCTCGCCGCAGGTCACCGTCACGCGGCCGAACTCCGCGAGAGGCGACTTGTTCAGCCCCGAAAGCTCCAGCGTGAAGGCGAAGCGGACGCGTCGCACGCCGTCGGACGCGGCGAAGGCCAGCTGTGCGGACGCCGTGCCGTTCGTGGCGAACCGAGCCGTCCAGTCGTCTCCGTATGCCGACGGCGACGTGCTTACAGTCAGGCGCGTCGCCTCGGCGATCTCGTTGTTGGACGAATGGTTCGTAATGCGGAACGACACCGCCGTGACGGGTTTCTCGTATGCCTTGGTCGTTATCCACGAGCCGCTGTGGTTTATCTTCGGGAATGGCCCCGAGTAGGTGTCGTAGACACCGTAACTCGTCCAGCCCCCGCCCCACTCCGCGTCATCGGCAAACTGGTCGGGATAAGTCGGCGAATCCGTCTCAACATCGCCGGAGAACTCAAAGAGCCGCACCCGGTAGCCCTCCGACAGCGGAACCTGCGGCCATGACGCTGAGATCGTGCTGTGGTCGACGGCCTCCGCCGACACTGCGCCGACGGCGCCCAGCGTCGCCTGCCCGGTCGCTGGCGCCGACGTGGCCGACGACATGCCGCCCGGCGAGACAGCAGTGACCGTTGCCGAATATTCGCCGAGCGACGGCACGGCGACATCGCATGACGTCGCCGTAGTCTGCAGATCCGCCACGACGGGAGAACTCGGGTTGCCCACAGGGACTACCGTCACGAGATACCAGGCCGCATTCTCGACTGCGTCCCACGAGACGTGCAGGCTGCCGCCAGAGGACGTCACAGCCACGCCAGAGGGTGCCGAGACCGAGATTCCCGCCCACGAAAGATCGACAACCTGCTCGTCGCTCCACGGCGAATCCTGTTGCCCTTCGCCCCCCAGCGCTCTCGCCCGGAATGCATAGCGCGCAGTGGGAAGCGAATTCGTCGAGAACTGCGGAGCGGCGAGCGCCGTCGCCCCGGACTCGACCACTGTGCGCGTCTCGTCGCCGCCATAGACGACGACCAGGGAATCCCATGCCGCAGTGGAGAAGTTTGTGGCGGCGGCGGCGAATACGAACTGCACCTGCCTGACGTCTGCGGTGGCGTCCACGGACACCGTGACGTTTGTCCGCTTTATGTCAACTGGCACGAACTCTTTTAGTTCCGCCCAGGCGGAGGAGGAATCCGTGCGGCCCATCACGCGGAAGACATCCGACTTCTTCTCCGACCCGACCCTGCAAACGAACGAGCAACCGCATATCGCCGCCGCGCATACGGGAGTCTCTATCTCCACTGTCACGTCGCCTGCGGACGACTGTTTGTCGATCTTCAAAGCCCGCTGGTCGTCCGTGGAAGTGTCATAATAGGCTGAAGACGTATAGGCATCGAGCTTGGCGTTCGACGAAGAGAGCGTCCACCCAAACGCCGAAAGGTTCGTTGCGGCGGCAAAGTCCTCGCGGATCTCCGTCTCGGGGACGCCGTCGAGCCGCACGAGTTCGAATGCGTAGCCGGAGGCCCCCGGCACTTCGTCGGCAGCCAGCGAAAGAGACGTCGTCGTGAAGTCGGAGACGCGAAGGTTCCCCGGCGCAGGGAGCTGGCCTGCGCCCTGCGCCACGGCGGACGCCGCCGCCATGGCGGCAAAAAGGGCCACACCCTTCAAGTAGTTCGCGCAGGGGGCATTCATCGCGGCAAATTATAGCAAATTGGCACCCGGCTGGGAAGCAGCCCGCCGGAACGCGTCCTGAAGGCGCAGGATCGCCGCATACGGGTCGTCCGCTCCGCATACGGCGCGGACGACCGCGAAGTTCGCGAACCCCGCCTTTGCCAATTCGGCTACGTGCGCCCCGTCGACGACTCCGCCGATAGCCACTGCGGGACAGCGGGAGGCGCGCTTCATCGCTGCGGCAGCCTCGACACCCAGTGTAGGATCCGGTATCTTCTTCGTCGGGGTCGCCCAGACCGGGCCGACCCCGATGTAGTCCGGCGACTCGTCCTGCGTGGCGACCGCCTGCGCAAGCGAATGCGTCGACTTGCCGACTATGCCCAGCGAGGGGAAAAGCCTGCGCACCTCGGCCACCGGCATGTCCGTCTGGCCCACGTGCACGCCGTCGGCATCGGCTTCGGCGGCCGCAGCCGGGTCGTCGTTCACTATCAGCCTTGTCGCCGTGCCTGCCGTTGCCTTGCGCAGCTCCCGCGCGACGGCCACCACGTCCGCACGCGGCGCGTCCTTCATCCGCAGCTGGACCATCCTGACGCCAGCCCTGACCGCCGCCTCGCAGCATCGGAGATAGCCGACGACCGGATTGGTCATCACAAGGTAGAGTCCGAAGTCCTCCATGCCGGCTTCGCCCGTCAGGCCCCGGCCGCCTCGCGGCCGAGCCGGAACGCCTTCTCGTTGACTTCCAGAAGCTTCGCCTTGGGGCCGGACAGCAGCTCGGCCATCGCCTTGAGCCAGTCGGCCTCGGAGAACGGGCAGAACGTGGAAAGCGCCCCCGCCATGACCATGTTCATCGTGCGCGCGTTGCCCGCGCCCTCCGTGGCGATCTTCATGGCGTCCAGCAGCACGAGCTTCCCGAAGGCGCCGCGCACCCTGCCGTCGAGGTCCTCCACCGCAGCCTGCTGGCCGGACGACACCGTGACCGGCACGAGGTAGAGGTCGTTCACGAGCGCCACGCCGTCCGCCGCCAGGACGCCGGCGTTGCGCACGGCCTCCAGCTTGTCGAACGAGACCAGGACGTCCGCCGTCCCCTCCTGGATGATGGGCGACGCCACCGACTCCCCGAAGCGCACCTGGCTCGTCACCGATCCGCCGCGCTGGGCCATGCCGTGGATCTCCGACTTCTTGACGTCGTAGCCGGCGAGCGCCGCGGTCTTCGCGAGAATGTCCGCCGTCAGGATGATGCCCTGCCCGCCGACGCCGACAAGCGACACGTTGACAGTCTTCATGCCTCGACCCGCTCCACCGTTATCTCGGGGTCGATCTCGCGGAGCGACACCTCGATGCCCTGTTTGAGCGTCATCATCGCGAACGGGCAGCTTCCGCAGTGCCCCACGAGCCTCAGGTACACGACCTTGCCGTCCATCTTCACGAACTCCAGGTCGCCGCCGTCGGCCTGGAGCCCGGCGCGTAGCGACTCCAGCCTCTCCTTGACTTTTTCTTCCATGTTGTTTAGCCCTTTCGAAAAGTATTATACCATAATGTCATGGGCCGTCAGAGGCGGATCCAGCGGCATCCGGCCTTGGCCGACTTGAGCGCCGCGTCGACGAACCGCATGGAGCGCACGCCTTCGCGGGCGCCCGGGAAGTCCCTGGGCTTCCCTGAGAGCACCGCCGCGGCGAACTCGTCGTAGATGTTGGCGAGAGCCTCCACGAAGCCCTCGTGGTGCCCGGCGGGGAAGCGGGACGCCGCGGCGGAACGCGCGGAAACGTCGCCCACGTACGGGGCCTTTCGCTTGTAGACCATCTCGGGGCGCATGGGGTACTTCACGCTGAGGTAGTTCGGCGCCTCCTGGTCCCAGAAGACAGACGCCTTGTCACCGTAGACCCTTAGCCGCACTCCGTTCTCCTCGCCCGTCGCGACCTTGGAAGTCACGAGGGAGGCCTTCGCGCCTTCGGAAAGCCTCATGAGGATCGACGCGTCGTCGTCAAGGCCCGTCGTGTTCGCGAACGACGAGAGGTCGGCAAGGAGCGACTGGACCTCGAGGCCGGTCACGTACTCGATCATGGTGAACGCGTGCACTCCGATGTCCGCCACGACGCAGCTCGGGCCGGCGATCCTGGGGTCCGTCTTCCAGGAAGTGCGGCGGTCGGGCTTCCGGAAGCTCCCCTGCACGTACTCCATGACGACCTTGTCGATGCGGCCAAGCTCCCCGCGCCGCACGAGGTCGCGCGCGAGCTTCACCATCGGATAGCCCGTGTAGGTGAACGGTATGCCCAGCACGCAGCCGTTCCTGTCCGCCAGGCGGCCGAGCTCGTTCGCCTCGCGAAGGGTGAGCGAGAGGGGCTTCTCGCAGAAGACGTTGATTCCGGCGCGGAGGGCGGCCCTGGCTATCGCATAGTGAGTCTCGTTCGTCGTCGCCACCACCAGGAAGTCGATGCGGCCGCGCTCGTCCGCGACAAGCGACTGCCAGTCGGGATAGACGCGCTCCGGGTCTATGCGGAACTTCTCCGCGGACGCCGCATTGGTGCGCGCGTTGCGCGAAAAGCAGCCCGCCACGAGGTCCGCCAGGTCGTCCATCCTGACCGCCATGCGGTGGATGGGCCCGATGAACGAGCCCGTCGCACCCCCCACCATCGCATACCTAAGTCTCTTCATTTTCTTGCCACTTTACACTTTTCACTTTACACTTTTCACTTTACACTTTACACTTTACATTTTACACTTTACATTTTACATTTCCCTCACATCCTCCCGCTCAGGGCGTCTATGAGGTCGCACAGGCGCTTGAAGCAGACTCCGAGGTCGTCGTTCACCACGCGGAACATGTACTCGCCCGCCCGCGCCATCTCGCCCTCTGCGTTCGCCAGCCTTCTCTCGATCACCTCCGGCGAGTCTGTGCCGCGTCCCTCAAGCCTGGAGCGAAGCTCCTCCAGGGACGGGGGGTTCACGAATATGTCGACGTAGCCGACCTTCATTGGGTCGTCGTCGGGCAGGGCGCGCACGTAGTCGCGCACCTTCGCCGCGCCCTGCACGTCGATGTCGAGGATCATCGAGTTCCCCTCCGCCAGCACCTCCTCGATCGGCGCCTTGAGCGTGCCGTAGTAGTTGTCGTGCACCTTCGCGTACTCTATGAACGCGCCCTGGCCGACAAGCTCCTCGAACCGCTGCTTCGCGAGGAAGTGGTAGTCGAGCCCGTCCTCCTCTTCGCCGCGCGGCTCGCGCGTCGTGCAGGAAATGGAGTATACGATGTCGTGGTACTCCTGCAGCAGCATGTCGATCAGCGTCGACTTGCCGCAGCCGGAAGGCGCGGACATCACGATGAAAAGAGGCTTTGTCTTCATTGGCCGTGCCGTCATGTCGGAAGGATCAGTCCCCGGCGGACCGCCAGCTGGACCGCCTCCGCCCGGTTGGACGCGCCCAGCTTGAAGAAGGCCCGCTTGAGGAACATCTTCACGCTGTTCTCGCTCAGGTTCATCGCCGCCGCGATCTCGCGGTTGCCCGCGCCCTTCGCGGCGAGGACCAGCGCCTCGGCCTCGCGGGCGGAAAGCCCCTTTGCGCTCTTGCGCGTCTCGTATATGCGGCGGACGTCGTCCGTCATGAACACGTCGCCGGCCATGGCCGAGCGGATCGCCGCGCCAATCACCTCGATGGAGCTCTCCTTCATCACATAGCCGAGCGCTCCGTCCTCTATGGCGCGGAAGACGTCCTCCTCCACGTCCGAGGTCGTAAGCATCACGACTCTTGCCTGCGGATCCGCGGCGAGGATCTCGCGCAGGACGTCGATCCCGCCCTTGTCCGGCATGCGCACGTCGAGCAGCGTGACGTCGGGGCGCACCTGCGCGACGAAGTCGGCGGCGCCGACCCCGCCGCCGAACTCGCCGGCGAGCTCAAGCTCGGGGTCTGCCTCGATGAGGTACTTAAGGCCCGTGCGGACGATGACGTGGTCATCGACGATCGCGACGCGGATCATGCCTCCTGGAACTGGTCCTTGCCGACGCCGCAGACGGGACAGGTCCAGTCGTCCGGCAGATCCTCGAACGCGACATTGTCATGCTCTGCGGGGTCGTAGACCCACCCGCAGACGGTGCAGACGTATTTCTTCATGCTGGCTCCTTCCGGGCCTCTCCGGCCCTGCGTTTTCACGCCGCTTTGCGGCGGTTAGGGAGAATATACCAAATTCCCTTGGCCTGCGTCAATGCCCACTTGCAACTGGAGCCGGTTTTATGCTATACTATGCGCCGCTGTCCGCGATGGGGAAGTAGCTCAGTTGGTAGAGCATCACGTTCGCAACGTGGGGGTCGGGAGTTCGAATCTCCTCTTCTCCACCATCGCATGTAAACCGCCTCAGACGACAGGGCGGATGTAGCGCGACTTGACCGCGCGCCAGAGCACCACGCAGAACGCCGAAAGCGGAATCGCAAGCAGCATCCCGAGAACAGGCCCGAGGACGATCGCCCAGAAGAAGAAGCTGAAGATTACGCCTGCGTAGCCCAGCCCCGTCTTGTTGCCCTGTATCCGCGGCGTTATGAAGTAGCCGTCGAGAACCTGGCCCGCGAGCCACACGCCCAGCACGAGCAGAAGTCGCGTCAGGGAGCCGCCCTGGGGGAAGTACGCGAGCGGAAGCGCGATCGGAAGGCATACCACTGAGCCGAAGAGCGGTATCAAGTTCATGACTCCGAGCGCAAAGCCGATGAGGAAGCCGTAGGGAAGGCCGACGAGCCAGAACCCCGTGCCGTACATTACGCCTTCGATGAGGCAGATGACGGTCTGACGCTGGAAGAAGGATACGAGGATGTCGACGAATGCGTCCACCTGGCAGGCGAGGAACTGCCGCGTCTCCTCCTTGAGGAACGGCATGTGGGAAGTGATCTCCCCGCCGCGACGATACTTCGACATGAGGAAGAAGACGAAGAAGATCAGGGTGACTAGCCCCGAAAGCACACCTGAAAGGATCTTGAAGGCACCGGAGCCGGCCTTCAGGGCGGTCGAGCCGTACTTCGTGTACATATAGCCGACGTCCTCGTACGGGACTCCCATCTGCAGAAGCAGCGAGTGCAGCCGGGGGAACGTCCCGCGGAACCAATGCAGCACCTGCTCCACAAGCTGCGGCCCCTGGTCGATGAGATTCACGAGCTGGTCGACGATGAGCGAGCCGGCATACCAGACGATGAGCCCCATCGGCACGAAAACGGTCAGAAGCATGGAGACGAGCGCAACCGTCGGATTTCGCACCATGCGCCGCCACCACAGATAGTACGGCCTGAAGAACAGGGAGAGGAAGAAGCCGAGTATGACCGGCACAAGCGCGGGGGAGGCGAAGGCGAGAGCCTTGACGATTCCCCATGCGATGAGAATTACGAACGCTAGCACGACGGCGATGGACAAAGCCGTAAGTCCGCTCGCCACCGCGCGCTTCTGACCATTGGTGAAGTCAATCATGATGGGATTATACCATATTTCTGCGCTCGGCGGCGCGACCCGAGAACAGTGCGGCGCCCGCAAGAGCCGTGATCGGGGCGACAAGCAGGAGCCCGAAGCTGCCGACCAGGGTCTTCACCAGCTCGGCGGAGACCAGCGTCGAGTTCAGGAAGTCGGCCGGCCGCGTCCCCTGCGCGGCGAAGACCATGAGCAGCGTGAGGTAGCCGCCGGAATAGGCGAAGAGAAGCGTCGTCGTCATCGTGCCGACGACGGCCCTCCCTATGCGCATTCCGCTGTGGAACAGGGCGCGCCTGGGCAGGTCCGGACGATGGCGCGCGATTTCGGCAAGGCCGGCGGCGATGTCCATGGAAAGGTCCATCACGGCGCCGGACGCGCCTAGTATGACGGCGCCGCAGTACAGGTCCGCGATGTCCAGCGAATTATATCCCGCATAGAAGAGGGCCTGCACAAACGGCATGGTCGCGCCCGTCACGTGCATCCCGGCGGCGAACACGTGCGCGAGGACGAGGGACGCGGCAACGCCCAGTACCGAACCTAGCAGCGCGGCGGCGAACGCCCTGGTCCCCCCGGCGACAAGATAGAGGATCACGGCGGAGAGCGCGGAGACGACGGCGAAGCTGGTCCATCCGGCGTTCCAGCCGTTCAGGCAGAGCGGCACGAGCAGTTTCCAGACGGCGAGGCAGCTGAAGACGAAGCTGAAGAGCGCCTTGGCTCCAGTCGCCCCTCCGAACGCGACGAGCAGCGCCGCGAACGCGGCGAAGAGCGCGAACGCCCAACCGAGGCGCCAGTGGTCTCTTGCCACGAGAGTGTCGGCTGCATTCGCGCCGCCGACAGGCCAGGTGACGGTCGCGGTGTCTCCGGGGGCAAACTTCTTGTCGATGTCGAGCTGGGCGCGAAGCTCGTTCTCGGCACGGAACCGGCTGCCCTTTGCGGGGCCCTCCAGCATCTCGACCTCCAGGTGCTGCGTGCCGTACTCCACGAGCCCCGCCAGCGACACCTGCGAGTCGTCCGTCGAAACGACCCTTGCCCTCATGGACACGCCGTCGTCACGCACGACCGTGGCCGCAGATGGCGCAAGGGCCATGGCGGCGCAGAGGGCGGCCAGCACGGCGGACGGGATCCAGTCGCGGGGCCTCATGCGCAGCCGCCGTCTCTGCGGAGATTCCATGTGGCCGCCTACGGCTGCTCCAGCAGCCGCTTCATCCTGATGCCGATGTCCGAGTTGTCCTCCATGCCGACCAGGATGTCGGCGCCGGGGCCCTTGGCCGTGGTGAACGTAGGCAGCGCGGTGTGGGAGCCGGAGCTCCAGCCGACGCCGGCGTGGGCGTTCAGCACGTTCTTCGCGGCCTGCGCGAACTCATAGCGCCTTGCGACATCGTGCGCCGTCGTGTCCTTGGCGCGCACGCGTATCCGCTGCACGTCTCTCTCGAAGGCCTTCTTGAGCGCCGCGATGTCGGCGGAAGAAAGCAGCAGCGGGTTCCCGTCCGCGCCGGGGTCTCCCGGGAATGCGAACCCGAACTTCTCGCGGAGGCTTGGCTTGACGTCGTCGAACGTTATGTCGTCCAGCCGGTTGCGGATCATCGCCTTGATTGCACTGGAATACGCCTCGGTCGACGTCTTCTGGCTGGCGAGCAGCTCTACGCGGAACTTGCCGCCGATGCCGGCGAAGCCCATGGAAAGGCCTCCCGTCTCGTGGTCGCCCGTGGTCACCACGAGCGTGTCGTTGGGATGCCTCTCCTGGAATGCCAGCGCCACCTTCACGGCGTCGTCTAGCGCGAGGATGTCGTGGATGTTCGTGGCTGCGTCGTTGGCGTGGCAGGCGTAGTCGACCTTGCCGCCCTCGCACATCATGAAGAACCCCTGGGGGCCGTCCATGACTTCAATGCCCTTTGCCACTAGCTCGGCCAGCGTCGGCTGGGAGCCGTCCGAGTCGATGGCGAAGCCCATGCCGTTCGCGCCGAACACGCTCCACGCCTTCGCGCCCGGCGCGAGCCTGGACCATGCGGCACTGTCGTCGATCGAGACCGAATAGCCGGCCTTCCTCGCTAGCTCGAAGACGTTGCCGCGGTAGTCGGGGTCCGACCTGTCGTCGAACTTGTCGTAGACGCCGCCGCCGGCGAAGTAGTCGAAGCCCGAGTCCACGAGGTCGAGGGCGATGCGGTAGGCACGTCCGCGATTCGCGCAGTGGGCGTAGAATGCTGCCGGGGTGGCGTGCACGATAGTCACGGTCGTCACGATCCCCACCTTCATGCCGCGGCGCTTCGCGACCTCGGCCACCGAAACGAGCCTGTTCGTCGCGGGGTCGACGCCAAGCATGCAGTTGTTGGTCTTCTTGCCGCAGGCGATGGCCGTCGCGGCCGCGGCAGAGTCGGTGATGATCGCGTTTGCGCTGATTGTGCGGGTGTTCGACTGGTAGGGCAGGCGGTTCATGGCGAGGTCGCCGCGGCCGCACTTGCGGGAGAACTCCTCGGTCACCATCCTCTGCGGCGTCGACATGCCGTCGCCTATGAAGAGAAAGACATACCTCGGCGCCCCGGCGACTGCCGACGCGGCCAGAGAGATGGACAATGCTATCGCTGCGTTTCTCATTTCGGGGTATTATACCAAAAGAAAGCGCCCGCCTGCGCGATCGGCGGGCGGACGCTTGTCTTTCGCGGGCCTGGTCCGCCGAGCCGGAATCACTTGATCTCGACTTCGGCGCCGGCCTTCTTGAGCTGCTCGGCGATCTTCTCGGCCTCGTCCTTGGCGATGGCTTCCTTGACCTTCTTGGGAGCGCCGTCGACCATGTCCTTGGCGTCCTTGAGGCCGAGCCCCGTGATTGCGCGGACTTACTTGATGACCGCGATCTTGTTGGCGCCGGCGGACTTGAGGATGACGTCAAACTCCGTCTTCTCCTCCGCTGCCGCGGCTCCGCCAGCTCCGGGCGCCGCGACTGCGACGGCCGCGGCGGCGGAAACGCCCCACGCCTCTTCGAGAGCCTTCACCAGCTCGTTGATTTCGAGAACCGTCTTACCAGACAGCTCCTTGATGATTTCTTCGTTCGTCATTTTCTTGTTCTCCTTTTTAGTTCAACCTTCAGCGTGTTTCATCTGAAGGAAATTTCTAGGTTTCTAGAATTCTAGGCTTCTAGATGTCTAGGAGCCTAGAATTTCGGCTGCTTACGCCGCCGGCGGCTCTGCGGGTGCCTCGGCCGGAGCGCCGCCCTCCTTCTTGGCCTTCTCGGAGAGGACGCGCGCCAGGCGCGTCGCAGGCTCCTTGAGGAGCATGAGCAGCGTCGCGCGGAGCTGGTCCTTGCCGGGAACCTTGGAGAGCGCGTCGACCATCGCGGCGTCCACGATCTTGCCGTCGTAGTCGGCGCCCTTGACGGACGCCTTGCCCGCGCTGCCGTTCACGAAGTCCATGATGGCCTTCGCGACCGCGGTCGGCTCGCCGTGGCCGGTGACGACGGCCGTGGGGCCGACGAACATCGCGTTGACCTCTTCGCTCCAGCCCTTGTCCTTGGCGACCTTGGCGAGGTAGGTGTTCTTGACGACCAGGAGCCGGCTGTCCTGTGCGCGGAGTGCCGCGCGGAACTTCGCGATCTGGCCGACTTCGACGCCGCCGTAGTTTACGATGAAGCAGTAGTCCGAGTCATTGACGCGGGCGACGACCTCGTCGAGAATGGCAATCTTTTCGATTCTCATGACCTGTTACCTCCGGGATTACTCGACGTCGCTCGCGGGAACCACGGGAACGCCGACGCCCATCGTGGAGGAGATGGCCATCGACTTGACGAAGACCCCCTTCACCGACGCAGGCTTCGCGGCGAGGACCGCGGCGAGGACCGCCTTGATGTTCTGGACGAGCGCGTCGGCATCGAAGCTGCGCTTGCCGGCGACGACCGCGACGTTTCCGGTCTTGTCCATGCGGAAATCGACCTTGCCGCCCTTGGCCTCCTTGACCGCGGTAGCCGTGTCGTCCGTCACCGTGCCGGTTTTCGGATTCGGCATGAGGCCGCGTGGGCCGAGGATGCGCGCGCACTTGCGCACGTCCTTCATGGCCTCGACCGTGGCAATCGCCACGTCGAAATCGCACCAGCCCTCCTTGGATACCTTCTCCACGAGGTCCGCGAGGCCGACGAAGTCGGCGCCGGCGGCCCTGGCGGCCTCGGCGGCGTCGCCGCCTGCGAAGACCGCGACCTTCACCGTCTTGCCCGACCCGTTGGGCAGCTTGACCGTGCCGCGCACGGCGGTGTCGCCCTTGGTGAGCTCCTTGCCGAGGCGGAAGTACACGTCGACGGTCTCGTCGAACTTCGCGCCGGGGTTGGCCTTCACGAACTTCACGGCCTCCTCGATGGAGACGGGCTTGGAAGGCGCCTTCTTCGCGGCGTTGAAATACCTCTTACCGTGACGGCTCATTCGACCACCTCGATTCCCATGTTGCGCGCCGTGCCGGCGATCATCTTGACGGCCTGCTCGGGGTCGTCGGTGTTGAGGTCGGCCTTCTTGATCTCGACAATCTTCAGCAGCTGGGCCTTCGTGACCTTGCCGACCTTGTTCTTGTTGGGAACGCCGCTGCCCTTCGCGAGCCCCGCCTCCTTCTTGAGGAGCGTGGCCGCCGGCGGCGACTTGAACTGCAGCGAGAAGCTGCGGTCCTGGTATACCGTGATGATCACGGGAATCACGAGACCGGCGTCCTTCGCCGTCTTCGCGTTGAACTCCTTGCAGAACTGCATGATGTTCACGCCAGCGCTGCCCAGGGCCGGTCCGACTGGCGGCGCGGGGTTCGCGGCGCCGGCCGGAATCTGGAGCTTGACGACTCCAGTTACCTTCTTGGCCATCTTGTGCCTTTCCTTTCCTACCTTCGTGCGGCTCCTCCCGGGGATCCTGCCCGGTGTTCGCGGACCGCAAAACCTGCCTCTACTTGAGCGGCTCGATTGTCTCCTCGATGGAGACCTTCTCGACCTGCCAGTATTCGGCGTCGACAGGGACCTTGCGGCCGAAGACCTGAACTTCGACCTTGAGCTTGCCCTTGTCGGGATCCACCATGCTGATCTGGCCCGTCAAGCCCATGAACGCGCCATCCACTATCTTCACCGTCTCATCGACGGAGAAATTCACCTTCGGACGCTCTATCGCCGGCCCTGCCGACGGCTTGTCGAGCAGGATCGCGTCCACTTCCTGCCTCTTGAGCGGCGAGGGCCTGTCGCCCCCCACGAACCCTATCACGCCGGGCGTCTCGCGCACAAACTGCCACGTGCGCTCGTAGACCGCCCTCTTCCCATTCTCGTCCGGCCCCTTGGCGTCGTCGTACAGGGCCAGCTCGCATAGGACATAGCCCGGGAATATGCGCTTCGTCATCGTGCGCTTCTTCCCGTTCTTCTTCTCAGTGACCTTCTCGGTGGGAATTACGCACCTGCCGACATATTCCTCCATGCGGTCGACCCTGACGCGGGCGACAATCGAGTCATGGGCCTTCTTCTCCTGGCCCGTCAGCGTGTGCAGAACAAACCACTGCTTTTCCATGTCGAACCTCAAGCGCCTGCGACGATCCTTACGAAGGCCTCGATCAGCTTGTCGCAGGCAAGCGTAGTGACGGCGAGAATGAAGATGAACGCAATGACCACGAGCGTGGATTCCCACAATTCACGCCTGCCCGGCCAGGTCACGCGCTTTGCTTCTGCGCCGACTCCGCTCAGATATTCCTTAGTCTTGGCGAAAACGCTCATCTCTGTTCATTCCTCAGTCTTTGGTTGGCAGGGTAGGAGGGAATCGAACCCCCATGGGCGGTTTTGGAGACCGCTGCACTGCCATTGTGCTACTACCCTATTTGCGGCCGACCGCTCACTTCGTCTCTTTGTGAGGCGTGCGCTTGCGGCAACGGGGGCAGAACTTCACCTTCTCCAGACGCTCCGGCATCGTCTTCTTGTTCCGGGTCGTCGTGTAGTTCCTGCTCTTGCACTCCGTGCAGGCCAATATCGCGAGTTCTCGCATCGTTATTCCTCTGTCTTTTGGGGAGTAAGCCCGGCCGGCCACTTCCGGCCGGGCATCTCACAGAAGACTAGCCCTAGGTTACTTGATGACCTTCGAGACCGTTCCGGCGCCGACAGTGCGGCCGCCCTCGCGGATCGCGAAGCGCATCTTCTCCTCGAGCGCAACCGGGGCGATGAGCTTCACCGTGATCTCCACGTTGTCGCCCGGCATGACCATCTCGACGCCCTCGGGGAGCTGGATGTCGCCCGTCACGTCCGTCGTGCGGATGTAGAACTGGGGACGATAGCCCTTCATGAACGCCGTGTGGCGGCCGCCCTCGTCCTTCGTCAGGACGTAGACCTGGCCCGAGAACTCGGTGTGCGGGGTGATGGAGCCCGGCTTCGCGAGCACCTGGCCGCGCTGCACCTCTTCCTTCTTCGTGCCGCGCAGAAGCGTGCCGATGTTGTCGCCGGCCTGACCCTGGTCGAGCAGCTTGCGGAACATCTCGACGCCCGTGACGGCAGTCTTCGCCGTCGGCTTGAGACCGACGATCTCGACTTCGTCGCCGACCTTCACGACGCCGCGCTCGACGCGGCCGGTGACGACCGTGCCGCGGCCCTCGATCGAGAAGATGTCTTCGATCGGCATCAGGAACGGCTTGTCGAGCTCGCGGACGGGCTCGGGGATGTACGTGTCGAGAGCCTCCATGAGCTCGTCGATGCACTTGCACGCCGCATCGTCGGCCGAGGCGGCCTGGGTGGCGGGGAACGCGGCGCCGCGGATGACCGGGGCGTTGTCGCCGTCGTACTCGTACTTGGAAAGGAGCTCGCGAACCTCCATCTCGACGAGGTCGAGCATCTCGGCGTCGTCGACGAGGTCGCACTTGTTCAGGAACACCACGATCTTCGGCACGCCGACCTGGCGGGCGAGAAGCACGTGCTCGCGCGTCTGGGGCATCGGGCCGTCGACGGCGGAGACGACGAGGATCGCGCCG
>JAFRBA010000056.1 GCA_017405115.1 Kiritimatiellia bacterium
ACATGCTTCGCGCCCAGCTCTACGAGTACTACGAGGACCAGAAGCGGGCGGAGATGGACCGCTTCTACGGCGCGAAGAGCGAGAACGGCTGGGGCAGCCAGATCCGCAGCTACGTGTTCTGCCCGTACACGATGGTCAAGGACCTCCGCACCGAGTATGAGACAAGCGACGTGAACGGCGTGATGGACGGGCACATCCAGCCGTTCATAGAAGCATGGCTGCAGATGAAGGCCAAGTAGCCGGGCGAGTGGGGACATGGCGTTCGAGAACGGAGTGAACTGGCAGCCGCTGGACCCCGAAAAGCGAGGGCGCCACGAGACTTTCGCGTCCGCCGTGGACGCGGCGGTCAAGGACATGCTGACCGAGCACAATCCGTTCTTCGACTCCCTTGTCGACGACTGGAAGTCTCTCTTCCCAACGCTGCCGGCCACGCCCGGCAGGTACGAGGACGGCAAGATATTCGTCTATGTGCGCAATGCGGCGACGTCGTACATGGTGCGTCCGAAGCTTCGGGCGGTCGCCGCGCGGCTGGCGAGGCTTCCCGGCGCCCCAAAGCGGATAAACCTGCGGCTGGAGATCCATGCCTAGCGGAATCCTCGTAGCTTCGGCGGCGGTCGTCGCCGCGGTCTTCTCGCGTCCGATGGAGCGCGTCTCCACGATGGACCCGCCGATGGCGCAGAGCATATACGACTCGCACGCGATCATGCTGGTGTTCGAGTCGCCCCTCTCGGTAGACTACCGGGCCCGCCCCTATCGGCTGGCGCCCGGATACTGTGACCTTCCCAAGATCGGCGACGACGGCCTCGTGTACGAATTCCGCGCGCTGCACGGCCCCGCAAGGGCGGTTGTCGCTTCGCTCAAGCGGCTCGCCGACCCGGCGCTCACCTCGCCGAACGCATGGATGACGAAGGAGATCGAGTCCGTGCGGGAGAAGGACGCGCAGACGGTCGAGATACGGCTGCGGCGGCGCACGCACTACTTCCCGTGGCTTATGGCGATGGCGCCGGCGGCCGTGGTCGGAGAGGGCGGGGAGGGCACCGGGCCATACCGCCTCGCGTCGTGGAGAAAGAACCACGAGATGGTGTTCGAGCGGAGGCATCCATCCCCCGGCGGATTCGACAGGATACGCTACCTCGTGATAGACGACATGAGCACGCAGTGGCTGATGTTCCTGAAGGGCGAGATCGACTTCCTCGGGGAGGTTTCGCGCGACAACTGGGATTCCGTCGTCGGCGCGGACGGGCGGCTCCTGCCGGAGCTGTCCGCCCTCGGGGTGCGACTGCACACGACTTCTTCGCTGGACGTCCTGTACGTCGGCATAAACATGCGCGACAAGGTGCTTGGCGGGAACAAGCGCCTGAGGCAGGCGCTCAACGCGGCCTTCGACTACCCAGCATGGGAGAGGTTCTACAACGGCCGCATACGCCCTTGCGACGGCCCCGTTCCGCCAGGCGTCGCGGGCAAGGTCGAGACCCCGTTCCGCTACGGCTACGACCCTGACCTGGCGAAGCGCCTGCTGTCGGAGGCCGGCTACCCTGGCGGCGTGGATCCGGCCACGGGACGCCGCCTCGTGCTGACGCTCACGATCGGGCGCCCGACGCAGGAGAGCCGCGAGGCGGGCGAACTTATGGCGGCGTTCTACGACCGCGTCGGCATCAAGCTTGAGCTGCAGTACTTCACGTGGGACGCCTTTCTGAAGGCGGTGAACGAGGGACATGTGCAGATGTACCGGATAGGGTGGGTCGCCGACTACCCCGACGCGCAGAACTTCCTGCAGCTGTTCTGCTCGCGCAACTCGAGCCCTGGGCCGAACCACTCCAACTATTCGAACCCGGAGTTCGACCGCGAATACGACGCCGCCCTTAACGCGGCGGACGAGGAGTCGCGCAACGAGCACTGGAGAAGGTGCCAGGAGATAGTGCGCGAGGACTGTCCGTGGATATTCACCCACTTCAATAAGAGCCATTCGCTGATGCGTTCGCGCGTGGGGGGCTACGTCCCATCGAGCTTCCCATACGGGCAGGAGCGGTACTACACGGCAAAGGAGAGCCGATGAGCACACTTTACATCGACCGATCGGTCCGAGACGACAGCCGCGGCGACTGGGTCGAGTCGCTTGACCTCGACGGCGTCGACCGAATCGTCGTAGGCACGGGGCCGGGGTCGTTTGCGGGAATCCGCTCGGCGCTGGCGTTCGCGCAGGGCTACGCGCTGGGCCGCCCGTCCTGCGAGGTGCTCGGGCTTCCCTCGGCCTGCGCTCTAGCCGGCGAAGGGCCGCTGGCGGTCGTCGGGGACGCCCGCCGCGGACGGTTCTGGATCGCGCTGTTCGACGGATTCCGCATGGAGCGCGAAGTGTTCCAGGTCGCCTTGGACGGACTCTCTTCGGCGGTTCCCGCCGGCCACATGGTGACGACGCCCGACGCCGACAGGATCGACGAACTGCTGCGCGGCCTGTTCGGAAGCCGCTACGTTGGAGGGCGGACGCCGACATCCGACGGACTCAGGCGCTTCGCCGAGGCGAACCCCGCGGTCCTGCGTCCCGAGCCACTGCCCCTCTACCTCAGCCCTGCGGTCCGCTGACGCCGCCCTGTCGGCTAATCGCCGATTGGTTGATTTCAGCTCTGCCTTCGTCGCCATGCCGCGGGCGTGGTTCCGACCTGCCTGCGGAACGTCGCGACGAGATAGGCTGCGTTGCAGAAACCCGTCATCGCGGCGATGCCGTCGAGAGGGATGTCGGTGTCCTCCAGGAGTTTCTTCACGCGCTCGATGCGCTGCCGCTTGATTTCGGCTCCCACCGACGTCTTTATCTCCTTTCTGAACAGCTCGTCGAGCACATTGCGCTTGATTCCGAGCGCCTGCGTGATCTCCTGTGCGCCGAATGGGCGCGAGAGGTTGTCGGCGATGAACTTGAGGGCTTCGCGGCAGCGCGGGTCCGAGGCGGCGAGCAGGTCTGTCGACTTGCGGGGGATTATGCCCGTGGGCTGGATCAGGATCGCTTTTTTCGGGGCCTTTCCCCCGTTCATCAGGCGATCCAGCAAGGCGGCGGCCGCGAATCCTCCGCGCTCCATGTTCTGCTCGATGTTGGAGATCGGGATGGGCTGTCGCTCGCAGAGCCGGAAGTCGTTTCCGATGGCCAGGATGGATACGTCTTCCGGTATGGAATAGCCTGTGTCAAGGCATGCGTTGAGAAACCTTGCGGCGTCGGACTCGTCGTAGGCCAGCACCCCTAGCGGCAGTATGGTCTTGGAGAGCTTGCCCTTAAGCCATTCGAGGAAGTTCTGCCAGTTGCATCTGCGGTTGTAGGTCCAGTCGTACACGGTCGCGTGGCCGGCCAGGGTCTTTTCCAGCGCGAATCGGCGAAGGTCGTGTACGTGGCCGGTTCCAGTCGAGAACCAGGCGACCTGTCGGAAGTTCCTTTCCGTGAAGTGCTTTGCGGCCATTCGCCCGACGGCCTCGTGGTCGTTCGCGACGCGAGGCATGGCGACGTTCGGCATGTTGACGACCATGTCCACCACGGGGATGCCTCTTCTGCGAAGCGACCGCACGGCCTCCAGCATCCGGGCGTCGTCCCTGAGCGTGACGAGCGCCCCGTCGCCGCGCCAGAGGTTTGCTCCGTACGCAAACCGCTCTTCCACCGTCAGGAACCATCCGTGCGACTGGGCAAAGCGAGCGATGCCCGCGAACCTGAGGTCGCTCATGGGCTGCATCATCACGAGTACGTGCTTCGACTTTTTGTTCATCGGTGCGTAGTTTACCATGAAACGTGATATTCTGCAATGGCGAAATGATATTATCTGTTTCCTTGTAGTCCCGCCTGTTATGGTATAATGATCGATGCAGTGACGGATACTACGAGTTTCAGGCGTTGGCAGATGCGCACGCTAGTGTGCAGCATGCTCGGCTACGCGGCGTTCTACCTCATAAGGAAGAACCTGTCCGTGGCTTTGCCGTACATTGAGTCCGACCTCGGGATATCCAAGTCCGACCTCGGCCTTTTCCTCACTCTGCACGGCCTTCTCTACGGGATTTCGCGTTTTGTCAACGGCTTTGTCGCCGACCGGGTGAACGCCCGGATCTTCATGGTGACCGGCCTTGTGCTGTCGGCGATCATGAACTTCGCCTTCGGCTGCTCGTCGCTCGCCGTCTGTCTTGGGATCGCCTGGGTGCTGAACGGGTGGACGCAGGGCATGGGGCAGCCGCCGTGCATACGTCTGCTGTCGCACTGGATACCGCCCAAGGAGCTGGCCACGAAGATGAGCGTCTGGAACGCGTCTCATTCGATTGGCGCCAGCCTGGTGGTCGTCCTCTGCGGCTGGCTGGTTGCCTTTGGCTGGCGGTTGTGCTTCTTCGTGCCGGCCGCGCTCGCGCTTGGCTTCGCGGCGTTCACGTGGCTTGCGATACGCGACACGCCGTCGTCCGTCGGGCTTCCCGAGCTTGGCGAGCGCGAGGTTCGGGAGAAGACCGAGCTGAAGGGGCCGGAATACCGCGCACTGCTCATGAAGTGCGTATTCCGCAATCCGGCGATATGGTTCATCGCGCTTGCGAACTTCTTCGTCTACCTGGTGCGGTACGGCATTCTCGACTGGGGGCCGACGATGCTGAAGGAGCACAAGGGGCTTACGATAGTCCAGGCGAGCTGGCTTGTCGCGGCCTTCGAGATCGCGGGCATCCTCGGCACGATCGTCGCGGGGTGGGCGTCGGACAGGTTCCTGGCCGGGCGGACTCCACGCACGTGCGTCATCGGGATGGGCCTCACCGCCCTGTCCGTGGGGGCATTCTGCCTGCTGCCGTCGACGGCTCCGCTGTGGCTCTCGGCATCGCTTCTTGTGCTCGCGGGCTTCTTCATCTATGGTCCTCAGGCATTGGTGGGCATCGCGGCGGTCAACCTCGCCACGCGCCGCACGGCGGCTGTTGCCTGCGGGCTTACGGGCATATGGGGGTATCTTTCGACCATAGTGTCGGGCTGGGGGATCGGCTATCTTGCTCAGCACTACGGATGGCTTTCGGTTCTATATGTCCTCGCCGCCGCGTCGGTCGCGGGCCTGCTGCTCTTCGCCTGCGCGTGGGGGGAGAAGGCGGACAACTACTGAGGGAACAGGGAACAGGAAACAGGGAACAGGGAAGAAGTAAGAAGGAAAAGGAAGGAGAGAGTAAATGCTGGTAAACATGAAGGAGATGCTTGCGGCGGCCCAGAGCGGCCACTACGCCGTAGGACTTTTCAACACGCCCGACCTGGACATGATGCAGGGTGTCATCGAGGCGGCGGAGGCGAAGAACGCCCCGGTGATCATAGGTCCCGCCGAAGTGCAGCTTCCCTATGGCTCGCTCGCCCACACGGCTGCGGCGCAGGTCGCGGCGGCGCGGCGCGCCAAGGTTCCGGTGTGCCTGCACTTCGACCACGGCTACTCGTTCTCCTGCTGCGTGGAGGCCATGCAGCTCGGCTACACGTCGATCATGTACGACGCCTCGATGAAGGACTTCGAGACCAACATCTCCGAGACCGCCGAGATGGTGAAGTTCGCCCACGCGATGGGGATCACCGTCGAGGGCGAGGTGGGGCATGTCGGCCGCCACGGGCTCTCGGCCGCCGAGGCGAGCGAGGAGGGCGACTGCGACGACTGCACGACCGCGGCGGACGCCGCGCGCTTCTGCGCCGAGAGCGGCGTGGACGCCCTTGCCGTCGCCATAGGCACGGTGCACGGCGTCTACAAGTCGAAGCCGAACCTCAACATCGCGCGCCTCGCGGAAATCCGCAAGGCCACTGACTGCCCGCTCGTCCTGCACGGCGGGAGCGGGCTTTCCGTGGACGACTTCAAGGCGACTGTCCGTGAGGGGATCGCCAAGGTCAACTACTTCACCGACCTCTCCATCGCCGCCGACAAGGCCGCCAAGGAGGCGTTCGCCGCAGGCAAGACGTATCTCGACGTCCGCAACTGCCGCGTCGCGGCGATACGCGCCCTCGTCGAGGAGAAGATGGAGCTCTTCGGCTGCGCAGGAAGGGCATGAGCGGGGAGTTGAAAGTGGAGTGGTGGTGAAACAACTAGCGAGGAGGAATGCAACGCATGAAAAACCGTAGAACATTGAAGGCGTCTTTTGTCGTCTTGGTTGTCTGCTCGTCTGCATCGCCGTCTGTCGCGGCGGACTTCCCGACTGGCGGTTCGGCGGCAGTCGTCGACTTTCCAGGCGTCTACACGGCGAGCGGCGACGTGACGTATCCGTCGTTCAAGATAGGCTCGACGGCCGCGACGGGCGACTATGTCTTCGACCTCACGAACGGACTCGGCGCGGCGTATGCCGTGACGCTGACCGGGTCGGGCAGCAATGTCATGTCCTTCTGGTCGCCGAACAGTGCGACGGAGGTGTCGTCCGCGACCCTGAGAGGAGGAACGTGGAACTTCACGGGCGCAGATCCCAAGTTCAATCAAGACGGCAGCAACGGTCCGTGGCACTGCTTTACGCTCGACGGAACGACTGTCACGGGCAGCGGGCTCACTTTCTACTGCGCCGGGCGGTCAGGCGACCATGATTCGCGGACCATCCTCACCAACGGGGCGTCGCTGTCTGTGAAGAATCTCTACCTGACTGGATACGGCGGCGCGTCGAGGGCTTCGCTGGAAGTGACGGACGGTTCGACCATCACCGTGGGCAATGCAGTGGGCACGGACAGCGGCAATACGGAGAACGCCCCGCTCGGATTGCGCATCCGCGTCGACGGCGCGGGTTCGTCCATTACCACGGCTGGCGGAACGACCATCGGATCCGGCCAGCAGGACATAGGCCTTGAAATACTCAACGGGGCGACGTACGACGCCACCGGCAAGGGCGTCAGTCTCGCAAACGGCAGATACTCCGCAGACTGCCACCTGCTCGTCTCCAACGATGCAAGTCTCGTTTGCGCTATGCTCAGCGTCGGGTCGTTCAACAACGTAACATCCCCGCAGTACCCCTCTACCCACGGCAATACGGTTTGCATCGCCGATGGTGCCACGCTGACCGTGGACAACCTGTACTTCGGCTGTGCATACCAGACGTCGGGCTCGTCGAACAACGTATTCGAGGTCAGCAACGCCAACTTCACCTGCAAAAGCATGATGACGCTGTATGGATCGAACTGCACGGACAATGTGATGAGGTTCGTCGGCGCGGACTCGGTCGTGTCTATCTCCGACAACTTCAAGGCGCTTGTCACGCGGGCGTCGGCTAAGATCGACAATGTCAATGTGGATTTGGGCTGCGGCGCGAGAAACGTGCTTGAAATCGACGGTGCGACGTGGAACTCCAGGAACAACTTCCGCATCGGGGACGGCGTCGAGAACGAGATACGCGTCGTAAACGGCGGAAAGATCGACTTCGATCACTTTGGCCAGTACACTTTTACAGCAGGGGCGAAGGACAGCAATAACGGTCCGTTCGTGTACCACGGGGACAAGCTTTTCGTCGGCGACAGAGCGGAGCTTTCGGCCTTTCAGGTGCTCCTGACGGGCGACGGCGACAGAATGGTCGTCTCCAACGGAACGGTGCGCGCAACGAAGACAGACACAGCCTGGAACAATGCCGGCGTCATACTGTCGTACATTGCCGAGAACTACGGCTACAGGGGAACGAACAACGTCGTGACGCTTCAGGGCGATTCGCCGCTCATCGAGTCTGCGGGAGCGATAACGCTGCGCTCGAACTTGCGCATCGAGTTCGACATCCCCTCCGGCGGGTACCGCGAAGGGCACGTGCCCATGCAGGCTCCAGTGTTCCGTTTTGACCTGGGAAAGGCGGTCTTGGTGCCGAACGTGGAAGAGTTCCGCGAGTCTCTGACGTCAAAGACGAGCGTAACGCTCGTCCAGGCGACGACGACGCTCAACGCCGGCACAGTCATAGCCGACTCGAACGCCGTCGCGCCGGAAGGCTGCGAGTTCTCCGTCGGCACGGACAGCCGCAGCATCGTGCTGACCGTCAAGCCGCCGAAGCGGGGCTTCATGTTGTTGTTTAGGTAAGGGAGGCGTGAAATGAGGAATGCTGCAACTCTTGCGGCGTGTGCGTTCGCCATGTGTGCGCCGTTCGCACAGGCGGAGACGCTGCGCGAATGCTACTGGATGTACGGGCATGAGACGGGGCTTGTGGACGGCCAGGGGAACAAGTGGGGCCTTCCTCCGGCGGCCGAGTACTACCACCAGGTGCGCGGCTGCATCGACTTCGGAGTCCCGAAGCTCTGCTGTGCGATGTTCGGCACGCCCGAGAGGAAGCTGCGCGACTCGTTCGCAGGGCTCGAGCGAGTGATGTTCAACGTGACCACCAACCGCAAGGACCCTGCGTTCCACCACGGGCTTGTGGACAACACGATCGTGATCTCGAAGGAGATGCCGAACCTGACCGGCCTTTTGTTCGACGACTTCTTCGTAACATACACCAAGGCGGCGTTCACGCCGGAGGAGCTGAAGGAGATACGCCGCCGCGCCAAGGCGCTGGAGCGTCCGCTCGAACTGCATCTCGTCGCGTACGACTTCTTCTTCAGGAAGGACCCGAACCTTGGTGAAAGCGTAGAGGAGATGCGTCCGTACTACGACAGCTTCGACGCAGTCCAGCTCTGGACGTGGCAGGCGAAGGACATCGCGAGGCAGCCGGAGACGCTTGCCGCGCTGCGGCGCTTCGCGCCCGACAAGAAGATATATCTAGGACTGTACATGTGGGACTTCGGAACCAAGCGGGAGATGACCGCCGACGAGATGAAGATGCAGCTCGACTTCGCGCTGGAGAAGTGGAAGTCGAGGGAAATCGAGGGCGTGGTGTTCTTCGTCACCGCGATATGCAACCGCGACTTCCCCGCAGTCAAGCTGGCTCGCGAGTGGGCCTGGAAGAACGCCGGCTGCCGCCGATAGGGTTCTGACCATGGATCATGATATTTTGCATCTGTAAAATGACATAATCTCAATGTGCGCGACGAAATGGGTTTTGATATAATCTGCGGCGATGAAAACGAAGTCGTCATTCTCCATTGCGCGTATTGCGGCTGGCGTGTCCGCCTTCTCGGCCGCCTTTGGGCTCTTCGCCGCGCCTCCCAATATTGACGGAATCGTCAACGACGGGATATGGGAGTCCGCCGAGTGGAAGGACGGTTTTGCCGTCGTGCCCGGCGACGACGAGGTGTATGTCGCGATAAGGGACTGCGCCACGGGCGCGGAGGTGTGCCTTTCGCCGTCCGGGCGCACGTTCAGCTTCTACCGCTTCGCCGTGGCGGACGGTGGGCGTGCGTTCCGTGCTCGCTTCTATAGCGAGGACGGCGCGATAGAGCCGGACCCCTATTCGCCTGTCTGGCGCCATGCGTCGTCGTCCGTCGGCGGCAAGGTCTCCGCCGAGTTCGCCATTCCGTATTCGGCGTTCTACATGACGCGCAACGGCGAGTGGTCCGGCACTTGGCTCGTGGACTTCGCGCGCGGACGCCAGGAGAACGTCCGCATAAACCCGAAGGCGTTCGCCAAGGCGGGCGGCTTCCCGATGCGCGACGTCGTGTGCGACCTGCTGACGCGGAGCGCCTGGCCGGACATGGACTCGCGCCAGGCTAACGGCATGATCAGGGGAAGGCTCACGCTTTCCGTCAAGCCCGGGATCCCGGGCGACTACTCCGTATCCGTGTCGTCGTGGGGGAAGCCCGAGAAGGTCACGCTCGGCAACGGGGACAACCGCGTGGTCGTGCCCTGCGAATACCCGTCGAACGGGTTGTACAGCA
Organism: Kiritimatiellia bacterium; assembly: GCA_017405115.1. The sequence goes on from JAFRBA010000056.1 coordinate 9,719, forward strand.
CGCACATCGCGTTCACCCACTTGAAGACGGGGAAGGTGCTTGCTCGCGACTATCCCGTGCGCATCGAGTTCGAGCCAGTGTCGGTGAAGCTCTCGCTTCCGCAGTACAGGAACAACTTCTACCCTGGCCAGAACGCCGACCGCGTGGCGGGCCGCGTCGACATACGCGACGGTGGCGATGCCGAACTGACGCTGGAGGGCCCAGGGTTCCCGGCGCGGCGCGCGCGGATCGCGGGGAAGGGCGGCGAGTTCTCCTTCGACACGCGAGGCTTCGGGGAGGGTGACGCGTGGCTGACCGTCAGGACGACCGCCGGCGAAAGGCGCACGAGGATCCGCAGGCTGCCGCCCACGGGCCACAGGATGGTCTGGATCGAGAACGGCCATCTCGTCGTCGACGGGCGCCGCGTCCTGCGGCGGAACATATACTCCGAGAGCTATAGGGGCGGAGTGAAGCTGAACAAGCGGTACTTCGAACACGACGCGAAGGAGCTCTTCCACATAACGCCCGAGTTCAGGGACACCGTCGAGATCGCCCCGTACCGCCTTGTGCCCGGCATCGTGGAGCGCGAGGCGCGCCGCGACGTGAAGCCGTGCAGGGAGTACTTCGAGAAGCTTGACGCTACGATCGCCAAGAACCGCGGCAAGGACTTCGCCGCCTACTACATCTGCGACGAGCCGGAGTGCTTCGGCATATCCCCCGTCTACCTGCGCCACATCTACGAGTACATGAAGGAGGCGGACCCGTACCACCCGTGCTTCACGGCCTCCCGCGGCGGCAAGACGTACATAGACTGCGTGGACTGGGCGGAGACCCATCCGTATCTCTCCGCCCGGAACATGCCGGACGGCTCGCGGGTCTACAACACGCCCCCGTGGAAGATGGGCGACTACATCGACGCGTTCGAGGCGTCGGACCGTCCCGACAAGTGCATCGGCTACCTTCCCACGTGCTTTGCGTACCGGTGGTCGACGACGGCGGAGGACTATCCGACGTTCAAGGAGTACGTGCTCTGCACTTGGGCGGCGATGATGCGCGGTGGGAAGTCGCTTTGGCCATACGCCTACCACGACATTGCCGACCGTCCGGCGCTCTACATCGGAACGCAGTACATCTTCCAGTCGTTCGAGGCGCTTGAGGACATTGTGCTTCTCGGCAAGCGCACCACGTTCTGCAGGTCGCGCGAGTGCGAGGGCGTTCTCTACGAGCTCGGCGACGAGAAGATGATGGTCGCCGTCAACTTCACGACTACAAACGTGACGGTGAATCCCGTCGGCGTAAGGGGCCGCTTCCGCGAGTTTCGCGGCTCGCGGCGCTTCGAGACCGGGCTTGTGTTCGGCCGCGAGATGAAGCCGATAACGCTGGACCCCCTTGAAACCCTCGTGGCGACAACGAAGGGCCACGACGCCGGGCTCGAGCCGCTGGAAGACGTGTCCGCCAGGATCGACGCCGCGGAGGCCGAGCGCAGGAGCCGCGACAACCAGCTCCTGGAGCGGCAGGACGACATAGTGCTCGACACGAACCTCGACGGCAACCTGGGCGGCGGCTCCTACAAGCTCTTCGACGGCATGTACGACCAGTTCGCGCGCGGGAAGCAGTGGCTGACGAACTCGTACGTGTCGCTGTCGTTCCCGAAGTTCACCCCGGCGTTCCGCAGGCTGCGGCTGCACGGCTACGGTATGATAAGCAAGGCGGAGGTGTCGGTCCGGAAGCGCGGCGGATGGCTGAAGCTGAGGCCGGTCTCGGCGAGGCACGAGGAATACATGAGCGAGTACGACTTCGGGGAGGTCGTCTCTACCGTGAAGATGCGGATCGACTTCCCGGCGAAGCCGGGGCAGAGGAACCAAGTCGAGATCTACGAGATCGAGCTGCCGAGGGAGAAAGAGGCGGCCGAGACCGCGAATGCGGCGCCGCCGCCGGCGGAGGACAAGGGCGTCAAGTGGAGGAAGGAAGCCTTCTCGTCGGGAGAGAAGGGGGGCTTCGGCGTAGACGTGGATCCGTCGTGCCGCTGGGTCGTGGCCGACGTCGCGGGCTTCCGCGACAAGCCGGGCAGGCAGTACCGCGCATGGATCATGACGACGACGGCCCAGGACCTTCTCTGCGGCACGGTGACGCATCCGCAACCGGGAATATACACGATACGTCTGCGCAAACCGTATCCAGGCAAGGGGCGCGACCGCGTGAACTTCTGGCACTACGGCGTCGTCTGCGACTACAACGGCATCGCGATGATGAGCGAGCCGGCCAACCGCGTGGAGCTGGAGTGCGGCGGCGGCGAAGGCCCGGTGACGGGCGGCGACACGCTCAGCATCAGGGCCGTGTTCGCGTCGCCGTGCGAGGACGTGGCGGCGGAGATTCTGCGCGCGGCAGGCACTGGCGACCTCAGGCCATTCAGGGTGAACGGCCAGAGCGGAATCGAGCTGCGGCAGCTCGACGGCGAGGGACGGGCCTGGGGGGCGGAGCTGAAGGTCGCCACGTGTGACTTCGCCAAGAAACGCGAGGTGTACGTGAGAGTGCAGCCGCTAGGCGGCGCGCTCAAGCGCCCGGTGCTCTCCAACTTCCCGAGGGGGTTTGGGGAAGGGGAAAAGAAAAAGTAAGAAAAAGGAAGAAAGTAAGGAGGGATAAATGCAAGCGAAGATGAAAAAACTCAGGTTGACCGTCGCGGCTGCCGCGGCGATATGTGCGGCCACGGCCGTCGCCGACGCCGTTCGCGCGACGTCTCCGATAAAGGTGGACGGCAGGCTCGACGAACAGGCGTGGAAGAACGCCCAGTGGGAGACGGATATGCGGCGCGTCCTGGTGCAGCGGGACAAGGGCCCGCTCACGCGCAAGACGGAGTTCGCGTTCGTCTACGACGACCACACGCTCTACTTCGCCATGCGCGGCTACGAGAAAGACATGTCGCGGTACGACGGGAAGAACCCCGGCAGGATGATATGGGGCTGCGACCCGGTGGAGATATTCATTGCGCCGACAGGCAACCACTTCGACCACTACCAGTTCGCAGTCGCGTCGCGATCGATCGACCAGCGGTACTCCGAGTTCGCCAGCGAGGGCGGCGCGATCCATCCCGATCCGTACGCCCCGGAATGGAGCCATGCGTTCTATTTCGGGGAGAAGGACGCCTGGACCGTGGAGGTGGCGATTCCGCTCTCGTCGCTCTACCTGACGCGCAACGAGAACTGGAGCACGACGTGGCGCGTGAACGTGACGCGGTCCATGTCCGATCCGTACGAAGGCGCGACGTGGTCGCAGATGACGCGGGGCTTCAACGAACCCAAGAACTTCGGCACGATGGGCGGCTTCCCGATGCGCAAGGCGGAGGACGACTTCGCCGTGCTCGCCGTGCATCCCGAAGTCACCGGGGCGGTTGACGGCGGCATAGGGGCGAAGGTCCACCTCACGGCCTACACCCTGACCCCGGGTGCGTACTCGGTCAAGGTCGGCAACGGCAATGGATTCGACGTGACGCTGGACAAGGGCCGCAATGAGGTCGTCGCCAGCGCCGCGTTCCCCGCCAACGGACGCCACCAGACGCAGATAGTGTTTACGCGCAAGGCCGACGGCAAGCGCTTCGAACGCGGCTATCCCATCGTCATCGACTACCAGCCGATTCGCGTCAAGCTCACCTCGCCGCAGTACCGCAACAACTTCTACCCGGGGCAGAACCCCGACCGCGTTGCGGGCAGGATCACGCTGGAGGATGGCGTGACGGGAGAGGTCGTGCTCGAAGGCCCCGGCTTCCCGACGCGCAAGGCGACCATAACCGGGTCCGGCTCGATTGACTTCGACACGAAGGGCTTTCAGATTGGCGACGCGACGCTGACCGTGAAGACGCCGAAGAACGAGCTGCGCCTTCCCGTGCGCAGGCTTGCTCCGAGCGGGCACATGATGACGTGGGTCGAGAACGGGCATCTCGTCCAGGACGGCAAGCCGGTCCTGCGCCGCAACATCTACTCGCTCGGCTACCGCAGCGGCCACAAGGTGGACGAGATGTACGAGCGCGAGATGAAGCACCTCTCCACCCCGCAGTTCGACAAGATGTACAATCTCCACCCCGGCCGCGTCATCAAGGGCATGGACGGCGGCGCGGCGAAGCAGGACGTGATGCCGAGCAAGGAGTTCTTCGCGAAAGTCGACGAGATGATCGAAAAGGCGAAGGACGACGAATTCCTGGGCTGGTACATAGCGGACGAGCCCGAGTGCTTCCAGTTTTCGACGATATTCCTGCGGCACGTCTACGACCACGTCGCGGAGCGCGACCCGTACCACGTGATGTTCATCGCCTCGCGCGGCGGCAGGAAGTACATAGAGTGCGCCGACCTCTTCGAGACGCATCCCTACCTCGCGCCGTACAACTGGCCTGACGGCAGGCGCACCTACGGCACCCCGCCGTGGAAGATGGGCGACTACCTCGACGCCTTCTGCGCCTGGGACAGGCCGGACAAGGTGATCGGCTACCTGCCTACCTGCTTCGCCTACCGCATGAACTCGCTTAACGAGGACTACCCGACGTTCGACGAGTACCGCCTCTGCACGTGGGCGGCCATGATGCGCGGCGGGAAGACTCTCTGGCCGTACGCCGGGCACGACCTCGCGGACCGTCCGAGCCTCTGGCACGGCACGATATGCATCTTCGAGTCGTTCCACGCCCTCGAGGACTTCATCCTCCTCGGCAAGCGCACGACGTTCTCCAAGACTGACAACGTCGAAGGCTCCCACTACGTGCTGCCGGAGGCCGAGATGTTCGTGGTGGTGAACAAGATGCCGACGCTGGCCGAGATCAAGCTCGACGGCTTCGGCGGGGAGTTCATGGAGTTCCGCGGGTCTAGGCGCTTCAAGGGCGGCGAGACCGTGCAGCTCAACCCGCTCGAAGTCATAATAGCGACGACGAAGCCGTACGATGCGGGGCTGAGGCCTATTTCGCAGGTCCGCAACCTCGCCATCGCAGAGGAATGGGACCGCAACCACCGCGACAACCAGCTGTTCGAGCGCTGCCTCGACATCGACTTCGAGTCCAACTTCGTCGGCAGCTTCTGCGGGACGTGGTCCAAGGTGTTCGACGGAATGTACACGCAGCTAGGACGCTCGTCTAGCTGGAAGAACGACTGCTTCATCGAGCTGAAGTTCAAGAACGGATTCAGGCCGAAGATGCGCTCGCTGCGCGTGCACGGCTACGGCCTCATCGAGAGCACCATCGTGTCTGTCTGGAAGGACGGCAAATGGGAGGCGCTCACGCCCGCCGACGTCAGGAAGGAGAAATACCTGGTCACCTTGCGCTTCGCCGAGTCGTACGCACTCGACCGCGTGAGGCTCGACTTCCCCGGAAAGAACGGCCAGCGCGCGGATCTCGAGATATACGAGATCGAGATTCCGAACAGCGACGGAAAGTTCGCGACCCGGGACCTGTAGCGGGGGATGCAGGCATGAACAGACGAGAGTTCCTCGGACTCGCCGGCACCGCGTTCGCGGCCACTGCGGCGAAGGGGGCGCCGCCCGCGGCGGCGGATGCCGGCGCGGACGCTCCGTTCTTCCGCGCCCGTCCCCACGTGCAGATGCTTGGCGACGACCGGTTCGGCGTGGTGTGGATGACGTCCGTCCCCGCGACGGGCTGGATCGAGTGGTCGCAGGACGGCGGAGCGACGTGGACGAAGGCGTGGACGGAGACCGACGGGCTCCGCGACGCCGGCTCGACAGTGCACCGCGCCATCGTGGACGCCGGCTACGATCCCCGCAAGCCGCTCGTCTACCGCGTCCACTCGCGCCCGATAGCGGAGCTCGCGGGCTACCATGTGACGTACGGCGGCGAGGACGCAGTGCTCGAAGGCTCGATGGACGCCGCGGTGCGCGCCGACGGCAGCGTGTCGATCCTGATGCTGAACGACACGCACGAGATGCTCGACGACTATCCCGCGCTCATGCGCCATGTGAAGGACCCGGTGTCGTTCACGGTGTTCAACGGCGACATCCTCGATAGCGTGCGCAGCGAACAGCTTGTGGTGGACAAGCTGCTCTCCCCGATGGCGGACGTGTGCGCCCATACGCGCGCACCGTGCTGGTACCTCCGCGGGAACCATGAGACGAGGGGGCCGCTCTCCCGTCATCTGCGGAACTACCTCGCGCTTCAAGACGGGCACTTCTACGGCGCGGCGACGCTCGGTCCGGCGCGAGTCGCTTTCATCGACTCCGGAGAGGACAAGGCGGACGACCACCCAGCCTACTCCGGCCTTGTGGACTTCGACCACTACCTTGACGTCCAGCACGCCTTCTTCGAGCGCGAGTTTGCGTCCGACGCATGGAAGAAGGCCGGCGTTCGCATAGTGTTCTCGCACATCCCGCCGTGGTTCCCCTATGCGAACAACGAGAAGAAGTGGTGGCGGAACTTGCGCGCCCCGCGCCTGGACAGGTTCTTTGACTTCCTGAACGGCGCGAACGTCACGTTGATGGTTGTCGCGCACATACACAACTGCACATACGGCGACCCGTTCTACACGCGAAAGCGCTTCCCCGAACTCAGGAACTATCCGATCGTGGCGGGTGGAGGGCCGCTTCTGCACGACAAGACTCCGGAGTTCCGCCCGACTGTGGGCAGGTTCACGGTCAAAGGCCGCGCCGTCGACGTAAAGTTCGTGAACGCCGAGGGCGAGACCGTGCTGGACAGAAGATACACCGCGTCATGAAGCTCGCGGCATGCGCACTGCTGCTCTGCGCCGCGTCCGCGCGCGGCGGAGCGCCGGCCGGCGTAGAGATGCTTCCGTCGGAATTCGACGGCAAGACGCCTGTCGTGGTGGAGACGAAGGCGTTCAGGCTGGTCATAAACCCGGACGCCACGGCGCGTTCGCTCGTAGTAAAGGCCACTGGCGAGGAATGCGTCTACCGCGAGGCGTCCCTCCCGGTCTTTGCCGCCACCCAGAAGCGCCCGTTCAACAACGAGACCAGGCTCGTGCAGATGGCCAAGCGCACCACCTACCCGGCGAACCGGATTCGCCGCAGCGGCGACATCCTGCGCATAGGCTTCGACACCGCGCCGTACGAGGCGGAGGTCCGCGTGCTGGAGAGGGACGGCTACGCCGCATTCGAAATCGTGCGATTCATCTCCAACACCGTGCAGGAGCGCCAGTACTACCACTGGAACATGGACGTCCCCCCTGTCGAGGAGTTCCGCCTGCTGCAGCTGCCGGTCCTGAAGCGCCGCAACTTCGGCGACTGGCTGAACGCCGAGTGGGACGACCGCGCCGCGGTGGCGGTCATGGGAGGCACGCCGTACATGGACGTTGACCACGAGCCGAGAGGCGGCTGGCGGCTCATGCGGGCGGACTCTCCGTCCGGAATCGGCCGCGGCATAGTCACCAACGGCGTGGCCGTGCTGGCCGCCGCCGCCGGCAGGGATGCGCTTCTCGGGCAGATACAGGCGATGGAGGAGGACTTCGACCTGCCGCGCGGCGTCGAAAGCCGCCGCAACCCGCTTCTCAACGCCTCGATATACTGGACGTGCGACCTTTCCGTGGACAACGTGGACGAACACATCGCCTGCATGAAGAAGGGCGGCTTCAGGATGATGCTCGTCTACAGCTCCGGGCTTTTCCGGAACAAGAGAGGCTATATCAACTACGGCGACTACGACATCGACACAGGGCGCTTCCCGAACGGATACGACGACCTCCGGGCCGTCCTATCGAAGATCAAGGCCGCCGGCGTGACCCCGGGCTTCCACACGCTGCAGACTTTCATCGGCTTCGAAAGCCGATACGTGACGCCGGAGGCCGACCCGCGCCTCAACGTCAAGCGCTACTTCGCCCTCGAAAGGCCGCTCTCCGACTCCGCCGGCGTCTGCGATGTATACGTCGCCCAGAACCCGGTCGACTCCCCGATGCACCCGAAGTGCCGCATACTGAAGTTCGGCACGGAGCTGATGAGCTACGAGGGATACACCGTCACGCCGCCGTACAGGTTCACGGGCGTCAGGCGCGGGCATCTCGGCACGACGGTCAAGAAGCACGGCCGCGGCGACGGGGGCGGGGTGCTCGACGTCTGCGAGTGCCAGGCGACCAGCTGCTGCATAGACCAGAAGACGACCCTGCAGGACGAGATCGCGGACAAGATAGCGAAGGTGTTCGACTGCGGCATGGAGTTCCTCTACTTCGACGGGTCGGAGGACGTCGACGTCCCGTGCAACGTCAACATATCGCTTTCGCAGTACAAGGTCGCCCGACGCTGCGGGAAGATGCCGCTATTCACCGAAGGCTGCGCGAAGACGCACTTCGGCTGGCATCTCCAGAGCGGCGCAAACGCCTTCGACATATTTCCCCCGGAGGTGTTCAAGGAGAAGATAGTGGAGTATCCCGTCGCGGCGGCGAAGAGGCTCGCTAAGGACTTCACGCGCGTCGACTTCGGCTGGTGGGGCCTGTATTCCTTCAAGGACGGTTCGGACGGCGGAAAGACGACCATCGGCACGCAGCCGGACATGTGGGAGTACGGCACGTCGAAGGCGGCGGCGTTCGACTGCCCGGCCACGATGCAGATGCTTCTCGCCGACATCCGCGCGAACGCCCGCAGCGACGACCTGCTCGAGACCGTCCGCCGCTGGGAGGACGTGCGCGCGCGGAAGTGGCTCACGCCGGAGCAGAAGGAGATGCTGAAAGACCCGAATCGCGAGTTCCATCTCTATAAGCCGTTTGAGAGGTTTGAGAAGTTTGAAAGGTTTGAGAGGTTGGGAAGTTTGACGCCTCAAGCGCCTCAAACGCCTGAAACCATTCCCCCCTACGAACTCGTCGAATGGAAGCAGCTCGACGTCGCCGGCGGCAAGTGGTCGGACGTACGCGCGTTCATGTTCGAGCGGAACGGACGGCGCGTCGTGGCCTACTGGCATGTGCGCGACCGCGGGCGTCTCGTCTTCGCCGTGCCGCTGGACGGAGTGACTTCCCTGGACGCGGCCGGGATGAAGTACTTCGAAACCGGGCTTCCGGCGGAGACGGTCCGCGCCGCGTTCGCCGTCGCGAGGACTGTCCCCGCGCACGACCCGTTCGGTGGGGCCGGATGGATCTGGCCCGCCGAACTCGGATCGCCCACAAACACTGTCGTGGAGTTCCTCCAGTCGTTTACTGCGCCGGCGGACGGAACGGCAGAGCTGACCATTTCTGCCGACACTGTCTGCCGGATCGCCTTGAACGGCAATGTCGTTGTGGAAACATGCCGATTCCCGGACGTGCCGCCTGAAAGGTTCTACGACGTCATTCCTTTGAGCGGTGTCAAGAAGGGTGAGAACGAACTGCTCGTAAGCCTCTACGTCCAGGGGGCGCGGTCCTACCAGCATCTTCCGGGATGGCCCGGTCTCGTCTATTCCCTGGCTGGCTCCGGTTTCTCCGCCAAGAGTGGCGTGGACGCCAAGTGGAGGGTGTCGTCCGGCGACAGGGCCGACGGTGTGCAGAGGGTGACGAGTCAGCTGGGCTTCTCGTTCGAATACGATGCCGCGAAGGCCGCCGCTCCATGGCGGGAACTCGGCGTCGGCGACATCAGGCCGGCTGCGGATGAATTCTCGTTCAGGAGGCGTCCCGTCGCCAGGGTGGAAGTCGGGGATGCCGTGCGGGAGCGCCGCGTCGACCAGGGCCGGCTGGAGCCGACGCCTGTTCCGCCGGAAGCCTCGACAGGCATGAACGCCGCGAGAAGGCATTCTGTGCCGCCGACGGACTTCTACGAGGCCGACGGAAGGACGGTTCGCGGAAAGTTCCTCGAAGACGGATTCTTCGTCACGGTGGACCTAGGCCGCGAGGAGGCGGGGCTTCTCTATCTGGACATCGAGACCGACGAGGGCGTGGTCGTAGACATCGGCCACGCGGAGCACATGGAGGACGGGTTCGTAAGGGCAGACATAGACGGGCGGTGCTTTGCGGGCAGGTACCGCGCCAGGGAGGGCCGTCAGGAATTCTGCCGTTGGGCGAGGAGGATGGCGGGCAGGTATGTGCAGATACAGGTGCGCGGAGCGCATAGGCGCTTCGTGCTCAACCGTCTCACGGTTCGCCCTGCGGTCGCGCCGGTGAGGGAACTGCCCTTGCCGAAGTTCTCCGACCCGCGCAAGACCGAGATATGCCGGATATGCACGAGGACGCTCAGGCTCTGCATGCATGAACACTACGAGGACTGCCCGTGGCGGGAGCAGGCGCTCTACGCGAACGACGCGCGCAACCAGATGCTCGCCGGATACTACGCATTTGACGATTCCAACAGGTTCCCGGAGCTCGCGCTCTGGCTGTTCTCGAAAGGCCTCCGCGAAGACGGATGGCTGCAGATGTGCATGCCTGCCCGCATCCCGCATACCATTCCGTCCTTCACCTTCTGCTGGGTGATGTCGGTCGGGGACAACCTGCGATTCCGCAGGAACCCCGGCTTCACCGCGACCATGATGCCCACTGTCGGGAAGATTCTCGACAGGTGCGTTGCGGAGATTGAAGGTGGGCTTCTGCCCTGTCCGCGTGGGCAGCCATACTGGCAGTTCTACGAGTGGCGGGACGGCTTGGCCGGCGAGAGGCGCGTGAAGCCCGGCGAGATTCGCTTCGACGCTCCTCTTAACCTTTTCTTCGCGCTGGCTCTCGAGAGCGGCGCGGCGTGCGCCGCCGCCACCGGCGACGCCGCTTCCGCGGGGAAGTGGCGCGCCGCCGCGGCGACGGTCCGCGAAAATGTCGCGAGGCGCTTCTGGAACCAGGAGCGACGCGAGTTCGCCACGACGCTTGGCAGGGAGGGGGAAAGGGCAGCCGAGCTGACGCAGTCGCTCGCCTTGCTCGCGGGCTGCGTGCCTGACGGCGAAAGGGAGCGTCTTGCGCGAAAGCTGCTGGGGCCGTCGGAATGGACGCCGGTCACGCTCAGCCAGTCGCTCTACAAGTACGAGGCCTTGGCCTCCATGGGCGGGGACTTGGCGGCGAAGGGCGTCGAGGCGATGACCGCGGAATGGCAGAAGATGGTCGACGCCGGCGCCACCAGCTTCTGGGAGGTGGACGAAGGCTGGCGCGCGTTCGAGAGCGCAGGCAGTCTCTGCCATGGTTGGTCTGCAATACCGCTGTACATCTACTGCGAATATCCGGAAGGGGGAGGGAAATGACGAAGACGGCCATTCTTTTCTGCGCGGCGATGTTGGCCTCGTCCGCGGCGTTCGCGTACGACCTGCACACGAGGGAACTCACTCCGATCGTGGAGAAGACCGCGCCGGCCGGCGCCCCCATGGCGCTTGTGGAGGGAGGCAGGCTGAACTTCGCGCTTGTCGCCGACCTCGGCGCCGAGGCGAGGACGAAGACGCGCACGAGGAAGTCCGTCGCGCCCGCTCTTGAGCTGCTGGCCGAGGCGTTCGAGAAGACCGCTGGAATGCGGCCGGAGGTGGTCGACGTCTCCGACCGCTTCGCGGTTGCCCGCTACCGCTACGCCGTCGTCGTGGGCGACTGCGACCTGGCGCGGAAGGCTGGCGTCGACGTGCGCCAGATGCCGGAGCAGGGCTTTTCCGTTGCGACGTTTCCGCAGGGAATCGTCCTCGCCGGGTTCGACTCGTCGCTTCTCGAGGGCTGGAACCTCGATCCGTTCGAGCGCCGCGGCGCCAGCACTGGCACGTACTACGCCGCGCTCGACTTCTGCGAGCGCTTTCTCGGCGTCAGGTGGTTCTTCCCCGGGCCGTATGGCACGCTGTGTCCGGCGGTGAAGGACTTGACCGTGAGCCCGGTGCGCTACGATGACGCCCCATGGTTCAACTACCGCGGCGCCAGGTGGTACTACGAGGGGACGATCCGCAACGAGAAGGACTTCGCGGCGATTGCGCCGTTGCTCGGGGAGATCGACAAGAAGGAGGCGATACAGTTCACCGACCGCTGGCGCGTCGGCGGCTCGGCGCCGCCCGGCGGAGGGCACAGCCCCTCTCCAGAGCTGTTCGCGAAGACGTATCCCGACCGGCTCAGGACGATATTCTACACTTCGCCAAGCGGCAAGTTCTGGTACAACCCGTCAGCGCACATCGGCAACTACTTCAACGTCGTCGACCTGAAGTTCGCCGACCTGCTCGTCGATGCATACAAGGCCTATGTGGGGTCGCGCGGAAAGAACGACCCGGGATTCCGCATCGGCAACTCTACGTTCCTCTCGTTCGGCGTGTGCGACACGTACATGCCGTATCCTGAGATGGCCAGCGATCCGGTGGTAAAGGAGCTTGGCCTCATGACGCCGGCCGACATCGCCGCCGGCAAGGACGCCGCGATGCGCAATGTCTACGGCAGGTTCTACCATTACCTCGGCAACCGGTTGAAGCAGGAGCTGCCGGAACAGAAGCTCTATCTGCTGGTCTACTACAACTCGACCTGCGCGCCGACCGATCCGCGCTGGAAGCTGCCGGACAACATCGAGATATACTTCTGTGCGCGCGACCTGCCGCTCTACACCCGCGACGAGCGGCGAATGGCGGAGACGCGCCGGATGCTGCAGGAGTGGTACGACGCGCTCGGCGGGCGCCCCGCGCAGCGCGTGTGGCTCTACAACTCGCGGAGCAACCCGTTCGCGCGCGCGGTCGCGCCCGAGTTCATCGGCGACATCCCGCGCCTCTTCGGGAAGCTCGTCGGACGCGAGGGCGGACTTTTCTTCGACTTCGACGGACGCAGGTTCATCTGGAACAACTACTACTCGGCCTACGCGGGCTGCAAGAGCCAGTGGAACCCCGACTTCGACGTCGACGCGGCGATTGACGCGCACTGGAGCGCGTTCTACGGCCCCGCTGCCGGTCCGCACCTGAAGCGCTTCCACGACCTCCTCAAGGAATGCTTCGTCAAGTACTTCGTGCCGGCAGACGCATTGACCGTCGCCTACCCGCCGGTGGCGATAGACGAGATGGAGAGGTGTCTGAAGATGGCGGAGTCCACCCTGCGGCCCGGCAGCGTGGAAATGCACCGGTTTAGGCTGCTTGCGGACCGATGGCCGGAGGCGCTCGCCTCCCAGCGGGCCCTTGCCGCCTACAGGCCGCCGGTCTACGACGTTCCGCGTTCGGATGCCGCCGCGAAGCCGTTCGATCTTGTCGACCCTTGCGGATCCCCGACCGTGCCGAGGCATGGCGGCGACCTGCGCCTGTCGTGGGACGACCGCGCGCTGCACGGACGGTTCGTCTCTGACTTCGCGGCGAAGGGCGGGGTCGAGAAGGACTTCTGGCAGTCCGACCGGATCGAGCTGTTCCTTTCCCCGGGTCTCAAGAAGGGGCTGAAGCACCTCGTCGCCTTTGACGCAAACGGGCGGATGTACTCGGAACGACAACGGCTGCGGCCGATTCCGCAGCCCGTGGAGAAGGAGTGGAGGCCCGAGGGTGCCAAGGTGCGCGCGGCGCGCGGCGTGAACTCGTGGTCCCTCGACTTCACGATTCCATTCTCGGTGTTTGAGGACGGCGCGCCGAAGCCGAACGACGAGTGGAACTTCAACTTCGTATGCACAAAGGCGTCCGAGCCGCAATCCGTCGCCGGAACGGCCCTGACGGGGGGCAACCACCACAACCTGGACATGTACGGCGTTCTGCGGTTCGTCGGAGCCGACGACACTGCCGCAGAGACTTCGGTCGCGCCGGTGCCGGGGCCCTTCGGCTCATCAGTGAAAGTGCGCTGCGCTGGCGGACGATGGGTGCTCCGCGCGGCGCGCGCAGATGGTCCCGAACCTGACGTATTCGAAGTGCGAATCGACATGGCGTCCGAGGCCATGTCCGCGCCGCCGGAACTGATCGTCGAATGGTCGATGCCGCAGAACGACATGCATGCGCTGTGGTCGATGCGCAGCGGCGGAAGAGCTCTCGGCATCCGCCCAGACTGGTCGGGAGGCTTCGTCTCCCAGATGAACCAGGACCTTCCCGTCTACGCGCTTATGGATGCAAACGACGGCAACAGGTTGACGGTCGCCGCCGACGATCCAGTGAACGTCGTCCACTTCAAGGCTGGCGTCCACGAGGAGACCTGCGAGACCACGTGCCGGTGGACGTTCTTCTCGGAGCCGGTGCCGCCGGCGACAAACGTCTCCGTGCGGCTGCGTTTCGACGCTCGCCGCGTGTTCTGGGCCGACGCGATAAGGGATGCCGCGCAGTGGGTGTCCGACGCATCAGGCGCGGCGCCTGCTAAGACCCCGGAGGCCGCCCGCGCCGCATTGTATTCCACGTGGTACGCGTTCCACCAGAACGTATCCGCCGAAGCCCTCGAAAAGGAACTTGCCGTAGCCGCGTCGCTTGGCATGAAGACGGTCATCGTCGACGACGGCTGGCAGACGGACGACAACCGCCGAGGCTATGCGTTCTGCGGAGACTGGAACGTTAGCACGAACAAGTTCCCGGACATGAAGGCGCACGTCGAGCGGGTGCACGGCCTTGGGATGAAGTTCATGTTGTGGTACGGAGTGCCGGTGGTCGGAGAGAAGAGCGCGAACATTGAACGCCTCGGGAAGTTCGCGCTGAAGCCACGCGGCGGAGGCGTCGTCCTCGACCCGCGTTTCCCGGAAGTCCGCGAATTCCTGATCGGCAAGTGGGAGTCCGCCGTGCGAGACTGGGACGTGGACGGGTTCAAGCTCGACTTCCTCTGCAACATAAGGGGCGGCGACCAGGCACGGGAAGGCGACGGAAGGGACATCGCCGACCTGCACGAGGCGATCGCCCGGCTTCTCGGCGACGCCACTGGAAGGCTGCGGGCGATGAAGCCCGACCTCCTCGTCGAGTTCAGGGAAGACTACATCGGGCCTGCCATGCGCCGCTATGGCAACATGATGCGCGTGGAGGACTGCCCGGCTGACATGGCGCGGAACCGGCGCGGCATCGCGAACCTGAGGATGGTGTGCGGAAATTCGGCGGTCCATTCGGACATGCTGGAATGGTGCATGGACGAGCCTCCGGAATCCGCAGCGCGGCAGATAATCAACTCCATATTCGGAACGATCCAGTATTCAGTGCGGCTTGGGCGGCTTCCGAAAGGCCATCTTGACATGCTGCGGCACTGGACGCGCTTCGCGCGCGAGCACGAGGAGACGCTGCAGCGGGGCACATTTCGTCCGCATCGCCCGGCCTTCGGATTCCCCGTAATCGAGGCTGAGACGAGCTACGAGCGCATAATCGCGGCCTACGAGCCGGACACGGTCGTCAGGGCCGGTTTGCCGAGCAAGCCGGTGTATCTGCTCAACGCAACCGGAGAAGGCGAGATGGTCGTAGACCTCCAGAAGGCTCCGACCGGCGCGATATTGTTCGACGCCTGCGGACGCATCGCCGGGCGTCCGTCGCCGACTGCGGGCCTTTCGCGTCTGCGTGTTCCGCCTGGCGGCTATGCGCGCCTTGACTTCTCGCCACGGGCGCCGAGGTTGAGTTCCGACGGCAACGGCACGCTTGTGGATGGATGCTGGATGTGGGGGCACGACTCTGGTGTCTACGACGGGTCCGACGGGAAGGGCGGACTAAAGTATGGGATCCCAGGCAGCGAGCCGATTTCGATGGCCGCTGCAGTCGAGCGGTTTGGCGTTCCGAACGTCTGCGTCATAAGGTGGGGCGACCCTCCTGACGTGTTCCGTCCGCAGCCGCCGACGGACGGCTACCTCGCGCAGTTCGGCAGGCTCGAACGTTTCGGCTGGGCCATTGCGAACAACAAGGACCCTGTTTATGCGCAGATGCGCTCGTTCGTGCCAGGGCTTGTCGGAAAGTGCCCAAACATGACGGCCTTCGATCTCGACGATTTCTTCCGCGCGCACAAGCCGCCGACAAGCATCGCGACCGACGCCGGCCAGCGGATGTCGCTGCCCGGTGCGCTGTCGTATGCGGAGATGAAGGAGTTGAAGGCGCTGGCGAAGTCGGCGCCGCATCCGGTCGACGTGCGGATGACGCTCTACACGAAAGACCTGTGCGCGGAGATCATGCCGCTCGCCGAGCTTGCCGACTCGGTCATACTCTGGACGTGGGATGGAAGCGCCCTCGACGGGTTAGAGGACAAGTTTGCGCAATACCGCGCGTATCTGCCGCAGACGCCGACCTGGCTAGGCATATACATGTGGGACTTCGGCGGAAGGCGTCCGCTCGCGGCTTCCTTCATGGAGCGGCAGCTGGACATTGCGAAGAGGCTCTTCCTTGCAGGCGAGATACGGGGCTGCGTATTCCACTGCACCCCGCTGGTCAACAAGGGACTAGAGGCGGTCGAACGCTGCCGCGAGTGGCTGAAGGAATGTGGCGGACTTCGTCGCGCACCATGATTCGCCGGAGGCATCGCAGCGATGGTCGGCGGAATGGCGCGCCGTGTTGCAAATCGGCGCGCCATCTGATACAATATTGGCGTCAAGCCAAAACAGGCTCGTCCGCGACGGGTGTTCGCGGACGGAAGAAAGACACAACACAAGGAGAAAACGCAATGAAGAAACTACTGTTCATCGCGGCTGCAGCAGCTCTTGGCGGCTGTGCGCAGGTCGGTGGCCCCAGCGCGACGTCCGCCCTCGGCTTCGGCGGCATAATCGACGACAACTGCTCGCCGGCGTCGTTCCGCATTGACAACACCGTCAAGGCGGCCAAGTGCGGCGAGGCGAGGAGCAAGAGCATCGTCCTCTACACCACGGGCGACAGCTCGATCAAGGCGGCCATGGACGCCGGCGGGATCACCAAGATCCACCACATCGACTACAAGGTCTTCAACATCTTCAACTTCTACTCCACGGCGACGACGATCGTCTGGGGCGAGTGATCATCCGGCGCGGCGAGGCGCTGCGGCGTCTCGCCGCGCCATGACGGCATGACGTCTTCTCGATGCTGCAAGGCGAAAGGCGAGGCGCCTTTGCTTTCGCTTGTATCGCTGGGATGCGCGAAGAACGCCGTCGATCTTCAGGTGCGGGCGAGCGGACTCCTCGCCAGGGGCTGGCGGCTGTCGCCGGATCCCGACCGCGCCGACACGGTAATCGTAAACACCTGCGCTTTCATCGCCTCCGCGCGCGAGGAGGCGGAGTCCGAGATACGTAGAGCGCTTGCCCTCAAGGCAAAAGGCAACTACAGCCGGGTCGTCGTCGCAGGGTGCTATCCGCAGCGATACCCCGAGGCGGCCGCGGCTTTCCCTGGCGTGGACGAATGGCTTGGCGTCCCGTCCGGCTGGGCGGAGTCAGCGTTGCCGGGCATGCGCCTCACCGGCAAGGCGTTCGCATATCTCAAGATCGCAGAGGGCTGCTCGCACCGCTGCGCGTACTGCGCAATACCGGCCATACGCGGCCCGTTCAGGTCGCGGCCCATGCGCTCCATTGTCCGCGAGGCGCGCGCCCTTGTCTCAAGCGGCTGCCGCGAGCTCAACGTGATCGCCCAGGACCCGATGCTCTGGCGCGAGGGCGATCTTCGTCTCCCGGACCTTCTCCGGCGGATCGACCGCATCCCCGGCGACTTCTGGGTGCGCGTGCTTTATTCCTATCCCGACGAGATAACAGAGGGCTTCCTCGAATGGATGCTGACGAGTCCCCATGCCGTGCGGTATATCGACGTGCCGATTCAGCACACGGT
Source organism: Kiritimatiellia bacterium (assembly GCA_017405115.1). The sequence goes on from JAFRBA010000056.1 coordinate 27,207, forward strand.
TCCGGAAGTCCTGGCGCGGATGAACCGGCGGCGGGCGATAGCGGCGTCGCGCGCGGCGGCCGACAGCCTTCGCGCGGCCGTGCCCGGCGTCACGCTGCGGACGACCGTGATGACCGGATTCCCCGGCGAAACCGAGGCGAGGTTCCGAGAGCTGATGTCGGATCTCCGAAGGATGCAGTTCGACAGGCTCGGGGCGTTTGCGTACTCTCCCGAAGCGGGGACCGACGGCGCCGCGATGCGCGGAAGGCCGTCGGCAGCGACGGCGCGCGAGCGCGAACGGCTCGTAATGCGGCAGCAGGCGGCGATCTGGCGCACGAAGGCGAAGGACCTCGTCGGCGGAGTCTTCCGTGCGCTCGTGGTGGCTCCCGGCGTGGCGAGGCTCGAGTCGCAGGCGCCGGACGTCGACGGAGTCGTGTACCTCGACGGCTCGGCGGCCGGGACTCCGGTAGGTGAGTTCGCCGACGTGCGCCTCGTGCGCGTGCGCGGCTTCGACTTCTCGGCGGTCGCGGCAGAAGTCTAGTTCGGCTTCCGCAGAATATGCTATAATACACCCTAACGTGGATTTTGAAAGGACAACAGGAAAAATGAAGGCACCAAAGAAGGGCATTGAGTGGGAGAAGCTCGGTTTTGGCTTCTCGGACGTAAATTGCCACATTCGCTTCACGTGGAAGAACGGCAAATGGTCAAAGCCGTCGTTCGTGAAGGATCCGCACATAACCATGCACATCGGCGCGAGCTGCCTGCACTACGGGCAGGAGTGCTTCGAGGGCATCAAGGCGTTCCGCCAGAAGGACGGCAGGATCGCCATCTTCCGTCCGGACGAGAACGCGAAGCGGATGTACCGCACGGCCGAGCGCACGGTGATGCCGCCCGTTCCGGTCGACATGTTCATCGACGCCTGCAAGGCGGTCGTCAGGCGCAACGCCGAGTACGTTCCGCCGTACGGGACCGGCGGGTCGATGTACCTGCGTCCGCTTCTCATAGGCACCGGGCCGCAGATCGGCGTGGCCCCCGCGAAGGAGTACACGTTCATCATCATGGTGATGCCGGTGGGCGCCTACTACAAGGGCGGGCTCAAGCCTGTGCGCGCCGTGATCCTCGACGACTGGGACCGCGCGGCGCCGCACGGCATGGGCGACGTAAAGGTGGGCGGCAACTACGCGGCGTCGCTCTTCGCGCACGAGAAGGCGAAGCACGACGGCTGGCCGGTGGAGCTCTACCTCGACGCCAAGTCGCACAAGTACGTTGAGGAGTTCGCGACGTCCAACTTCGCCGCGATCACGAAGGACGGCACGTACGTCACGCCCGACTCGCATTCGGTGCTGCCGTCCGTCACGAACATGTCCATCCGGCAGTGCGCGAAGGACCTCGGCATCAAGGTTGAGTGCCGTCCGATTCCGTATTCGGAGATCAAGCGGTTCCAGGCCGTCGCGGCGCTCGGCACCGCAGTGGTGATAACGCCCGTCTGGGAGATCACGCGCGGCAGCGAGGTCATACGCGTCTCCGACCCCGAGACGGTGCATCCGACGCTCCAGAAACTCTACGACACCGTCCAGGGCGTCCAGTACGGGCTGCTCAGGGACAGACACGGCTGGTGCTGCGAAGTGAAATAGTCAGGAGGATACTCGAGGCCCGGGGCGTTACTGCGGCGGGCCTCGACGCGTTTCTGCACCCCTCGCTGCGCGACCTCGCGCCGCCCGAGGGGCTGCCGGGCCTCACCGAGGCGGCGGATGCAGTGCTTGCCGCAGTCTCCGCGAAGAAGGAGATCGTCGTCTTCGGCGACTACGACTGCGACGGGGTGTGCGCCACGGCGATTCTCGTCAAGACTCTGACGGCGCTCGGCGCGTCGGTCTCGCCGTTTCTCCCGAAGAGGCTTTCCGAGGGCTACGGCATGAGCGACGCGTCTGTCGCGCGCATGCTGGCGGAGCATCCCGGCGTGGGCCTCGTCGTTACCGTCGACAACGGGATAAACTCTCTTAGCCAGGTGGCCGACCTGCGTGCGAGGGGCGTGGGCGTGGTCGTCACGGACCACCATCTCCCCGGCGAAGTGCTGCCCGACGCCGACGCGCTCGTGGATCCCAAGGTGGCGTCTCCGGCGGAATTCGAGAACCTCTGCGGGGCCGGCGTCGCGTTCATGCTCGCGAACCGCCTGGTGTCCGAGGCGAGGCGCCGCGGGATGTACGACGGCCCGAACATGGGCGGTCCGCTTCTGATTCTTGCGGGGCTTGCGACCGTGACGGACATAATGACGCTTACCGGACAGAACCGCATACTCGTCGCCGAGGCGCTCAGACGCTTTCCTTCCCTGGCGCCGATGGGGCTCAGGGAGCTTCACCTGCGCGCGGCGCGCAGCGGCGTCGACCGTCTTGCGTCCAAGGACTTCGGCTTTCTGCTAGGTCCGAGGATAAACGCCGCCGGGCGCCTGGCATCCGGCATGGAGGCGCTGGAACTCGTCCTTTCCGACGACAGGGAGACCACGCGCGAGCTCGCGCGCAGGGTCGACGACTACAACCGCCAGCGCAAGGACATCGAGCAGAGGATGACCGAAGAGGCGATGGGGAAGGTCGTGCAGGGGGCGCCGGCGCAGGTCATCGACCTCCCCGATGGCCATCCCGGGGTCGTGGGGATTGTCGCCGCACGCGTAATGGAGAGGCTTGGCGGAACCGGACCTGTATGCGTAATCGCAGGCGGGCACGGTTCGGCGCGTTCGCCTGACGGACTTAACATCCGCCAGGCCTTCGTAGCGTGCTCCGACGCTCTTTCCGCGTTTGGCGGGCACGCCGCGGCGGCGGGTTTTGCTGTGAAGGATGGCAGGCTGGAAGATTTCCGCCACATGCTATGCGACTACTGCGCGGAACATCAAATGGAACCAGTCTCGGCCGACGAGACCGTGGATGCATGGATCTCCGCTTCCGACGTGACCATAGACCTGGCGGACGAGCTGAGACTTCTTGAGCCGTTCGGCGAAGGCAACGAGGAGCCGGTGTTCGGCCTTCGCGACGTAGCGTTCTCCGATGCGAGACCGCTTGGTTCCGACGGCCGCCACCTCTCCGTCACCCTGCGCGGCTCTGGACTTCGCTGCTTTCTGTGGAACGGGGGCGACCGGGTGGAGTCTCTGCGTGCCTCTGGCACCGCACCGCATACGATACGCTTTCATGTGGTCGTATCGGAATATGGCGAACGCCATGTCGAGCTTCGGCTGCTGTCTGTGGACTGAATGAACAACAACGCCAGCCGTCCGGACGGGTGTCTGATGACGATGGCGCCAAAAAAGAAAGGAGACGGAAGATGAAACGACTGATGCTAGCGGGCGTGGTTGCTGCGTCCATTTGCACAATTACTGGATGCATGACAACGATAGACGACTGCTTCCGCAGTGATCTCAAGACCCAGCTTGTGCCGGCGAAGTTCAAGCCTACGGTGGAGGTCATGAAGGAAAAGGGCGTGGTAAAGGGGGAGGCAACCAAGTCGTATTGGTTCTGGTTCTTCCCGCACGAGACTCCAAACTCTTTTGCGCATGAAATAGACGACGGCGTCGGCGGGCTCATGATTCCCTCCGTCTACAACGCGGCGGTCTATGACGCGTGCAGAAAGTCCGGCGCTTCGATTCTGCTGGCCCCTCGTTTCACCGAGGTGGAAACGACGGGCTTTCTCTGGTTCTGCGGATCAAAGACCGTCTCTGTCGAAGGCGTGCCCGCAAGAATCGTCGGCGCAGAGGAGATACCCGTGGAGCAGTGGCCCGTTTTGTTCGGCGCCAACAGCGGCACCGTCAAGACGATCTCCAAATAAGATTTTGGAGCGATAGAGCTTGAAGGCAAGGTCCTTCCGTCCGGTCTGTGGAATGATGGAACTGACAGGAGGATTATTTGGTTCTGTTCTGCATGCGCCATTCGCGCATGGGCATGCCGAAATGCTTCTTGAACAGGTTCTTCGGGTAGTTGGGGCTCGTCCAGCCAAGTCGACGGGTGATCGACTCGATGGAGTCGTCGGTCCCGCGCAGAAGCCGCTTAAGTTCGGCAAGGCGTGCCGACAGGATGCAGGAGAGGACGGATTCGCCGCGCACTTCGCGGAACCGCAAGTCCATAAGCGAGCGAGAGACTTTCAGGTGCTCTTGCACGTCCTTTACGCCTATGCCCCGACGGGCGTTTTTCTCGATGAACGCAAGAGCCTTCTGCACAAGCGGGCCGGATGTCGTCTCTGACGGGGTAGAGGCTCGGCGAACAATCTCGTTTCCGCCGTGTATCACCACTGTGGCTGTCGGACGCGAACCCTTGCCGCGCATCATCGTCTCCAGCGCCGCCGCAGCGGTCTTGCCGGCCCGGACGAAATCGGGGCGGATGCTCGACAAGGTGGGCGTTGCGTTCTCGCATACAAGCTCCTCGTCGTCGATGCCAAGGACGGACACTTCGCCGGGGACGGAAAGACGCGCGCTGGCGCACGCCTGCAGAACTTCCTGTGCCACGGCGTCGTCTGCCGCCAGAACTGCGGACGGCTTTGCAAGCCGCCGCAGCCACTTCGCGAGTTCGCCCCGCCGAGTGATCTGGTCGTCGCCGGTGTCCGCCTGAAAGATTTCGACCGCCCTGTCCCTGCGTTCCATCTCCTTTGCAAAGCCTTCGCCGCGAAGGCGGGACCACTCTCGCGTGACGGAGGTCGAGACGTATCCGAACGACGCATAGCGTCCCTGCGCCACGAAACTGCGCGCGGCGTCACGTCCGATTTCCGCGTTGTCTATCCTGACATGGACGGCGTTCTCTCGCCTGGCGCCGAGCTGGTGGGAGTACGTTTCGACTGTGGCGAAGGGGATGTGAGAGGCGGCGAGCGCGGCAAAGGCGTCTTCGGGGTTTTCGTTTAGGGCGACAATCATTCCCGAGACCTTGTGATCTATGGCTTCGCGGACGCTCTGCGCCGTGAAGTTCTTCGCCGACCTGACGATTGACAGGCCCCATTCGCCGCGCTCCGCGACATGGGCGAATACGCCGCGAAGGACGGACGGCCCGAAGTTGCTCTCCATCGACACGACGGCTACTACGCGCGGGATGCGACGGTGATGCGCGGTTCTTTTCATGGCAGGTCTGACATAGGACTGGTCAATTAGGCAGAGCACGGCCACACCCGAAGCGGTGTGCATTTCGTCATCAGCGGGAAGTGTCCGTCCAGGGAGAAAATCGGGATGTTGAGTGACATTGCCTGCTGGGCAATGATCAAATCGGGGATGCCCACCTTCACGCGCGCCCCCTCAATGTGTCCAAGTCGAGAGAGAAGTCGGGTATCGCACCGCGCATCTGCCTGAGACGGGCAAGTTTTGCGCTGCGAATCATTTGCTCAAGCGCAACGACTATCGTCGCTGTCTTGGTGGGACATTTTCCAAGCTTCATCGCCTCGTCAAGCAGATTGACAGGCAAGTCCAATGTTGTCTTCATCGCCGCCTCCGTACAGATTTTTTCTTCAAAAGATGTTGACATTGTAGCATATTTTATCCGCATGGTCAACGGACTCCGATTTTAATTATTGGATATGTGAGAAAAACTTGTGAGATAAAGTATGTGATTTTGATGGACTTCGCTAATCGGCTGTAGTATAATTCGCGGCATGGTAACCACGAATAGCAATAATTCTGCCGCAATCTCCATTAGGGCATTTGTTGCATGTCTTTTAGCTTCGGCATGTTCCGTTTGGGCTGAGCCGAAGTGGTCGGTACGTGTTTCAGGGGGGAGCGAAGCGGATGTACGTGTGTCGTTGGAAACACTTCCCACGTCAGAAGGAGCGGTTGTTTGCGGAACCGTCAAGAACTTGTCACATCGGCGTGTCGCGGTTGATTTTGACGGGCCGGCGTTTCCTGCCTGGAAGGTGGATCGCGGCAAGTCCAGATTCTACTATCCTTACGGCGACGGTTGGAGAGTGCGTCGCTTTCCAACGGTGGACGAAGTTCGCACTGCCGGTTCGGGCGGGCGGCTCGGGATGTTCTGGACGGTGCGCGAGGATGGGGTGGCGTTCTACAAGACGAAGTACGAGTGCGAATATCCGTCTCGCCTGATGACGATGCAGTTTGTCGTGCTGTCTGACGGGGATACGACTTGGTCTTATGCAGTCAAGGATCCAGCCTGTTCAGCAAAACACCCTGTCGTTGAGTACGATCCAGAACGAAGCGAACTTGGATTCCGCTTCATCCATCGCTTCACGTTGGAGCCAGGAGCGACATGGCGGCTGCCGAAGACAGAGGTGCTGAAGCGCAAAGGAGACTGGCAGGTTGCCGCGCTTGACTATGGCGCGTGGTTTGCGAAGGCCGTAAAGCATGCGACTGTGCCGGACTGGGTGCGCGATTCGCCGTCGTTTCCGCTCGTTATCTGCAAGCAGCAGAATGGCAAGATCATTTGGCCGTTCACAGAATTTGGCGCTCTCGCCGACGCACTTGACGCCTTCGGCGCGAACCAGATCCAGATTCTCGGGCGTGGACCAGGCGGCCATGACCATCTTTATCCCGATTATGCCCCAGATCCAGACATGGGCGGAAGGGAGGCTCTCGAAAAAGGCCTCAGGCTTTTGCGCGAAAGAGGTATTCATACATATGCCTACGTCAACGGGCAGCTTATTGAGCGGGGCAAGACCGACTATTGGAACACCGGCGGCGGCAGTACGGCGGGCGTCATGAAGTCGGACGGCTCGCGATACAGTGAGAGTTGGTGGAAATACAAGGATCACGGGCAGAAGGCGCATTCGTTCGATGTGGGGTGTCCTTGCGATCCAACGTGGAAACGCCGGCTCCACGAAATTGCGGCGGACGCAGTGCGGCTCGGATTTGACGGACTGTATGTTGACCAACTTGGCAAGCAGAGACCGCTCTACTGCCATGAAAGCCTGCACGACCATCCCGTTGGCACCTGGGTGTTTGGTTCGGATCGAGTTTCTCTCATGGAGTCTTTGCTGGCGGAAAGCGTGTCCAAGAACCCCGATTTCGTGCTTGAGACGGAAGGGTATTGCGAGCCTATGGCTTCGTCATGTGCCATTAACCTCGGCCTGGCTTACATACTCAATGGTGTTGGCATGCGATTCATCGACGACGAGTGGCAGGATGCGTGGCCTGAGCTGTCCTTCCTGACGAATCCAGACTACATTACATCTGACCGATTCGCCTCGCCAATTCGCACGCGCCACGAGGTAAACGCGGCGGCGGCAGTCGGCTACCGCCTTGACATTGAGATTCGCTACGCCACCGACCGCCAGATCTTCGAGAAGTGCGAGCATGTCGACTACTCCGAATACAAGACGGTAGTCGATCCGCCATGGGATTTTTCGCCGCCATATACCGAGGCGCAGTTCCTGAAGCGAGACCTCAAGGCCGAACGTGCCTACATCAAGGCCGTTAACCTGTTCCGCCTGAAGTACCGTGAATTGCTGTTGCGCGGGCGTTTTCGCGACGAACTCGGCGTTGTCGTCCGATCAGACGCCCGTCGCTACACGGCGAAGCGCTGGATGTCGCGCGACGGCGGGGAGAGCGGCGTCTTGGTCTGGAACGGCGAGAGCACGCCCAGGCGCTTTGACGTGTCGTGCGAAGGCGGGCGTCTTGTCTCCGCGAGCGAACCCGAGGCCGGCGATGTCGGCTGCGACACTCTGTTGGCGCCCGAAACGTTGCGTCTGTATAGATTCAAAAACGAAAGGAAAACGAGAAGATGAAACCGAAACGATTCATGGCTTTCGCGATGGGAATGCTGGCGGTACTTTGTGCTTGTGCGGATGTCTTGACGCTAGACTCGCCCGTTAAGATCGACGGCCAGTTGGATGAGGCGGCTTGGCGGTCGGCGCGATGGGAAGGAGGTTTCCTAGTGCCGAATGCACGCAAGGTCAATGGCGTGCGTACGCCGCAGTGCAGGACCGAGTTCGCGATTCTGGCGGATGCGGACAATGTCTACGTCGGCATTCGGGCGTATCATGACGGCATGGACTACATGAAGGGAATGCCGCGGAACTCGAAATGGGGCGCGGAAGGTGTCGAGGTTTACCTCAGTCCGGATGGGACGGCATTTAATTTCTACCAGTTCTTGGTTACCTATCAGGGCGACACCTATGCGATGTACTACTCGGAGTACGGCGCGATCCGCCCGGATCCGTATGGTCCGCGCTGGGAAAGCAGGATTGCGGACGCGGACTATGGCTATAGCGTGGAAATGCGATTTCCGCTTAGCGCGTTCTACATGACGCGCAACGACAGGTGGAGCGATACCTGGAAGGTCAACGTCGGGCGGTCGCTTCGCCGCTGTGCCAACGTCGGCGCGAAGTCCGGCGGCGAGTACTCCTGCTGGTGCGATGTCGATTATGCGTTCGCAGATTCGTTTTGCTTCAGGTCGATTTCGGGATTTCCCATGCGAAAGGCGAGCGGCGACCTTTACATTAGTGCTGCGGTCGCCGAACCCAGAGGGGTGAAGGACGGCAAGCCGATTGGGGACATCGTGATGTCGATCTTTGCGTCAGAGGGAGGTGCTTTCACGGTGTTCACACCCTATTCGCGGCCGGAGTTGATAGAACTCAAGGTAGGCGGCAACAGCGTGGCGATTCCGGCGTCATTCCCGCCTAACGCCCGCTATCAGACATGGTTTTCCGTCAGGCGCGAGTCGGACGGCAGCATCTGTGAACGTGAATATCCCCTGAAGGTCGACTACCAGCCGATACGCCTCAAGCTGACTAAGCCGGGCTTTCGCGACAACTTCTATCCGGGACAGGACTCATCCGCAGTCGAAGGGCGAGTCGAGGCGCTCTCGGGCGCGCCTGTCAGGCTGACTCTGAAGGGGCCCGGGCTCAAGGAGACGACAGTTAAGCCTTCGGCGGACGGATCATTTCACTTCGACACTGCCGGTTTCGCCGATGGTGATGCGACCTTGACTGCCGCGAGCGGAGATGAGACGCTGACGAAGCGCATTCGCAAGCTGCCGCCCCTGCCGGCGGGGCGGCATGCTACCTGGATCGAAAACGGCAATCTCATGTTTGACGGCAAGCCCGTCGCGCGACGCAACATCTACGCGGAGGGCTTCATGGGCGGCAAGGCGTTTGACGAAAAATACAAGTCAGACGACTTGCATCTCACGAAGGAGATCACCTGCATTGCGAATCTTGACATTCGCGATCTCGACAAGAACATTGTGTTCACAGAGGCGCAGCAAGATTGTATGCCGTCGCGGCGGGTGCTAGACTGGCTAGACAAGCAGATTGCCCGCTCATGGACGGACCGCAAGGACCGCTGTTACTACTACATCGTGGACGAGCCCGAGTGCCATGGCATTTCGGACGTATATATGAGGCACATTTACGAATATGTCGCCGAAAAAGACCCGTACCATGTGATCTCGTGCTGCAGTCGCGCGGGCGAGACCTACATTGACATTGCCGACTGGTTCGAGACGCATCCGTATATCAATCCCCACATGGACGCAAACGGCAAGCGCATATACACGCGAGACTTCAACACGATCGGCAGCTCTGTCGACGCATTCAAGCCTCAGGATCATCCTGACAAGTGCATCGGCGGCACGCCGACGTGCTTCGCGTACGCGGGCTGCGACTATCCGACGTTCGAGGAGTATCTGCTCAACTGCTGGTGCGAGTTCGTCCGCGGCGCTAAGACGATGTATCCATACGCCTATCACGACCTCGGCGACCGTCCGACCCTGTACGAAGGCACGCGATATCTCTTCGAGTCGATGCAGGCGCTTGAGGACGTGTTGCTCTTCGGCAGACGCGAGACGCTTGCGAGGACCGACGATTACGAGTGCGCCCTCTGGACGATGCCGGCGGGCGACCGCGTCTTCGCGCTTCTCAACTTCACTCAGAAGTCGCTTACTGTCAATCTGCCAAAGTTGTGTGGAAATTACCGCGAATTCCGCGGCAGTCGGACGTTTGAGAATCCAAAGTCAATCGCTCTTGCGCCGCTGGAGTCCCTTGTCGCCTGCGAGAAGGCGAGGGACGCGGGGCTGAAACCGCTCGTACAGGTCGCCAAGGAAATTGCGGATGCCGAATACGCCCGCACGCACCGCGGCAACCAGCTTGCTGGCCGGCATGGCGACTTTGATGTCACGACATCGACCAAGCGTCGTGGCGCATGGGTTGACGATGCGGTCAAGGCCTTTGATGGAACGACTAATGTCTTGGCCTGGTATGATGCCGCAGACTACAGGGAAAAGTTCTACCAACTTGGATTTTCGAAGTTCACTCCGAAATTCCGCGAGATTCGCGTGTTTGGGCGCCCTGTTGCCGGGCTCAAGGTGAAGATGCTGGTCGACGGCGAGTGGCAGTCGCCGCCTCCAGCGGGTGTTGAGGTGGCAGGCGACTGCGCAACGGTCAGGTTTGCCAAAACGTTTGCACCGGAAAAGCTCCGGCTCGAATTCCCGAAAGGGCGCGTCGAACTCTACGAGATCGAGCTGCCCGAACTGAAGTAAGTGTCATTACGAAAACGCAGTCAGAAAAGGAATAACAACATGAAAAAGTTGCTCTGCTCATTGCTTTCAGTTTCCTCGTTGCTGGCATTCGCCGACGGATGGAGCTGGTCTGGCAAGACCGGGGCCGTCGTCATCCCGGCGGGAACGACGGCGGATGTGGCCGATGCGGACGTCGTGACGGTCGCGGCGCTTGCGAGCATCACTGTCGAATCCACAGCCGTCCTGAATTTTGTCAACACTGGAACCCCAATCGTGCTGAACTCAACGACTCTCGCTGGTGCGGGCAGGATCGCCGGAACTGGCTCGAAAGGGCTGTCGCTCGGTGCTGACAACAGCGGATTCACGGGAACGATGGCGTTTGAAAACTGCTATGTCTACGTCACGTCCAGCAACGGCCTCGGCAGGGCGTCCGGCGTCTGGCACACAGTCACGGCCGCAAGCGGCGGACTGACGGGAACGCTTCGGTTCCGCGGGGACGGTCTCACCTGCGATGTTCCGCTTACGCTCGCCGGGTGGCGCAACAACACGGGGGCGTACCTGACGGACAGTCTGACGGACAATATGGTGTTTAACAAGGACGTGACCGTAAATGGCGCCGGCATGAACCTCGGCAATTATACGTTCAACGCCAAGTACATTTCAAATGCCTCGACGTCTGGCTCGGTCACTTTTGGCGGCGACACGGTGTTCAACGGTCCGATTAATTTGCGAGGTGCGCCTTCGCGGCGCACGTTTTGGCTGGGCGCAGGCCATACGGCCACGCTTTGTGTTCCTGGGAGCACTTGGGGCGATGACACCTCGTTTTCAAGCAGCGGAACGCTCGTGTGCGGCGCCGCAGGCGTGCTCGACCCGGATCGTGCGATGATGGTCTGCTACGAGAACGCGGCGAGCACCGATCACAATACGGTCCTTGACCTGAACGGATTTGACCAGTCGACGACGCGCATCTGGCATTATTTTACGGTCAATGCCTCGTCGAAACCCTATTTCACCGTCAGGAGCGCCACGCCAGCGACGTTGACGATGACCTATGCGGGTGATTCGGCTGCGGCTGTAAAGTTTTTGGGGCGCGCTTCGTATACCCATGCTGGCGCTGGCACTTACACGATTTGGAACCAGTATTCGGATACGCTTGGCACGCTTTACGTTCCGCAGGGGTGCGTGAAGTTGTCCGGCGGCGCCGGTTGGGGCGGAGCGGTCGACGTCGGGTCTGCTGGCACATTGGTGTTCGAGAGCGGGGCAGGGCTCAATATATCAGACCGGTCGGTTGTCAATGTCTCCGCAGGTGGAAAACTTGACATTGCCGCTGGTGTCGCGCTTACTTGCGGCAAGCTGACCGTCGACGATGTTGAGCTTGCGGCGGGCGTCACCTACACAAAAGCGAATCATGCCGATTTCATTTCGGGAGATGGCTCGATTACGGTCGTGGCGAATCCTTTTGCGGGCTATTGTGTCTGGACGGGGGAAGGTGATGGTTGGGGCGATGCGGCAAGCTGGGAGGGTGGCGTGATACCTTCCACCGGAGACAAGGTTGCCATTCCAAGCGGTCTGACGGCGACTGTTGCCGATGCGGACGTTGATGTTGTGTCTGACGTTTCGGAAATCTGGCTGAGCGGTACGCTGTCCTTGACCAATGTGACGCAGACGCTCGAGTTGAACGCCGATTTGAAAGGAACGGGATCCTGTGTGGCGGATGGTGCCATAGGCGGCCTTGTTCTCAGGGGTGAGAACGAGGCGTTCACCGGCGCGATGAACTTCCACAACACGCCGGTCACGGTCGAGTCGAGGCATGGTCTCGGTTCGCCGACGCGGACTGTGACACACTCCTACGCATTCGCAAGCGGTGCGCGACTCTGGTTCAAGGGAAACGGTCTTACAAATGACGTTCCGATCAATCTGATTGGAGCCCGCAAGGATTCGGCGAGTTGTTACACGATTTTGGCCGAACTTGGCGATCCGTACGTGCAGAATGGTGCGTTGACCTACAGTGGAGACTCGATGGTGTTCGGCGACTGGACCTTCAACGGCGATGTCGTCAGGAGCGGTTATTCGGCAATAACGATTTACGTTCATGGAGAGACGTTTTTCAACGGTGGGTTTAGTTGTGATCGTTGCAACGGATATGTCTTTGCCATTTCACAGGGAAGCAAGTGCCATATCGCGCAGTATGCAGGCCAATGGCCGGGCCAGTCGATTGGAGGCAAAGGGACATATGTCTGTGAAGGCAGCAACGTTCTTTCGTGGGATCGGAGCGTTTTTTTGGGGGCGCAAACGGGCGAGGGCATCGGCTTCGGCACGATAGATCTCAACGGGCAGGACCAGCAGACGGTCGAACTCTCACTAGCACCGGTCAGCAACCCGTCCAGAAGCTCGCCGCGTTCGTGTTTCGTGACCAGTGCCGTGCCGGCGGCGATTGAGCTTACGACATCCGGGGCAACGGGCTGGAGTTGCGTGCATTTCACCGGCAAGGCCGGTTTGCGCATGTCCGGCACGGGCAAGTATGCGCTCAAGTGGGTCGATTCGGATACATCAGGTCTGCTGGAGGTCCCCGATCATGGTGAAATCGACTTGCTGGAAGGTGCGGTCTGGCGCGGCAATGTGTCTGTTGGCGGAACCGGGCGCGTGGCGGTCGACTCCGACGCGGGCTTGCATCCCGACGGCACTTCCGAGGTCTCGCTGTCAGATTCGGCCAAGTTGTCAATCGGCGCCGACAACACGCTTCTTTGCTCCAAGCTGACGGTCGGCGGTGCAGATTTGCCTGTTGGCACCTATTCAGCGGAGAATCTTTCCGAGTGGATCGAAGGCGACGGTTCAATCATGGTGAAACCCACATTCGTGAAGGGGGAGACGTTTGTCTGGACTGGTGCCGCAGGCAATGGAAGCATTATGGACGGCGGAAACTGGGAGGGAGGTGAGCCGCCTTCTTGGAATGGAACTTCTGTTTTGCGCTTTGCAGATGACATGCGCGGAAACCAGGCGAGATTGGCGGGGGATGTGACCGTATACGGCATCGAGTTTGTGTCTGGGAGTAACTTCACGCTGTCCGCATCCGGTAACGCCGAAATCTTGCTCGGGCCTGGAGGGATCAAGGCGAATCCGGCGTCGGTTTCCGGTTCTGTAACCTATACGGTTGAAGCGGATTTGCAGGTCTACTGTCCGCAGGCCGCAGACTGGACTGTTGCCGACTCGGCGACATTGGCGCTTTCGGGGGCGCTCTCGGGCGGAGCCGCCAACAACGCGGTGACGGTCGTCGGCGGCGCGCTGGAACTCGCCGGGGACAATTCGGGACTTGGCGCCCAGCTTGTGCTGCGCGACAACGCGGTGCGGGTGCTGCACCCGCATGGACTCGGTTCGTCCGTGCGCGCGGCGACATATTCGAATGCGGATGGCGCCGACTTCAAGTTCGTCGGCGCCGGGCTCACCAATTCGACGCCGCTCGTCATACTGACTTCCTTTCCTGACGAAAGTCACATGATTACCGAGAATTTCGGGGATCCGCTCGTCATGAAGGGCGAACTCAAGTTCGGACTGCCCGCAGGCAGCGAAATGACCTTCTTCGTCGGCGCCGAATACAGGTTCGAAGGCGGCATAGCGTCGGCCGGATGCACTCGCACGTTCCGTGGCAGAAGCCGCGGCGAATCGTCGATGCGCATTGCAGACAGGCCGATTCTCAATGGCGAGGGAACGATGGTCGGCACGGTGCTCTTCGGCAGCGACGTCACTTTGTTCATGGACGCGGTTGGGTCCGGTTACGGGCAGATGTACCTGGGCGGGCATACTGTCTGCGGAGCCACCAATGCGCTCACCGCCGTCGCCGGAGCGGGGCAGTTGTCCCTCGGAACCTCCCTGGGTTCCTATGGCGGCGGTTTCCTGGACCTCAACGGATACGATCAAGACTTCGGCGTGGTCTTCAACAACGGCAACGATCCGCCGAAGGGGTCTGCCGTGATAGGCACGGTGACGAGTGAAGAGCCCGCGTTCATGCGGAATCTCCGCAGCGACGGCACTCCGGGAGTGGCGCAGACCGCATTGGCCTGGAAGTTCTCCGGAAGGGCCGGATTCTGGCAGGCCGGCAAACGCGGAAACGTGCTCGTGAATGCGCTGTCCGACTCCTCCGGCGAGCTTCGCGTGACGGATGGCGCGTTGACCCTGCGCTGGGGCGCGGGGTGGACGAATGTCACGGCTGTGACCATTTCCGGAGGTGTCCTGCATGTCGAGGAGGACTGCGCGGCGAGGGCCTTCGGCCCGCGTGGCGGATCGAGCCAGGCCGTCCTGAACATGAGCGGGGACGGCAAGCTCGACATTCAGGGCGGACGGGCCACCGTCAACGCGTTTTACGTAAATGGCCAGAAGGTAGGCCCCGGCGTCTACGGCAAGGGCGACATGCCCCAGCTTGTCGGTGACGGAAAACTTAAAGTCCGAGGTGGCGGCCTGCGCATCATCGTCAGATGAGGAACTGAGGAGCTTTTGGAATCATGTGCACGACGGTTGCGATGCTGGCGGCGACGCTGGCAACGGGAAGCTGGGGAACCAGCGAATTCTCGCTGGCGGCAGACGGCGAAGAGGTGCGGATCAGTGCGAAGACGTCGGCGGATGCCTTGGAATTCTATCTCGTCCCTGACGGTGGCGAATTCGAGTATTACGTCTTTCGCGTGGACGCCAAGGGTGGGCGAAGCGCCAGATTCTTCTCCGAGTTCGGGGCGATAGAGCCCGAGCCCTACGGGCCGATCTGGGAGTCCGATGTCAGGCCCGGCGACGGCGGAGCCTGGTCGGCATCCCTGCGGATACCGATCACGGCGTTCGACATGACGCGGGCGGGCGTATGGAAGGAGACCTGGAAAATCAATGCTGTCGCATTTGTCAACGGCGAGGCGACGGCTTGGGCTGGCGGCATGAAACCAGATGGAAACGAGTTGCGCGCGTTCTTGAAGACATTCCGTGCCGTCTCGGGCTTTCCGAATCGTCCAGCGGCGGACGATGTCCACGTCAAGTCGGCGGCAGCCGTGGTGACTGGGTTGAAGGGCGGAAAGCCGTGTGGACGGATAAAGTTGCACGTGATCTGTCCGTGGGCGGGGGCGTTTTCGTTTTCGACTTCGTGGTCGGGCGAGGCAAAGGGCAGGGTACCCTTCGGTGGCGGAGAACTCGTGACGGACGCGGTCTTCCCCGGTGCTGGGCGCCAGATGACGCAGATTCGGCTCGTTCGTCCGGATGGCAAGGTCTTCGCGCGCGAATACCCGCTTTACGTCGATTTCGAACCGATTCGCGTGAAACTGACGAAACCTCAGTATCGCAACAACTTTTATCCTGGGCAGGATGCGTCTGCCGTCGAGGGCACAGTGACGTCTTTTGGCGGCGAGCCGGTCGAATTGACGCTCGATGGGCCTGGTTTCGGACATCGGTGCATAACGTTGGAGAAGAGCGGTGCCTTTCGGTTTGACACGTCGGGCTTTGCGAATGGCGACGCCGTGCTGACCGTCCGCTCTGGGAAGGCCTCTGCCGTTAAAAAGATTCGCAAGCTGGCGCCGTTGCCGCAGGGCCGGCCCATGGCGTGGATTGAGAACGGCAATCTCGTCGTCAACGGCCGGCCAACTGCGCGACGCAACATCTACGCCGATGGATTCAATGGCGGCGCTGCGTTTGACGAGCGCTACAGGGCAACGGACCTGCACCAGACGACGAACACGCATGGCATAGCCAATCTCGATCTGCGGAACTTCGACCGTCGCATCTACACGACCGAAACCAAGTTTGATCAGAGGCCGTCGCAACGCGTCTATGATTGGCTGGACACGCAGATCGCCCGTGCGGAGAAGTCCGCAGGCATCAGCTACTACATCACAGACGAACCCGAATGTTCCGGCATGTCCGCCATATACTTACGGCACATCTACGAGTACCTTGCGGAGAAAGACCCCTATCACGTGGTCAACTGCTGCAGCCGGGCTGGCGAGACCTACATCGACATCGCGGACTGGTTCGAGACGCATCCGTATATCAATCCGCACGTCGGGTCCGGCGGTCGGCGCGTCTACCGGCTCGGATTCAGCGAACTCGGCTCGTATGTCGACGCCTTCCGCCCGGAAGCCCACCCAGACAAGTGCATCGGCGGCACTCCGACGTGCTTCGCCTATACCGGAAACGACTATCCTACGTTCGACGAGTACGTTCTCAACTACTGGTGTGAATTCGTGCGTGGCGCGAAGACGATGCTGCCATATGCCTACCACGATCTCGGAGACCGTCCGACGCTATTCGAGGGAACGCGCTACATGTTCGAGTCGATGGAATCGCTTGAGGACGTGCTGCTGTTCGGCAGGCGCGAGACGCTTGCAAAGACTGCCGCGTACGAATGCGCCCGTTGGACGATGCCGGAAGGCGATCGCGTCTTCGCTCTCCTAAACTTCACGCAGGAGCCGATTTCGGCAGATGTTCCCGGATTGTCGGGAACATACCGCGAGTTCCGGGGCAGGCGCGTGTTCCGAAATCCCCGGTCGTTCAGGCTCGCCCCACACGAATCCCTCGTCGCCTGCGAAAGGGCGAGGGACAAGGGGCTCAGGACTCTTGCCGAAGTCCGACGTGAAATTGAAGAGTTCGAGAGGGCTCGTACGCAACGTGACAATCAGCTGCTCGGACGCCACGATGATATCGACATCGTCACCTCGACCGGACGGCGAGGCGCATGGTGGGATGACGCCGTCAAGGTCTTTGACGGCACCTTGGACGTGGTTGCGTGGCGCGAGGGATGGAACAAGGACAAGTTTTTTGAAATGGCGTTCCCCAAGTTCATACCACAGTTCAGCGCGGTCTCGCTCTATGGACGAAACATCGAGGGCTACGGCATCAAGATACGAGATGGTGGCGAGTGGAAGGTCTTGGAGCCAGTGTCGACGGAAAAGTCCGGCGATCGCCTGACGTATCGTTTTGACCGGACTTATTCCACGGTCAAGATGCGCATAACGTTTCCGAGACCGAAGGTGGAGCTGTATGAAATCGAACTTCCGGGTCGAGCGCGGGAAATTGCCGCAACAGCGACAAATTCCCAGCATGCGGGCCTGCACTGGACGATTTCGACGCCCGATTTTTCCACGAACATGGCGTGGACCGTCTCCCTGCCATTGAAGCCTTCGTTTCTCGTGTTTCGGCTGGGCACGGTTCCTCTGGTGAAGGACAATGGCTATACGAATTGGACGCTCGTCCTTAATGGCTATGGCATGCTCTCGACGTCAATCCGTGGGGTTCTGCCGGGTCTCTACACCTTGCGTCTTCCGGCAAGACGCACCGGCTCAGCGGATCCGACGCTTATGCTTTACGACCACAACCTCATCTTCGGAATGGGGGACATTATCTGCTGCGACCTGCCTGCGGACTGCGCCGAGTTGGTCGAGACGGATGGCATGTACCGTGTAAGGGTAAAGCTTTCGTCTTCGTGCGAAGACATGACATGTTCTCTGTTCGAGGATGCGGGGTTGGGGCCGCATCCCTTTATGCTCAAGGGCGGAATGAGTTCCATAGACTTGCGTCCGGTAAACGACGCCCGTACGCTTTGGGAGGGGCGGGGGTGCGCACAGGAGACGGCTGACAAGAAACGAAAACCCTTCCCGTTTGCGAAGGTGACGACTTTGGGAGGGACGCTCTCTGAGCCGATTTTCACCTGGCTTGCACGATAAGATGAGCACCTGCATGAAGACCTGCATACAGAAAGAGATTTTTGTCGGATTGGTCGCTTCTGTGCTGTCGGCGGGAGTCGCCGTTGCGGAACCGGCGACGGATCGACCCGAGGCCCCGCCGGATGACTTTGGCCGGAACGAGACTGTCGTAGAGCCGGTCGAGTGCGGCGAGGACTGCTGGGGCGGACGCATTTCGCACCCGGCGAAAGTCAATGCAGTAGGCGACGAAAACAATCCGAATGTCATTCGCTTGCGCGGAGAGTGGGAGTTCTTTGCCGACAGTACGCCGAAGTACTATTGGCATTTCCGCGACTTCCAGCCGCGCATGACCAATGCGCTCATGAAGGTGTCCGTTCCCGGCTGCTGGGAGGCGTCCGGCGTGAGCAGCCCGGGGCCCGGCATCGGCGGTTCCAGCTGGGGCAAGGCATGGCGGTTCAAGGCGCGTCACGTCGGATCGGGCTACTACCGGACGCGAGTGCGGGTTCCCGCGTCTTGGAAGGGCAGACGAATCTGGCTGAAGGAAGGCGGCGTACGCAACGTAGCGTGGTTCTGGCTCAATGGAAGCAGCGTGGGCATGGTCGGCGACAATTTTGGTGCGCGCAAGTGGGACGTGACGCCGATAGTGCGCCCGGGGGCGGAGAACACGGTATTCGTCGAGGTAAACAATGAATTTCCATGTCGGAATCCGGGGGCCATGAGCTATCATAGCTGGGGCGGTCTTATCCGCGACGTAGAGCTCGAGGCGACGCCCGATGTCTGCATCGACGATGCCTGGGTGCGCGGCAATTTCGACTCTAGAACGGCTGAAGTCCATGTCAAGGTGGATCGCGGCGGTTCCGGTGCGCGCAGGTGCGTCAGGGTGAGGGCGACAGTGGAGGGAGAGATGCGTGAAGTCTCCCTCGATTCAGAACAAGCGCTTTCGGCCTGCGTCATCGAAATACCCCTCAGAGATTTCCGTCCCTGGTCGCCAGAGCGCCCAAATCTGTATTGGGCCGACATCGAACTGGTGGAGAATGGTTGCGTGATTATGACTCGCAGGGAACGCTTCGGCGTGCGCAAGCTCGAGATCCGCAATGACTGCGAGCTGTACCTGAACGGCCATCCGTATTTTCTGCGCGGTTTCGGAGACGATGCGGTCTATCCTCTTACAGGCTTCTCGCCGGCATCCCGGGATGAACATCTCAAGCACCTCATGGCTGCGCATCGTGCAGGCTTCAACTATGTTCGCACGCATACGCACTGCGAACTGCCTGAATACTTCGAAGCAGCGGACGAGGCAGGGGTTTTCGTCCAGGCCGAACTGGGATATTACCGTGACTTGTCGAGTGAACAGCTCTTCCATTTCGATCCCATTGGCGATGCGCGGCTTGTGATGGAGAACTATCGCCGCCATCCGTCCCTTGCCATATATTCAGGCGGCAACGAGGGCATGCTTGGTCCGATCGCCGGCAAGTTGTTGTATCGCTTCCTCAAGCGCAACGATCCCGACCGGCTTGTCGTTGAACAGGACGGCGGCTGGTCGCGCGACGCGTCTGTGTCCGACATCGTCGGCGGACCGATGAACCCATGGCGAAGGGGCGCCGTGCGGGACCGCGTCTTCATCTGCCACGAATACCTCAACCTGGCGGTCAAGGACGACTACCGCAACGAGTCGCGCTACACCGGCGTCGCCGAGCCGCTGGTTACCGCGGAGATGCGCCGGGCCGAACTGGCGAAGGCGAAGCTGGACGATGCCTGGGGGGAGCGGCTGCAGGACGCGCAGAACGCGTTGCAGGGCTTCTGGCAGAAGTACGGGATCGAACATGCGCGCAAGGATCCATTCTGCGACGGGTTTTGCTATTGGACAATCGTTGATTTCAGTCATCGCGGCGGGTCTCTCCGGGAATATCCGCGCGCCCAGGGCTATTTCAACCAGTTCTGGGAATCCAAGGAGGGCGGTCTTGCGCCTGAAGACTTTGCGGTCTTCAATTCAGCGACATGTCTGTTGATTGACACCGAGGACAAGTCACGCGACTTCTCCGCTCCAGAGGACCACACGGCATGCGGGAGCTACGATCGCGGCATCGTCATTGAGGAGACGAACCGTGTCTATACTGTCGGAGACGAAATCGCCGTAGAGATCATGCTTGCTCATTACGGCGACACTACGCTTGTTGACGCAAAGCTTGAATGGGCGTTCGTCACACCAGACGGCACGAAGCTTCTGTCAGGTTCACGAGAGGTCGGAGATCAGGCGATTGGCGCTGCAAGGACGCTTGCGAAGGAACGGCTGCGTGTCCCGGCCGTCGAAAAACCGGTTAAGGCGACGTTGCATGCGTCTGTATCCGGCGTTGTCAACGCCTGGGATTTCTATTTCGTTCCGCATGTCGAAATGCCACGTCCGGCGAACGGCACGGTCGTAGCTAGGCTTGGCGCTCCTGAAATTGCCGCCGCCCGCCGCGACGGGAAAAACCTGCTGATACATGCGAACACGGAAGGTGCCCCCAACATCTACCTCAACTGGTGGGATCTGAAATGGGGGGACCGTGACGTTACGGGCGCCGCCGCGGTGCCACATGAGGTCTGGGGCGACTTCCCGTTTGAACCGCGTCTTGCGCCGAACCTGATGCGGATATTCCGCAAGGGGAAGGCGATGCCCGTCAATGGTTTTGCGGCGACGGACGCGGTGATGATCACGGAAGGCGCTACGCATTTTTCGCTAAACCTCGCAGCCAAGATCCGACCAGACGGCGGAAGGGAGGTTTTCGTCTCTGGTCTGGACGTCTTTTCGCGTCAGCCAGAGGCGCGCTTGTTGCTCAAAAACATATATGACTGGCTGGCGAAACGCGATGCGATTAAATGACGGTGCTGAAACTTGATGACTTATCCACGATAAAAGGATCGAATGAATGAAGACGCTAAAGGCAATGAGCGAGGCGCAGTTTCTCGCTGGCGAAGATGCACGAGGAGTCATTGTCGTGCTGGAACCGGAGACAGAGCTGACGGACGAGCATCTAGACGCCCTGGCGGCACGTGGTGTCGCGGGGTTTGTGAGCGATCTGACCCCGGAGAGGTTCGAAAAGCCGGACGTGGCACCGGAGCTTGCATACGACCGTGCCCGATATCCAACGCTTCTTGCCATTTCGGTTCCCCCTCGGAAAGGCGTTCGGCTGCGGACGTTGGCCGGCACGGGCTTTCTCAGTCTGACGGTCGACGGCTCGCAAATCATTGAGGTTGTAATGCCCGGGGAGAGGCCGAAACGCGACCGCAGCCATGATCCCGAAATCGACAGTCCCACCATTCTTGCCGCGCTTGAAAGCGTCGGAGTGGAGAAGGGTGATACGCTGCTTGTCCATACGTCGCTTTCTGCCTGCGGACATATCATCGGCGGCGCGAAGACAATCATCGAAGCAATCATCGAGGCGATTGGGCCGGACGGTAACTTGTTCGTGCCGACGTTCCAGCGCTCGGAATGCTACCTGAACGGAATCAACAAGCGCTGGGACCACAGGCCGAGCGATTTCCGTGACAGGGCGAGCGAGGCCGTCCGCTGGGTCGGGACGCTTCCGCTTGAGTTCATGCGCCTCTACCCCGATGCACCGCGCGGCGTGCACATTTCCCATTCATGGGCGGGATTCGGTCCGAAGGCGGCTGAGGTGCTTTCACGCCAGGTCGAGGACGAGCCGCCGTTCTCGGACAATTCGTGCCCGATGCTCGTAAAGGACATGGGCGGCAAAATACTCCACTTTGGGAGCCCCATCGGGCATACGTCGTTCGTACACTGCTTCGAGACGCACTTCGACCTGCCGGGGCTCGGGCCGTCGTACTACGACGTGCGACTTGCGGACGGAACGATTACGTGGAAGTTCGTGCCGAAAGGACTGCCCGGTCCTCGCGAGTTCTACTCAAAGGACGAGAATGCGCGGTTCTTCCGCGAGGCGATTGCGCGCGGGTTGGAAATCCACCGCGCGCCGCTTGGCGTCGGCCGTCTTGCGCTCATTGACTGCCGCCAGTTCTGGGAAATCGGCTCCGCGCTAGTGACGGAAGACCCAAGAATCGTCATAGGAGACTTCTAGCGTGAAGGGTGGATACAAGTGGTTTATGCTTGGTCTGCTGTCCCTGGCG
The DNA here is from genome assembly GCA_017405115.1 of Kiritimatiellia bacterium. Next base: position 49,402 of record JAFRBA010000056.1, read on the forward strand.
TTCTTCTTCAGCCAGGCCGACCGCGTGTTGTTTGGACTGCTCACAATTCCTATACAGGACGAACTGCACTTGACCGATCTTCAGGTGGGAGTCGTCAACACGGCTCTTTTCGTGACGCTCGCGTTTACCGTTCCGCTTGCGGGGATTCTGGGCGACCGCTTCAACCGCAAGTGGGTGATTACGTGCGCACTGCTTTTCTGGTCTGCGATGACTGCGGCGACTGGGCTTGTTGGTGGAATCTGCGGAATGATATTCTTCCGATCGATCCTCACGGGCGGCGGCGAGGCGTTCTATGGACCGAGCGCCTACGCGCTCATCGCCGCGCACCACAAGGAGACGAGGTCGCTTGCGCTGGCAATCCACCAAGCGGCACTTTATCTCGGGCTGATGTTCTCCGGCGCGCTCGTCGCGTGGGTCTTGAAGGCGTTCGGCGGCTGGCGCGTCGTGTTCTGGGTGTTTGGCGGATCGGGGTTTGTTCTGGGGCTGTTCTTCATCTGGGCATTGAAAGACCGAACCTCCCACGGCCGCGACGGGGCGCGGCCCTCCCATGGTGCCTTCGCCGCCGGGTGCCGCGCGTTTTTCTGCCGCCCGACTGTGGTGCTGAACGCGATTGGCTTTATCGCGATCTGCTTCGCGAACAACGCCTACATCAGCTGGGCGCCGAAGTTCGCGGCGCAGAAGTTCGGCCTGTCCGTCGGCGCGGCTGGGAACGGCACGATGCTCTACCACCATCTCGCGGCGTTTATGGCGATTCTCGTCGCCGGATGGGTTACGGATGTGATGATCGCGCGCGGGAATCCGCGATTCCGCCTCGCTTTGCAGACAACGGCTATGCTATTGGGTGCACCGATGCTTGTGTGGTTCGGGTTCTCGCCCACGGTCGCATCGTGCTTCGCCGCGACGACGCTTTACGGAGTCTTCAGGGGAATATACGAGGCGAACACCCAGGCGTCGGCCTTCGACGCCGTCAGACCGGAGAATCGCTCGACAGTCGTAGCGCTTGCGGATCTTTTTGCGATGCTCATTGGCTCGCTCTCGCCGCTTCTCATCGGCGCGATGTCTGATCGCATGGGGATGCGTGGCTTCGAATGGGGCTTCGCGCTCATGGGTGGTGTGTACGTCGTTGGCGCAGTCGCGATGGCCGCCGCGTTCCTCTTCACCTTCAACCGTGACAGGATATGCGAATGACAACTCCCGTTTTTTCCGCGAGGCCATTGCCACGGGCGCTTGAAATCTGTCGAGAAAATCGCTGTGTCGGCGAGCTGAAGCTGATTGGATGCAGGCCATTCCTGGAGACGGGTTTGGTGCTTGAGGCAGGAGATCTGCAGATCACAGTCGGAGGCAATTGAAAAGGAGAAGGGATAAAAAAGGACATGGATGCTGAATTCAAAGTTGGCGAAAGCGCAAAGGCCAAGGCCAAGGCCTTCATTGAAAATGAAAAGCAGTTCCAGCTCGGTTTCCTGCCCACTGAACAATCCAATCCCATTACAGCCAGGCTTCTCGCCATATTGTTCATCGCGGCATTTGCTCTTCGAGGCGTCACTGACAATGTGACTCCGGTATGTGCAGGGTGGCTCTTCCAGCGCGGTGACGTTGTCGGCGCGGAGTCGGCGTCATTCGACGCGAAGAATTGGGAGCCCGTGTCCATTCCGCACGACTGGGCTATCGCGGGGCCGTTCCATCGCACGAACGACCTTCAGAATGCGCGGGTGCTGCAGGACGGACAGGTCGATCCTCTTGCAATATCTGGCCGTACGGGCGCTTTGCCCTGGGTAGGAGTCGGATGGTATCGCGGCACCTTTGAGATTCCAAGCGGCGCGGGATTCGCCGAGCTTAAGTTCGACGGCGCGATGGCCGGGGCGCAAGTCTGGATAGACGGCAAGAAGGCGGGCGAGCGTCCGTACGGGTATATCCCGTTCTTCGTTCCCGCGCCGACTAACGCCGGACGGCACACGGTCGCGGTGCGTCTGGAGAACCTTCCCATGTCCACGCGGTGGTACGCCGGCGCGGGCCTTTACCGACCAGTTTGGCTTGTGACGGGGCCGTCGCTTGGCCTTGCCATGGACGGAACGTTTGTGCGCACGGTGTCGTTGGGAAATGACGGAACGGCTCGTGTGGTCGTGAGCGAGAAGGTAAGGGGCGCGTCGCGGGAAATTCCCAAAAACGACCTGACTCTCACTTGGCGAGTGCTGGATCCGAAGGGACGCGAGATCGCATCGGCGTCTGGAGTGCGCGTGTCGAACTCCGGCGAGGCGACGGGCGTTCTCGTCGTGAAGTCGGCTCCGCTTTGGTCTGTGGAGAGTCCGAACTTATGTCGTTTACGTTCGGAGCTGAAACTCAGGGGTGCAGTTGTCGATTCGCGAGAAACACGCTTTGGCATCCGTACGGTCGAGTTGCGCCCGGAAGGGTTCTGCATCAACGGGAAGCCGGTTGTCTTCAACGGCGTATGCCTGCACCACGACCTTGGCTCGATAGGCGCGGCGTTCAATGCGTCCGCATTCAGGCGGCAGCTGCGCATCCTTCGGGAGATGGGTGCAAACGCGATTCGCACGGCGCACAATCCTCCGGCTCCCGATGCGATGTCGATATGCGACGAGGAGGGCTTCCTCGTGATGTCCGAGGCCTTCGACATGTGGAAGACGCCAAAGGTTAAAAGGGGCTATTCGCTTTTCTTCGGCGAGTGGTGGAAGCGCGACCTGACGGCGCTGGTGGAACTCTACCGCAACCATCCGTCCATCGTGATGTGGTCGATCGGGAACGAGATATGGGAGACCGACGCGCGCGACACGGCCATGTACGGGCGGCTGATGGCCGACATGTGTCGCAGCCTGGATCCGTCGCGTCCCGTGACGCAGGGCTTAGACCGTCCGAGCGAAGGCGTCGCAAACGGATACTGCCAGGTTTTGGACATTCCAGGAGTGAACTATAATACGTATGCGTATGGACTGGCGGCATCGGCCTCCAGATGTGGACTTTTCGTCGGCAGCGAAACTGCGTCTACGATATCGAGTCGGGGTGTGTACAAGTTCCCGGTAGTTCGGGCCAAGGGCGGCAAGCAGCCCGACGGCAAGTATATAGACGGGCCAGTGCATCCTGACGGGCAGTGCAGCTCATACGACGTGGAATGCTGCTATTGGGCGAACCTGCCAGACGTCGACTTCGCGGCGCAGACGTCGAATCCTGGCGCAATCGGGCAGTTCGTGTGGACCGGCTTCGACTACTTGGGAGAGCCGACGCCGTACAAGGTTTTCTGGCCGTCGCGTTCCAGCTATTTCGGAATCGTTGATCTCTCCGGCATTCCGAAGGACCGCTACTGGCTGTATCGCAGCCAGTGGCGCAAGGACGTTCCCACTCTCCACGTTCTGCCTCATTGGACATGGCCCGAGCGCGAAGGGCAGGTGACGCCTGTGTATGTCTACACGTCGTATCCCTCAGCCGAATTGTTCGTCAACGGCAAGTCGCAGGGGCACCGTGAAAAGAGGATGGATTCGGAACTTGACCGCTACCGTCTTCGCTGGAACGACGTTCGATATGAACCTGGCGAGCTGAAAGTGGTGGTGTATGGCGCCGATGGCAGGCCGATGTCTGAGAAGATCGTGCGGACTGCCGGCGCGTTCGCAAAACTGGTCGTGGAGCCGGAGCCGGTGCTGCATCCAGACTTTGATCGTGCATACTGCTATCCTCGGCTGCGCTACTTCCGGATACGGGCCGTGGACGAACATGGAAATCTGTGCCCTGATTGCGACCTTGCGATTTCTGTCCGTGTCAACGGAGGAAAGTTCCGCGGCATCTGCAATGGCGACGCCACGTCATTGGAGACGTTCGTCAAGCCATGTATGCGACTCTTTCATGGAGAGCTCGTTGTCACTGCCGAACTTGATGCAACTGGCGACGAATGTTCGGTGTCTGCCGTAGTCGGTCGGCAATGATTTCGGCAATGGAGGATGATGGAATGGAGGAATTCGCAGTGAAGTCAGACGAAACCGTAGAGGGACTTTCCGTCGTGCAGTGGGAGGGTCCGGGGTACAAGCCGTTGGTGCGGTTTGGTTCGTGGTGCGTCGCCGAACTGAACCACGCCAGCAAGTTCGCGGCGGAAAATATTTCATATTGCGAACGCCACAACCGCACGGACGAGGTGTTTGTGCTTGTTGCCGGCAGGGCGACGTTACTTGTTGGCGAGAAACTCACGGCTGTGGAAATGGAACGACATCGGGCCTATAATGTCAAGGCCGGCACGTGGCATCAGATTCTGACAGAACCAGGTGCCCGGGTCCTTATTGTGGAGAATGATGATGTTGATGACTTCAGCGACACGCGCACTATCGACTGAGAAACGAAAAAAAGGAGGCATATGATGTGCGGTTGGCGTTTGTTCTCTCTATCGGTTGCGTGTACGGGGCTCCTTTGCCGGGTCTCGGCGGAAGGAAGAGCTTGGCGAGCGCAGTGGATTGCCTCTCCTGACCACGAGATGCAGAGCTGGCATTCTCCGGATTTCCCTGCGCCGGTCTTTCGCAAGTCGTTTTCGTTGACGGGCGATTTGAAGAATGCGCGGCTTTACATCTGCGGACTAGGCTATTTTCACTGCCGGCTCGATGGTATGGAAGTGACTGACGCGGAGCTGACGCCAACACCTACGCAATATGACCGGCGGTGGAGATATCGCTGTTTCCCCGTGCCGAAACTCGAGCCGGGGAAGCATGAACTGCTCGTGGAGGTGGGAGATGGACTCTATCGGTGCGCAACGCCGGATTCATGGCATTTTGACAAGGCGACTTGGATGGACTATCCGAAGTTGCTTTGCGAATTGGTTGACGAGAAAGGCAACGTGGTGCTCAAGACCGATAGATCATGGGAGGTCCGTCCTGGTCCGACTTTTCACACGGCTTTTCGCGGGGGAGAGTATTATGATGCACGCCTTGAGGATGCCGGTCGATGGATGACGCCGAAAATCGTGCCCGGCCCGGGAGGAGTCGGCGAAGAGGAAACGATGCCGCCGTGTCGCATCTTGACTCGGAGGAAAATGAATCGCATCCGTCCGAAAGGACTCTCAGACAAGGTCATCTACGATGCAGGCGTCTGCCAGTCTGGGGTGCCGAGACTGACTGTACGCGGTCCGGCAGGTTCCAAGGTCTCGGTTTACTGCGGAGAAACGCTAGACGCGAAGGGCGTTGCTCGTCGGATTGGCTGGCTGGTCAAGCATTCGCCGGACTTCCAGCGCGACGTCTACATACTTAAGGGGACAGGAGAGGAAACGTGGCGGCCGCGCTTTACTTACCACGGGTATCGCTTTGCGGAAGTGTCGGTTGAGGGGGGGGCAGAGCTGCTCGGTCTTGAGGCTTTGGAGATTGGCACTGACTTTTCGAAAATCGGCTCGATTCGTACGTCGAACCAGACGCTGATGACAATTGAGCGCAAGGCAATGCAGTCGATAAGAGCAAACTTCGTAGGCTATCCAACAGATTGTCCGCATCGCGAGAAGAACGGCTGGTCCAGTGAGGCCAGGCTGCAGTCAGAGGCGTTGCTGTACGGATTTGATGCAGGAACGGCATACCTTCACTACACGGACACGCTTTGCGATACACAACGTCCAGATGGTCATCTCTCTGGCATTGCACCATCATCCGGCTGGGGGTACAACTGGGGGGCGGGGCCGTCTTGGGAGTCCTGTGCCTTTCTGATAGATGAATCGGTTTGGCGCTTTACTGGTAACGGACGCGGACTTGCAGAGCACTGCGGGAATCTTGACCGTTTTCTGGTTTTTTGCGAAACGCTTGTCGACGAGCGCGGCCTTTTGCAGTTTGGCCTTGGAGACTGGATGGCCCCTGACCTGGCCAAGCCAGGCAATGTCAGCAACAAACGTTTTGGCGCAAGCTGGGCTTTCCCGGAGAGCACGAACTGTCCGTATGCCTATATACAGACTGCGTTCTTCAAACGGACGCTCGACCTTCGTGCGGAGATTGCGGCGCGTGCGAACGATGCGCCAACGGCTGCACGTTGCCGTGCGCGGGCCGCGGAAGTCGCCGCGGCGATCCGCGCCACTTACGGTACGACCGCTTCAACGACAGGTTGTGCACTGTCGCTTCTGTTCGGTCTTTGCCATGAGGAGGACCGCTCGAAAGTTGCCGCAGAGCTTGCAGACATCGTTCGCGGGCTTGACTGCCGAGTTGATTTTGGCACAATCGGTTCAGGCTGTGTTTTGAGGGCGCTGTTCGAAAGCGGCTATGCTGATCTTGGATATAGGATGATGGTGCAGCCGAAGTATCCGGGCTATGGCTACTTCGCTGGACGAAGTGATTTGACTACGTTTTCAGAATACTGGTATGGCGGCGCCGACTCGCAGATCCACGGTGCGTTCACGGATGTTGTCGCATGCATGTATAGATACTTAGCGGGTATGCGTCATGTCGCGCGCCATCCTGGAAGGGATTTTCTGGAAATTCGGCCAATGTTCCCAAAGGGTCTTGATGATTTTGCAGCGACACACGATGGATATTGTGTCTCATGGAAAAGAACAGGGAATGCTGTCACTGTCGAGATTGTAATTCCAAACGATGCAGCGGCAGATTATGTCAAGCCCGACGGCAGTGTGACATTGTTATGTTCGGGAAAGCATTCCATGAAATTCTGCATTGAGCCACCATCCGTAGGCAGATGACCATGAACTTTCGCGAGTGCATGGTTCAACTTACATGTCCGAATTGATGGAATTCTTGAAGCGCCCTTATTATTTTGGCCTTCTGACGGCGGCAAAGGTCTGGGGAGCCTCTCATCAGGCGTCGCCAGTTGATTATGTTGTGACCAGATATCCATCGCTTATGTATCGCCGACGGTCAACTCAAATGTCCATTGGTGCTATCGGTACGATATGCCGGAGAAATTTCTTGTCGAGAGGAAAGAATCAAACGGATGGGAATAGATCCGAGGCATTGGGCGCTCAATTATGGCTCTCCGCGTGACACCTTTGTAGAGACGTTGTCTCGAATGATTGCTTCGACTTGTAGGTGGGACATTTTGGCGCGACAATTTGTCGCAGCTGAGACTTTGGATGTCTCACTTTTAGCCTATATGTCCTGGTTGTATCCTTGAATCAGCGTCTGTTTTGACTATTGAGTCTGTTGGCACGGTGTTTGCTTGTCAAAGTGCGTCGCCTATGGTGGGCGAAGAAAGTAGAGAATAAAGAAATGGCAAAAGTACTTGGAATTGATCTTGGCACGACCAACAGCTGCATGGCTGTCATGGAGGGTGGCGAAGCCACCGTTATACCGAACAAGGAAGGTGCGCGCACAACGCCTTCGATAGTGGCCTTCACGAAAACTGGCGAGATTCTCGTCGGCCAGGCGGCCAAGCGCCAGGCGGTGACGAACCCGAAGAGCACGATTTATTCCATCAAGCGCTTCATCGGCCGGCGTTACAGCGAGATGACAGACGAGATCAAGATGGTCCCGTACGAAGTCGTCGCTGCGCCCAACGGCGACGCGGCCGTGAAGGTGAACGACAAGGTGTACACCGCGCAGGAGATATCCGCGATGGTGCTGAGGAAGCTCAAGGAAGACGCTGAGGCGTTTCTGGGCGAGAAGATCACCGAGGCGGTCATCACGGTTCCGGCCTACTTCAACGACCAGCAGAGGCAGGCGACGAAGGACGCGGGCAAGATCGCCGGCCTTGACGTGAAGCGCATCGTGAACGAACCGACCGCGGCGTCGCTTGCGTACGGGCTCGACAAGAAGAAGAACGAGAAGATCGCGGTATACGACTTCGGCGGCGGCACGTTCGACATCTCGGTGCTGGACATCGGCGACGGCGTCTTCGAGGTGAAGGCGACGAACGGCGACACGCACCTCGGCGGCGACGACCTCGACCAGGCGATCATGAAGTGGATGATCGACGACTTCAAGGCGCAGCAGGGCATCGACCTCTCGAACGACATGATGGCGCTCCAGCGCCTGAAGGAAGAGGCCGAGAAGGCGAAGTGCGCTCTTTCGTCCGCGACGACGTACGACATCAACCTGCCGTTCATCACCGCCGACGCGACGGGCCCGAAGCACCTTGCGACGACGCTTACCAAGTCGAAGCTCGAGACGCTTACGATGGATCTCGTGAACCGCACGAGCGAGCCGTGCCGCAAGTGCATGGCGGATGCGGACCTCTCGACGGTCGACGAGGTCGTTCTCGTCGGCGGCCAGACGCGCATGCCCCTCATCCAGGAGAAGGCGAAGTCCCTGTTCGGCAAGGAGCCGCACAAGGGCGTGAACCCCGACGAGGTGGTGGCGATGGGCGCGGCCATCCAGGGCGGCATCCTCAAGGGCGAGGTGAAGGACGTCCTGCTTCTGGACGTTACGCCGCTTACGCTCGGCATCGAGACCCTCGGCGGGGTGCTCACCCCGCTCATCGAGCGCAACACGACGATCCCGACGAAGAAGTCGCAGGTGTTCTCGACGGCTGCCGACAACCAGCCGGCGGTGACGATCGCCATATTCCAGGGCGACCGCAAGATGGCGCGCGACAACAAGTCGCTCGGCAACTTCAACCTGGACGGGATTCCGCCCGCGCCGCGCGGCGTCCCTCAGATCGAGGTCACGTTCGACATCGACGCGAACGGAATCCTCAACGTCTCCGCGAAGGACCTCGGAACGCAGAAGGAGCAGAAGATCACGATCACCGCCGCAGGCGGCCTCTCCAAGGAGGAGATCGAGAAGATGCGCAGGGACGCCGAGGCCCACGCCGCCGAGGACGAGAAGCGCCACGCGGAGGTTGAGGAGCGCAACAAGGCCGACGGCCTCGCGTTCCAGGTGGAGAAGACCCTCAGGGAGTCCGGCGACAAGATAGCCGCCGACAAGAAGGCGCCCGTGGAGGCCGCGCTTAAGGAGCTCAAGGACGAGCTGGCGAAGAACCCGCCGGCCCCGATCGCCGACATCAAGGCGAAGCAGGAGGCGCTCATGAAGGCGATGGAGCCGGTCGCGCAGGAGATGTACGCGTCGGCGCAGTCAGCGCAGGGCGCCGCGGGCGGGGCGGGGACGCCGCCCCCTGGCGCCGGTTCGCAGGGGGGCTCGCCCTCCGGAGGCGGCAACGCCGCGAAGGGGGGCGACGACGTCGTGGACGCCGACTTCACGATGAAATGATTTGTCGAAAGCGGTCGAAAGCGAACGGCTGCAATCGACGGCAATCGAAGTAAACGAAAACAAGCAAGGAGAAACAACAAAATGAACATCAGACCACTGGGTGATCGCGTTCTCGTCGAACCGATCGAGGAGAAGGAGCAGAAGGTCGGCGGAATCATCATTCCCGACTCGGCTAAGGAGAAGCCGATGCAGGGCAAGGTGATCGCCGTGGGCAAGAAGCTCGACAAGGACGGCAAGGAGATCGCGTTCGACGTCAAGAAGGGCGACACGGTGCTTCTGCCGAAGTACGGCGGAACCGAGGTGAAGATCGGCGAGAAGAAGCTTCAGCTGGTGCGCGAGGAGGACCTCCTCGGAGTGGTGGAGAAGTAAACAACGGACGGGGGAGTCCAGACTCCCCCGAACCCCTACAAGAAGAAAGGTTATTCTATTATGGCAAAGCAGATTAAGTTCGACGCGGATGCGCGTCAGAAGATACTGGCCGGCGTCGAGAAGCTCTCGAACGCGGTCACGAGCACTCTCGGCCCGTCCGGCCGCAACGTGATCCTCGACAAGAAGTTCGGGTCGCCCCAGATCACCAAGGACGGCGTGACCGTCGCCAAGGAGATCGAGCTGCCCGACCCGTTCGAGAACATGGGCGCGCAGATGGTCAAGGAAGTCGCCTCGAAGACGAACGACGTCGCGGGCGACGGCACGACGACGGCGACGCTCCTCGCCGAGGCGATCTACCGCGAGGGCCTCAAGAACCTCACGGCCGGCGCGAACGCGATGGCGCTCAAGGCGGGCATCGACAAGGCGACCGCCGCGGTCGTGGACGCGATCGCCAAGCAGTCGAAGAAGGTCAAGACCGCCGACGAGATCGCGCAGGTCGCGACGCTCTCCGCCAACGGCGACGAGGAGATCGGCAAGATGATCTCCGAGGCGATGGACAAGGTCGGCAAGGAGGGCACGATCACCGTCGAGGAGGCGAAGACCCTCGACAGCTCGCTCGACGTCGTCGAGGGCATGCAGTTCGACAAGGGCTACCTCTCGCCGTACTTCGTGACGTCTCCCGACAACATGGAGTGCGAGCTCGAGGATCCGTTCATCCTCCTGTTCGAGAAGAAGATCTCCAGCCTGCAGGACCTGCTGCCGCTGCTCCAGGCCGTGGCGAAGTCGGGCCGTCCGCTCATGATCATCGCCGAGGACGTCGAGGGCGAGGCGCTCGCGACGCTCGTCGTGAACAAGCTGCGCGGCACGTTCTCCGTCTGCGCCGTCAAGGCCCCGGGCTTCGGCGACCGCAGGAAGGCGATCCTCGAGGACATCGCGATCCTCACGGGCGGCAGGCTCATCAGCGAGGACATCGGCGTCAAGCTCGAGAACGTCGGCATCGACATGCTCGGCCGTGCGAAGAAGGTCGTCGTCGACAAGGACAACACGACGATCGTCGAGGGCCTCGGAAAGTCTTCCGACATCAAGGCCCGCGTCGAGCAGATCAAGAAGCAGATCGAGGAGACGACCTCCGACTACGACCGCGAGAAGCTCCAGGAGCGCCTGGCGAAGCTCGCCGGCGGCGTCGCGCTGATCAAGGTCGGCGCGGCGACCGAGGCCGCGATGAAGGAGAAGAAGGACCGCGTCGACGACGCGCTGCACGCGACCCGCGCGGCAGTCGAGGAGGGCATCGTCCCCGGCGGCGGCGTCGCCTACCTACGCGCCCAGAAGTCCATCGACGCGCTCAAGCTCGAGGGCGACGAGAAGGTCGGCGCGGCGATCATCGCCCGTGCGATCGAGGCTCCGCTCAGGAAGCTCGTCGACAACTCGGGCGTCGAGGCCGCGCTCGTCGTCGCCAACGTCAAGAAGGCGTCCGGCACGAACGGCTACAACGTGCGCACCGGCGAGTACGCAGACCTGCTGAAGGTCGGCGTCGTCGACCCGGCCAAGGTCGTGCGCTCGGCCCTGCAGAACGCGGCGTCGATCGCGGGCCTGCTGCTCACGACCGACTGCATGGTCACGGACATCCCCGAGAAGAAGGATGCCTGCGGCTGCGGCGGCCACGGCGGGCCCGGCGGTGGCATGGACGGCATGATGTAAGCCCCAAAGGACCTACTCAAGGTCGCAAACCCCCGCACCGTACGGCGCGGGGGTTTTCTTTGTGCGCAGACGTTCGCCCTGCTTCGTCACTTCCTTTCCGGCGCCCGTTACGTATATGCCGCAAATATGGTATAATTCGCGGCATGGGAATCGACATAAAGTCCGCAGTTGCCGAGATAGAGTCCACGACAGACCTGCTTGAGCGCGCGCTTAAGCTGGCGGGTCTCGTCACGACGATGTTTCAGCGGAGGGGCTTCCCGCTCGTGGTGGTCGGCGGGAGCGCGGTCGAGTTCTACACCGAGGGTGGATATATGTCCGGCGACATCGACTTCTGCCGCAGGTCGCTTAAGGCGATTCCGCCGCGGGTCATGCAGGAGGTCATCGCGGAACTCGGCGGAAGGGGCGTTTCCCGTAGCTGGGTGGTTTGCGGACTCTGCGTCGATCTTCTTGGACTGCTGGAGTGCGAAACCGCCTTGCCGATGCGCGAACTAGAGACTCCGTATGGCGTCGTCAGGGTCATTCCGCCGGAACTTGCGCTGGTCGAGCGCGTTCTCATTGCGAACTATCCGCCGTCCGCGGAGCTTGCCGTGACGGCACGCAAGATGATGGTCGCGGCCGTGAGCGACCAGCTCTTCGACTGGGGCGAGGCGGAACGGCTCGCGGCTCTGCCCGACTTCGGCGTCCTCGCCGAGCTGCGTGCGCTCAGGGAGGAGGTCGTGAATGGCTAATCGCGCGGAGAGCAGGGTCATTCGCATGACATGGGACGAGTGGCGTGCCTCGCGCGGCGCGAAGCGCGCCGCGCTCGAGAAGATGGGACTTGCCACGCTCTCGCGCCGCACGACGTCGCGTCCGGAGGCGCGCGCTGCCTTGCGCGCGCTCGACGATACTCCGCGTATGGCGTAGGCCATCAGCGTTTGCTATGGGGCGTGGGGTACATGGGATGGCGAAGCCCAGTAACCGTTTACGAAAGCAAAGTCGGCCAACGGCGGCTGGCTCGCGCGGTAGCGCAATCAACTTGGAGCCGACGAACGGTCTCTGCGGAACTGCGTGGGGGACACGCCTGTGCGGTCGTGGAAGAACTTTGAGAAATAGGCCAATGAACGGAAGCCGGTCTCTGCTGCGATCTGCGCGATTGGAACGTTTGAGCTCGCAAGCAGGTTCTGCGCCCGCCTGATGCGGAGTGCGATCTGGTATTCGAGCGGCGCCATGCCGTTGTACTCGCGGAAGCATCGGCGGAAGAGCGTGTAGCCCATGCCCAGCCGCTTCGCGAGCGCGGCGAAGTCCACCACTTCGCCAAGATGATGCGCGATATGCAGGTTTGCCTTGCGGATCGTGACGTTGTGGGCGGACTTTCCAGTGCGCGCGACCTGGCTTTCGCAGAGCGAGGCGATCAGCGTGGCGGTCTTGAGGGCGAGCGTGTAGGGATGCTCTGCGCTGGAGGACTGGATTTCCCCGACGAGCGCCATGAGGTCGTGGTCGAAGCGTCCGTTGGGCGCGATTCGGATGATCGTGGGCGATTGCAGGAAGAACGGTGCAGAGACGATGTGCTGGAGGTATTCGCCGCCGATGCCGATGTAGGCTTCGCTCCATCCGGTCTTGGGGTCTGGACGGTAGCGGTGCCATTCTCCTGGATGGAGGATGACGATGGTGCCACCGCCGATGGCAATGCTCTTGCCGCGCTTGAACTGGATCGTGCCCTTGCCCTCGCGTATGTAGAGAAGCTGGTATTCCCAGTCGGCTAGGGCGCGTCCGTTGCGCCACGTGAAGTAGTAGTCAGAAGAGTGGTATTCGTGCGGATACGGCTCGCCCGGCTTCGTCAACTCATGCCCGGCGCCAGTCACGTACAGCCCGAACTGGCGCTGGATCGGGCTTATGGGACAATAGTGTATCTTGTTCATGGGCGTGTATTGTACCATAATCTTTGTTGTTGTGTGTCAAAAAGTTAAAGTCATGTCAAAACTTCATATTGAATTCTTAGCTGAAAATTTGATACAATTCCGCGCCAGAGGGAGATTGTACCATGGGAATCATTTTCGATCACAAAGTAAAAAAAGCATTCATGCGCTGTGTGGCATGTCTGGCGATGGCCGGTGGTGTGGGCACGGCCATGGGGGAATGCGCAGTGGAGCGGTTGAGCGTAAGGGAGACTGCCGACGGCGTGTTCTCGGTCTGTCAGGGCGGGCGAGTGGTCATCGCTGACATTCGTCCGACATTGAGCCGAGATGTGGCATGCAGAAAGCAGCAGATGACATTGCGGGACGGGTCGCGTGTCTGGAATCGCTGGAACGAGGAGAATGTCGACCGATTTCGATTTGAGATAGTGGAGCGGGCCGATGGTGCTGTCGAAATATCTACGCTTGGTTATTGCGTAGGGGCGACGCCGAATCGCAGACGCACGATATCGTTTTCCCTTCCAGGGCGGGTCTTTGCCGGAAAGCCATACTCGGCGCGGGCGCCAATGCGCATGTCGGCGCATACGTACAAGGGGGTTTTCGACGGGAAGACGTCTTTTGAGACCCGTTATTTCGCTGCGGCCGGGCTGGTGTTCAACGGAGATCCGAATCCTACCGGAGTGTTCAGTTACAATTCTCGCACAGGCGTTCCTGGTCGCTGGTCGGTCAAGAGCGATGGCGAGGGCGGCTTTTCCGTTGTCGGCATGGCGTGTCTGCCGGCAGACGGCAACGAGGAGGCCGGCGACAAGATCGTCATTCACCCCGGTTCCTACGATGACTATGCGAAGGATCATTTCCTGCCGTATTTCGACATATACCATTGGACTGTCGATGGGCGACGCTGGCATCCGCTCCATCTGGTGGCGTTCGGCGCGCCGAAGGCTGGTGCGGACTACAAGGATGGGAATCACGCCTTCGACGGAATACTCGGCTGGTGCGGCAAGGGGAGGCAGAAGGTCAAGGTGGGCAATCCGTCCGGCGCCTACTATTCGCATGCGCTTGGGAGCGGCAGGGCCGCCTATTGTTTCGCTGGGCTACACCCGGGCTGGTACATTCTGACTTTCCAGCTTGGCAATTATACCGGCGAAAGGAACAAATTCGCAATTTCCGTCAATGGGGAGTCGTTGCTGTCGGACGTCTCGGTCGGGAAGGGCGAGGCGCGGACGGTCGCGAGGGCGTTTCACTTGAAAGGCGGCAAGGCGGAAGTCGTGTTCGATGGCGACTGGCTTGTCTCGGCTGTTGGTGTGCAGCCGCTTTTGTCGGACAACGAAGATTTCATGATGCGCCGAGGCTTCTGGTATTCCGATGGCTACGAGCCGTCCGTTATTCGGCGCAACAGCTACACGCGCAAGGCGGTTCCGGCGACGTTGGACCAGACAACGGCGATGCCGACGCCGGGGCGGGAGTCCGCTGGAAACTACCATGAGCCGCCGAGGCCCGTTGAACTTTCCGACCGTTCGCGTCCGGAGAATCGGTGGATGTACAGGCTCTCCATGCGCAATGTCAACCTTGGAGACGGCGCATCCTATTATTCCGACGACGCGAAGAGGGCCCGGTTCCTGGAAGAGTCGGAAAGGCTGCGCTATAACGCCCTCATGCTGCACGGGAACCTGTGCCGTCATCTCCATGCGGAAGGGCACAACGACATTGTCGAGCGGGAAATACTCAAGTTCGTGAACGACGCCCACAGGCGCGGCATCAAGTTCATCGACCACATGGACGTGACGCTGGCGTGGGCCAACCACTATGGATTCAGGGCGTACATAGAGCTGCTTGACGTGGCGATGCTCGACATCTACGACAACCTGCCGACTTACCTGCTGTGCCCTGAGAACCCGAAGTGGAAAAGGAGGTTCTTCGACTATCTCCGCAGCAAGACGGCCGCAGGCGTCGACGGTTTCCAGCTTGACGAGCTCATGTACTGGTGGCATGGCTGCTCGTGTGCGCACTGCCGCTCCAAGT
Organism: Kiritimatiellia bacterium; assembly: GCA_017405115.1. Next base: position 64,502 of record JAFRBA010000056.1, read on the forward strand.
TCACCGCCGACACCGGGTGGAGCTTCCCTCTTGACGAAACGAACCCAAGCTGTAGGTTCCAGGCCAATACGCGTCTCTACGACCGGTGGAGCGCATGGCAAGTCGCGAACACCACCAACTGGCGCGTAGACCTCAGGCGGTTTCTTAAGGACTTGAATCCCAACATCTACATGTCCACCTATGCCACCTACTCCTCCCAGGTCGGCCGTCGGTGCCTGTTCGGCGAGCACATGGAGGCCGCCCGGGCGATGTCGATGCTGGGGACGGAGGTCATGCAGCAGGACGTCATGCGGTGCTCTCGTCCCCTGATGTCGCTTGCGCGCCTCAAGAACATCTTTCGCCTCGCCTACGGAGTGCCTTCATGGAACTGGTTCTATAATTCAAGCTACGCCAACGAGTGCTTTGCCTTTGCCGTATGCAGCATGACAGGCGAGGTGCCGTTTCTGACGGGCACGTGGCTTGGGGCCCGCTATGACCCGGCGTTCGCGAATCCCGTGGAATGGGCGGCGAAGTCGCGTCCCATGGACATAGACGGCGCATTTCCGGTTGCGGAAGTCGGCATTCTGTTCTCGACGGCAAGTTGCCGCAGAAACGAAGGGGACAATTGCACGCCGGAGGCTCTTGGCCTTGCGCAGGTGCTGGAGACGATGCATGTGCCGTACGAGTTCTTCTCGGAGTTCAGCTGTCGACATGAGCAGCTCAGGAACTACAAAGTCGTATTCATAGGCGAATCGCAGTGTCTGAGCGACGCCGACATATGCGCATTGCAGGCGTTCATGGCGTCTGGCGGGCGGGTTTACGGCCGGCCTCTGGCGGGGACGCGCAACGAGTTCGGGGAGAGGCGGGCTGCGCCATTCGCCGGCTTTGCCGAGATGTCCAGCGCGGTTCCGTTCTACGAGGAGGAGGCTCCTGTGCGCGGAAACGACACCAAGCCTAGGCTCGTCTGCGATCCTGCGGCCGAGGCCAGGTTCCGCGCCGAGCTGTCCGGATACGTCGCCGATGCCAGGTGGTGGTCGCTGAAAGGAGCGCCTGACAGGCTCTACACGTCTGTGTTCCGCGAGAGGTCGGGAAATGTCGTCGTCCACTTTCTGAACGCGACCGGATGCGACCTGTGGAGGGACGGGCGGTTTGTGCAGCTCAAGTCCAAGGCGAAGTATCCGCCGCTCGTGGAAGACGTCGTGTTTGACGTGCCTGTGTCTGTAGGCGACGCTGCGACGGCGTATGGCCCGGAATTGGGTTTCGGCGGCCATCCGCTGCAGGCGACAAGGGCGGGGGACCGTCTCCGGGTCAGGGTGCCGAAGGAGCTCCTCCAGGTTTATGCCATTGTGAGGTTCGGGCAGGAAGGGGGAAGGTAACATGCGAAAGATCGCCGTCCTGTCGTTGTCCATTTGCCTTTTGCTGGCGGGCTGCACGATTGCGCCGCGCCCGGACGTGTTGTGCATATACTATCCTGAATGGCATGTTTATCCGGAAGGGGATTTGATTTTCGGAAAGGGTCGTACGGAGTGGGATCTCGTGAACACGGCGACGGCCCGGTTCCCGGGGCATGATCAGCCGATACGGCTGAGGGACGGCTGCCCCGACGACTCGGATCCCGGCGACGTGGCCAAGGAGATCGATTACGCCGCCGACGCCGGGATTGACGCATTCCTGTACGACTGGTACTGGGCTGATCACCATCCGATCCAGCACGAGGCGTTGGAGGATGGCTTCCTGAAGGCGCCGAACCGCAGCCGCATGCGCTTTGCGATCATGTGGGCCTACCATGACCGCACCGACGCCTTCCGTCCGGCCCCGGGGCACGCAGAAGACCGCCTTTTCTGGAAGTTGGCGCACACTCCCGAGGAGTTTCGCGAGGCGATTGGCTACTGCATCAGCAAGTATTTCGGCCAGCCGAACTACTATCTCAGGAACGGGGAGATATTCTTCTCGATCTATGCGGCATCGAAGTTTGTAAAGACAAACGGCGGCCCGGAGAAGGTGCGCGGTCTCTTCGCCGAGGCGCAGGAGATGGCGAAGGCCGCTGCGTTGCCGCGCATCCACTTCTCCGCGATGGTATGGACGCCTGGCGAGGTTCAGGAGGTGGTGGACGCCGGTTTCGAGTCCACCTCGGCCTACTGCATGTCGACGGACTTTTTCGTCGACGGCGACATTCGGCCTCTCAACGGCGAACGCGTGTTCAAGTATTCCGAGTTCGTCGCGACGCACAAGTCGTACAACGCCTCTCTTGCGGCCGTTTCGCCGGCGCACATTCCGGTCGCCGCGCGTGGATGGGACATATCGCCACGCTGTCGGCTGGAGGAGCCCTTCCCCTGGAGGCAGGCGATATATCCGTACAATGGCATTGTTCACGGCGCCACGCCCGAGGCGTTTGCCGAGATCCTCCGCACGGCGCGCAGTCAGGCCGAAAACGACTCGAACCGGCCCGGAGCGGTGATTCTCAACGCTTGGAACGAGTATACCGAGGGTTCGTACCTCATGCCTGACGTGAAGAACGGAGACGCATATCTTCGTGCGGTAAAGTCGGTCTTCGGAAAGGAGGGAAAATGATTGTCGCGGTCATAGCGGCCTCGGCGACGATGTCGTTCGCCAAGTGCGCGGATGTCGAGGTCAGCGATAGTTTCTGGTCGCATAGATTCGAACTGTGGCGGACGGTCACCATACCGGATATATTCTCAAAATTCGAGAAGAGGAGCTTCGCGCTCAGGAACTTCGACCGCGCGGCGGCCGGACGCAGGGAGGGGCACTACGGATGCGACTTCTACGACGGCGTTCTCCTTGAGGCTGTCCGAGGGGCCAGCGACTATCTGTCTAGATATCCCTCTCGGGAGCTGGACGCGCTGTTGGACGGCGTAGTGGACAGGGTTGTCGCCGCGCAGATGCCTGACGGATATCTCCACACCGGTGTGCAGATCAAGGCACCGGAGCACAGGTGGGGCGACAATGGCGGCTGTGCGCTTTCGCAGCACGAAATATACAACGCCGGATGCCTGATAGAGGCCGGCGTTCACCACTACCGTGCGACGGGGAAGACAAAGTTGCTTGCCTGCGCACTGAAGTTCGCCAACCTGCTTTGCGACACGATCGGCCCTTTGCCAAAACGAAACCTCATTCCGACGCATTCGCTGGCGGAAGAGGCGATGGTCGAGCTGGCGCGCTTGACGCGCGAGGATCCCAGGGCCGCAGCCGCAGGCGGTGTCAGGGCGCGTCCCGACGACTATCTTTCGCTTGTCCGATTCTGGTTCGAAAGCCATGGCAACAACTGCGGGGTGCCGGACTGGGAAAGGCTTGGCGTAGGCGGCGGTTGCGCCGAGGTGCGGCGGATGACGTCTGTTGCGCACACCCCGGACTGGCGTCCGTCTTGGGGTGACTATCAGATGGACCGTCGTCCGCTTGGCGGCTATGAATCCATAGAAGGACATGCCGTCCGTGCGACGTTGCTTTGCTCCGGGCTCGCCGCATTTGCCGCCGAGACTGGCGACGCGGCGTACGCCGTGCTCGCAAAACGATTCTGGGAGTCTATGGTCGGCTGCAAGGAGGCCATCACGGGAGGAGTAGGCACGGAAGCCGCGCGCGAGAACTTCGGCGGGGACTACGACTTGCCGCCGGATGCCTACCTGGAGACCTGCGCGGCCATAGGCAACGCCTTCTTCAGCGCAAACCTCGCGGCGCTGACGGGAGACGGGCGGTACATGGACGAATTCGAGCGCGTCATCTATAATGCGTTGCTCGTTGAGGTGTCCGAAGACGGCAGACACTACACCTATTGCAATCCGCTCAACACCGACAAGGGCGTACGTTTCGACTGGCACGGCGTTCCGTGCTGCCCGCCCATGTTCCTGAAGCTCACAGGTGCGCTGCCTGGATATGTCTACGCAAAAGGGGAGGGCGGCTACTACGTCAACCTTTTCATGGGCGGCAGTACGTCGTTTGCAGACGCCGCAGCCGGCAGGGTCGCCCTGGCGCAGCAGACGAAGTATCCGATGGACGGAGTGGTAGATATAGGCGTTAATCCGGAACGACCGGCGGATTTTGCGTTGCGTGTACGTGTTCCGGGCTGGGCGCGAGGTGTGGAGAATCCGTTTGGGCTTTACACGAGCGATTTTGCAGGCAAGTGGTCTGTCTCGGTAAACGGAAAGCCGACGCAGCCGAAACTGGAGCGCGGCTATCAGGTGATTCGCCGGAGATGGAAGAGAGGAGACATTGTACGTCTGCAGCTAGATGTCTCGCCCCGGAGAATTCGCGCATGCGAACAGGTCAAGGTGCTTTTGGGCAGGGCAGCCGAAGCGCGTGGTCCAGTTGTCTACGCGGAGGAGCGAGGGAAAACGCTGCCTTTCTATTCGGTGGCGAACCACGGGGAGGTTCCCCATGCCGTATGGCGCGTGACGCCGCCTGCGGATTTCATGTCGTATTGGCAGGGCGAGCGAAAACGCCTGAGGCGTGAAGTGCCGATCGATGTCCAGAAGAAGCTCCTGGACGACCGGTCGACCAACCGATGGAACGTGTATTCCATCAGTTTCGCGACCTTTGGCGGCAAGCGGCTGCATGGCTACATGAGCGTTCCGAAGAAAAGAAGCGGAAAACTCCCGGTGTTCTTCAACGTGCCTGGTGCAGGGCCTGGCGTCTGCGACTGCTCGCGCAAGGAGAACGGCATATCGGTCGCGATGAATGTACATGGCTACGAGCAGCCGGAGAAAGACGGGATGGGCAAGAGGTTTGACGAATGGCGGCGCGACTTGCTTGCACGCTGGAAGGATGTCGGGCATTTTGCGCATACTGGGATAACAGGGAGCCGCGACGACTATTTCTTCCACGATGTCATCCTCGGAATTGACCGGGCAATGGACTGGGCGGCTACGCAGCCGGAGGCGAACGGGGACGTGCTTTATTCAGGCTCAAGCCAGGGCGGCGGGTTCGGCATAATCCTTGCGGCGCTGAATCCACGCGTCAAGAGGCTTGCCGCGCATGTGCCGGCGATGACCGACATCCTTGGATGCAGGGCCGGGAGGACAAGCGGCTGGCCGAAGCTGACGGAGGGGATGAAGACCCCGGAGCTGAGGATGGCGGCCGAGAAGATCGCCCCTTACTACGACGCGGTGAATTTTGCGACGTTCGTCACGTGCCCGGCGCGGTTCAGCGTCGGGATGAAGGATCCCGTAGTGCCGCACACGGCGGTTCGCCTGGCGTTTGAGGCGCTGGGGTCGAACGACAAGCAGCTGCTTGTCGGCGAGGAGATGACGCACAATGTATTCTTCGAGTTCTACCGTCGGACCGACAAGTGGCTTGAAGAGGCTGTTTCGCAATAATGAACCACAGTTAAAGGAGGATCCAACCATGATGAAAAAGACGATGGTGGCGGTTGCGCTAGGAATGGCGCTGTCCGTCGGCGCAACGCCCGACCTGTATGACGACATAGGGTCATTGCGGCCAGAGGGAGATTCAGACGTCTATTGGACGACGACCGGCCACGCTGGCGTCGCGGTTGACGTATGTGACTCAGATGCAATGACTGTTGAGGCGTGCGTGCCGACGACGGTGACCATGTCGGCCGGAGCGTGTGACCTTCGATGGATCACTTCATTGCTTTCTGTCGAGACGCAATTTGATTCGTTCCCAGTCGGATTTCTTCTTTTCCTAAAATAAAGGACCAATGACAATGAAGATATGTCTTATGATGTTTGCGGCGGCTTTCGCCTTGGCTGCCATCGGAGCCACGCCGTCTGTGACCTATGTCACGATGGCGCAGGATCCCACGACACGCAATGTGACGATTGGCTACACGCTCTCGGGAAAGGCCGTGGTTACGTTTTCCTTTCTTGTCGGCGATGCCGAGATTTCGGTGGACAATGCCATTGGCGACGTGAATCGCGTTGTCGAGGCTGGCACCCATACGATATCTTGCCGCCCAGACCGGGCCGTGACTGCCGGATGGAGCGGAGCGGCTGTCAAGGCCCGTGTCACTGCGTGGCCGATTGACGATCCGCCGGACTACATGGTCATTGACCTCAAGAATCCGACGCAGCATCGCTTTTACGCGAATGCAGGGGAGATTCCGGACGGAATCACGGCCGACAAGTACAAATCGAGATGGATTGTCTTCCGCAAGATTCCGGCGAAGGACGTCCGCTGGCGGATGGGCGGAGGCGTGGAAGTCGGCACCCGCAATCCGTCGTCCGGCGTAAGCACGCGCGACAGGGAGAAGTATCACTACGTGACGCTTGACCACAACTACTACATGACGATATACGAGGTTACGGCCGACCATTACAATATGATAGCCAACGGAACGCTGGCCTCCGCCAACGGAACATTGCCCGCCGTGAACTGCACCTACAACTATCTGCGGGGGGCTCCGAGCGACGGCATAGACTTTCCCGACACGGGATCTGCCGTGGCGGCGAGTTCCTTTATCAAGAAGGTGCGCGACACGCTTGGGCTGCAGACCATCGACCTGCCGACAGAGGCGGAATGGGAATTCGCATGCCGTGCCGGCACCAAGTCTGCATTCAACAACGGCATGGATCTTGCGAACTACAGCGATCCAATCCCGGGCGACATTGGCTGGGCAGGAGTGAACACGCGCAAGGCGGTCGGGCAGAAGGCCGCCAACAACTGGAACCTTTACGACATGCACGGCAATGTCGCGGAACTATGCTGCGACTGGTACGGCGAGATGTACGAGGAGAACTCGGAGCAGACCAATCCGGTCGGTCCGAGGACGTCCGGCGGAACGACGTACAACAACAGGATTGTCCGCGGCGGAATCTACCTTCAGGGGGCAGCCCAGTGCCGCTCTGCATACCGCGACGCGTGGGATCCAACCACAACCAAGAACTACGGGTGGATAGGTTTCCGCCTCGTCTGCGCGGCATCTGCAGAATAAGCAATATGGAGAAACACAAACATGAAAAAGGTACAAATCTTTATAATGGCGTTTGCGGTGGCTCTGCTGACAGAGGCGGCTCCTGTGATTCGCGAGGACAGCGTAAGAATCGAACGCGACGGGAACACCTCCAGATGGCTCATATCCTACGTGCTCGACGGCGATCCTGCAGTCGTCACGTTGGACGTGCTCACGAACGGTGTCTCGATCGGGGCTGAGAACTTCGCGGCGGCGAATGGCTTTGGGCGTGTCGTCCAGCCCGGTTCCCATGTCCACACATGGCGTACGAGGCATTCCTGGCCGAACCACAGGGTCGACAACTTGGCTGTCAAAGTCACGGCATGGGCAATCAACTCGCCGCCTCCGTATCTTGTCCTTTCACTGGACTCCGCCACACCCCCCGTCTATTATGCGGACACGAACTCTATTCCGCAGTGGGGCGTCAATTCGAATCGTCTCTACAAGACAGAGAAGATGGTCATGAGGCGGATTCCATCCGCAGGTCGCTGCTGGCGCATGGGCGCGGGGGTCGGAGAGCCGGGGAGCAGCAGAACCCGCGAGGTGCCGCACTACGTAACGCTGACCGGGGACTTCTACATGGCTGTCTACCCGACCACGCAGGCGCAGTATATCCGCATCACAGGAAACACCGGATCCGCGACATTCCGCGACTACGATGACTACCTATGGCAGCCCGTAGGAGGAGTGCCATACAACTACCTCCGCGGCGCTCCGCCGACGATTGACTGGCCAACTACCGGGACGAATGTCTCGGCAAGGTCGACTATCAACCTGTTCCGCATGGCGACAGGGTGTGATACGCTTGATCTGCCGACGGATGCAGAATGGGAGTTCGCATGCCGCGGCGGCGTCGAAGGATATCAACTCTACACGGGCAAGGATCTCTCGGGTACCACGACTGCGCCGGAGCTTGACTCGATTGCATGGTATGCCGGCAATTCGAATACGGACGGGGCAGTTCGTCCGCATGAGGTTGGGCTCAAAGATCCAAACGCATACGGGCTCTACGACATGCTTGGAAACGTGAAGGAGGCGTGTCTCGACTGGGACAATGGCACGTTGGCGAATTCCGACGGGTCGCACGAAATCGACCCGCCCGGGCCGATCGCCTGCAATGAGGGAACGCGCCGCGTCTATCGCGGAGGATCCTTCAAAGTGCTTTCTTCGCCATGCTGTGCGGCATGCCGCCTGCGCGGGTCGGATAGCGAGGCATGGGACGCCGAATACGGCTTCCGGCTCAAGTGCTCGGCGACTGCAAGGTAAACAGAATAAGGAGAACAACAATGAAATTCGTATTTCTCGGCATGTCGGCCATGATCGCCTGCGCGGCATCCGCCGCATTTCCGACCGTCGCAGTCAATAGCGTCTCGGTCGATCCAGCCACGCGGCGCGTGACGGTTTCCTATACAGTTTCGGACGCCGCGGCAGTTGTGACCGCCAGCTTTCTGACAAATGGCGTTGCGCTGGCGGATGGTGTGGCGACGACGCTTTCTGGAGATGTCAACGTTGTCGTCACCAACAGGGCGCAGGCGTATTCCTTCACCTGGAATCCCGACCGCGACCTGCCGCCGGACACCCCTGCGCTGTCGAATCTGTCCGTGGCTCTGACGGCATGGAGCGCAAACGATCCGCCGCAGTATCTCGCCGTAGACCTTACGCAGAAGGGCTATTGGTTCTTCTATACTTCGTCCAATGCCGTGCCGGGCGGCGTGCAGGATGTCCGCTACAAGACCGACTTTCTCCTCCTGAGAAAGATTCCGGCGGCTAATCAGCGGTTCCGCATGGGGTCGCCCGTCGGCGAACGCGGCGCACAGAGCTCCGAGTTCGGGACGATCGAATCCGAGGTTCTGCATTACGTGACGCTTACGGCCGATTTCTATATCGGCATCTACGAAGTTACGCAGCGCCAGTACAAACGTATCGCGGGCGACAAAAAAGGAAAATTCACTGGCTACGAAGTGTCCGACACGCTTCCCATTAATTCTGTGCTCTACTCGTATCTGCGAAGCTCGGACTGGCCGGCCAATCAGAGCGATACCGGCGGCGACAGCAAATGGCTGACGATGTTGAGGACGAAAACCGGAATCGGCACTTTTGACCTGCCGACTGATGCGCAGTGGGAGTTTGCCTGCCGGGCGGGGACCGAGACCGGGCTAAACAACGGCACACAGCTGAACTATTCCAATGGCTGGAGCGTGGCTCCGGGCGCCTGCCCGGCTCTTGACGTGGTCGCGTGGTGGACTGCGAATGCCGAATGGACTGTCGTCAACGCAGCCGGCGAATCCGAGACGATTGTCTCCTCGCATCCCGTCGGGCTAAAGGTGCCAAACGCCTACGGGCTTTACGACATGCACGGCAACGTCGCAGAGTACTGCTGCGACTGGTATTCCGGAGGGGCGGAGTATTCGGACGGCTCTGACGTCGTCGACCCGGTGGGGCCGGCGTCTGAGAGTTCGTCGAAGCCGGGGCGTGTGATCCGCGGCGGCGCGATCGGCGGTAATTCGTTTTCATGTCGAAGCGCCAGCCGCTCGCGCCGCAAGGAGGTTGTCGACCTCTCGGACGTAAACCTCTACCAAAACGGCTTTCGCGTGATGTGTCGGCCATGTTTCGGTGCGGTTGAATGATGTCGCAGCAGAGACGGTTGGCTGGGATTGTGCTCCTGTTCGGCATTGCCGCAACCGGGGCACTCCTTGCTGACGTAAGTGCAAATGTGGTCGGGCGGCGCTGCCATCAGGGCAGCACGGTTCCGTTCCGAGCCTGGGCGTCGAGTGCGATCGGATCGGAAGCCGCACTGTACCTCCTCCTCGAGCTGAACGGCGACAAGGGGGAACTGCGCGCGACGCTTGATTCCATGATGGGGACTGGCGTGATTCCTCCAGGGCTTGTCGTCTGCACGACGCCAGGGGTCCAGTATGCCACATTGCCGAACGGCAAAACGCAGTACATGCGGGCGATGGAGTATGATCGCATCGGGCGCGACTTCGCCGACTTTCTTGTCGAGGAATTGATTCCTGTCGCTGCCGACATGGCTTCGGTGAAGATCGATCCGTCGCCGGAACGCCACTTCATCGCCGGCTGTTCGTCCGGCGGTCTCGCCGCCTGGAATGCGCTATGGCATCGCAACGACTATTTCCGGAGGGCATTTCTTTCAAGCCCGACGTTCAGCGCGATCGCAGGCGGAGAGGAGCCGATGACAATCCTCCGCAAATGCGAGACGCGTCCGCTCAAGGTTTATCTGACGGCCGGCACATGCGAGCCGGACTATTATTTCGGGGATTCGTACTATGCGGCGATGAATGCCGCCGGTGCGTTGAAGTTCGCAGGCTACGACTTTCGGTTCGAGCTGTTCCCGCACGAGGGGCATTGCGCAAGGCGTGAGTCCCCGGCGCTCTGGAAACGGATGATGCCATATCTTTTCGAAGGGTGGAAGACGAACGCGGTCGCGCATGCCGCCGGCAATCCTCCGCGAGTCAAGGCGCTTCTCGCCGAGGGTTCCAAATGGGAGGAATGTGAATTTGCAATGCCTCCGGCGAAACGCGAGGCGAGGTCGGTGGACGGGTGGCGTGTCTTTGCGGTTGCGCCTCACGAGCGTGGTGTCGTAAGCGAGGCGATACGGCCAGACGGCTCCCGCTGCAACCGAACACGCCTTTCGCCTCTGCATCTTGCCTGGAACTCAACCATGGTCGGAGGGTCGGCGATTGCGGCTCTTTCAGACGGGAGGCTGCTTGTCGCCACCGAATTGGGCGTGCAAGGCGTTTTGCCGTTTGGCATCACAGACCTTGTTCTGCCGCTTCCCAACGACCTGCCGGCCGACAATCTGACCGTCGTCGGCACGACGTTGTATGTTGCGTCAGGCAGGCGTGTGTTCCGACGCGAGATTCGAGTGCCGGCTGCGGATCCGAGAGGACTGGTCAAGCCGACCGCCCCTGAATACTGGGACGGGCAGATGCATTGCCCGGAACACTTGCCCTGAGATTTAATTGCAAACCGACTGACGGAGGTGTTAATGAGAAAAATGATTGTTGTGCCGTTCGCGGTGTGCGGATTCTGCGTTTCCGCCGCGATTGCCGGGGCGGGCGAAGGCTCTCTGCGCGGCATGGATCTTTATCTGCTCATGGGGCAGTCCAACATGGTCGGATGCGGAGATTTGCCGGACAATCTCCGGGTGAACGCCGACCGGGTGTACAAACTGGACGCGGAAGGGAAATGGCAGATCGCCGACGAGCCGATCCATCAGGGAAGGTCTGTAGGCGCGGGGCTTGCCGCGAGCTTTGCAAGGGCAATGGCAGACAGACGCAAGGACGCGAAGATCGGCCTTATACCATGTGCCGTCGGAGGGTCGGGAATCGACAGATGGGTCGAGGGCGGAGACCTTTGGTCCAACGCCGTGGCGCGGACGCGGATTGCGCTGAAAAGCGGCACGTTGAAGGGCTTCCTGTGGCATCAGGGAGAGCTGGACGCAACGTCTCAGAAGCGCATGTCTGTCTGGGGGGAGAAATTGGCGTCTGTCGTGAAGTCCATGCGGGCTGAGTTCGGCGCAGTGCCTTTTGTCGCCGGAGAGCTGGGGCATTATCTTGATGGCTACAAACCTGCCAGATGGTGGCGGGAAATCAACGCGCAGATGCACGGCCTCGAGGGGAAGGTCCCCAGTTATTGCGTGGTCTCGGCGGCGGGACTGTCGTCGAAGTCCGACGGTTTGCACTTCGACACCAGGTCGCTTCGCGAGTTTGGCGTCCGCTATGCGAACGCGATGCTTCGCATCATGCAAAAACCGGCTGCGGACGATGCGGCGAGAATGAATTCCGGGATGATGAACCCCGGTTCAGGTCTCGGGACCGTTGAGCGTCTTGAAGGCGGGGATTTCAAGGTTCTTGTCTACGGCAATTCAATTGCGCTGCACGGGCCGAAGTCCAATATCGGCTGGACGAACAACTGGGGCATGGCGGCAAGTGCGGCGGAAAAGGACTTTGCGCATCTTGTCGTCTCCGGGCTCGAGGCGAAACTTGGCAGGAAGGCGGACTACCGAATCCGCAACATTGCGGCACTTGAGCGGAACTTCACGACCAACATTGCGACTGTCGCGGAAATCGCCGCCGATGTGGAATGGAGCCCGGACTATGTCGTAGTGGCCATAGGAGAGAATGTCGGCGGCCTCGGCGAGGCTGACGCCCCCGCCTACTGCAAGTTCCTGGCGGAAATAGCGCGCCCGTTCGCGGAGCGGGGGGCGCAGATCGTAATGCGTTCGCCTTTTTGGAGAAATGCGGTAAAGTCGAAATGCACCGAAAAGGCCGCTGCAGAGGTCGGAGCGGCTTGCGTTGACGCCGGTTCTCTCGGGTCTAGCGACAAGAACAAGGCCAAGGGGCTCTTCTGGCACAGTGGCGTCGCGAACCATCCTGGCGACCTTGGCATGAGACGCATCGCAGACTTGATTCTTGCCGGTTTCGCCGAGCCGCGCGTTGCGAGGACGATCCGTCCGGCGGGAACAGGATTCACGTTCAATCCCGAGCTGAACACATTCCTGCCGTTGAACGACGACTATGCCGTGTCCCTCAACGGGCGCAAGGTCGAGGTTCGCGCCTGCCGCGAATCGCGCATTCCGTTCAACCGCTACTGGCCGGGGCGGCAGCGTCCGCTGGACCAAACTGAGAGGGCTTCCTATCTTGCGTTCGAGGCGGAAGGTGCGGTCATGTGCAGGGTCAAGCCGAAATGGAAGTGTCCGAAAGCCGTGGTGCGCCCGCTCTCGGTCGGCGTCAAGCCGGCAGTCTCGGGTGACGGCGCCATTTCGTTCACGCTTCCGAAGGCTGGGCACTATGTGCTGGAGACCGACGGACCGCACAAGGCGCTGCACATCTTCATGGAGAGCCCGCGCAGTTTCTCCGAACGGGCCGGCGCAACGCTGAGCTACGGGCCGGGCATGCACGTCGCGGGGCTGGTGAGGCTAAGAAGCCATGACCGTGTGTACATCGACCGCGACGCAATCGTGTTCGGATGCTTCACGGGCGAGAACGTGGAGGACGTGAAGATATTCGGGCACGGAGTAATCGACGGGCGGGTGTGCGAACGCGTCTTCGAGGGCGGCTATACGCCGCTGCAGCAGTCGTGCCTCCGCTTCCACGGGTCGAAGGGTATCGAGATCGACGGTCCGATTCTCATGGACTCCCCGAACTGGGTGTTGGCCTGCTTCGACTGCGAGGACGTCGACATCCGGCATGTCAAGATCGTGGGGCAGTGGCGCTACAACACGGACGGAATCGACATCTGCAATTCGCGGCGCGTGGCAGTGAGCGACTGCTTTGTGCGTTCGTTTGACGATGCGATCGTCATAAAGGGAGTGCCGCCGTACAAAGACAAGGCGGTGGAGGACGTCACGGTGGAACGGTGCGTGATGTGGTGCGGTTGGGGCAAGACCATCGAGCCGGGCGTGGAGACGTGGGCGCCAAGGTTTCGGCGCGTCCGGTTCTCGGACTGCGACATCCTCCGCAGCGCCGGTTCCGCCCTCAACATAAGCGCCGGCGGCACTGCCGAGATGGAGGACATCCACTATGAGAATGTCCGCGTGGAGATGCAGGCGGACAATCCGCCGCAGATATTCCAGAGATCTGACGACATGCGCTACGGACAGCCGTCCGGTCATTCTTTCCCTGCGCTTGTGAAGGTGGACAACGGCCATTATGGGCAGAACAATGGGGAGCCATACGGCCATGTCCGCAATTGCACGTTTCGCAACATCGCGGTATTCGCCGAGCCGGGCGTTCCGCCGCCGAGCATCAAGGTGATGTCGCTGACGCCGCCTGGCGGCAAAACGCGTCCTTTTGAGAATGTCACGTTTGAGGACTTCTCCATAAACGGCAAGGCGGCGGACTGGAGCGCGTTCAGCTTCACGACGAATACGCCCATTGTCCTTGTGCGCCCGTGAGGCCTGTCGTTCAGTTGGTAGAGAACCCTGCCGAATGAAATCCGTCCGAATTGCCGAATGAACATACGACGACATTACCGAGCAGTGTAATCGGTCTGTGAACAGCACATGTAGAAATTCCGAATTCTGTGGGGACAAGTCCCCGCAGTTTTGTCCCCGCAGTTTTTTGGTTGTGCCAAATTTGCGCGAAATATTACGGTAAATTGTTTATTTAGGGGCGAGATACCTGTTTGTATTAGATTTCGTCCGCACCATAATCTCAGCTTGTATCATGGAATGAGAATTATTACGCATTGAATTCTCATTCTTGATGGCCAGTTGGAAATGCCACCGCCAGGATGGCGGCTTTTCCAGTCAGTCCCGCCGCCGGGACGATATTATTTTCGTGGGCCGATATCGCCAGTATTGGGGTTCGGCAAAGGCCAAGTCGCTTCGTACTATCGTGGACAGCAATCACTACCCTGACGTCAAATGGGGCAAAACCTGTGCATTCTCGATCATAGCATGCCTATGTCTTCTCGCCGAATATGACCTTTAGATGTCCGAGATGCGACTCCCCAGGGAATTTTGGTATAATACGCATCATGAATGGTGAAATGACACGCCGCGCAGCGATGACTGCGCTTGCTGCGGCAGCGACAATGGCTGCGCAAGCCGTTCCGCAGTGGATATCAGGCGATTCGCAGGACAAGACCAAGCCATCCCCCGCAAGGAGCTTTGCAACAAGATGTTCTTCAACGTGAAAGGCGCGCTTCTCGTTCTCGGCGGCATCGCGGTCGTGGTTGGGCTGTGCGCACTCGACCTGTGCTGTTCGTCGGGCGGCAAGGCGAAAATCCCCTCGATGGAGAGGGTCAAGGGCGAGATCGAGGCTGGCAGGCGGGAGCAGCGCGTGCTTCAGGCGGACGAGCTGGCGAAGCTCGCGCGCGACATGCGCGCGCTGGCGAAGCGGTACGTCGAGCAGGGCGAGACGCGCAAGGCGCACCGCGCCATCGGCGCGGCGCAGGAGCTCGACAGGAAGATCAGGGAGCTCCGCGGGGAGGACTGAGGCCGCCGCCGCGAAAGCCGCTCATCGGCCAGTTTTGGTATAATGTCCGTCAATGGACAGAACATTTGATTCGGTAGAGAGATGCCTTGAGGACCTGCGGCGCGGCAGGATCGTCCTCGTAACGGACGACGCCGACCGCGAGAACGAGGGCGACTGCATCTGCGCGGCCGAGTTCGCCACGCGCGACAACGTGAACTTCATGGCGACATACGCCAGGGGCCTCATCTGCATGCCAATGAGCGATGCGTGGTGCCGCAGGCTCGACCTCCCGCAGATGGTCGACCACAACACGGACAACCACGAGACCGCCTTCACCGTCTCCATCGACGCGGTCGAGACAACCACAGGAATCTCCGCCGCGGAGCGCTCCAGTACCGCGCGGGCCGTCGTGCGCGACGGCGCGAGGCCGTCCGACTTCCGGCGTCCCGGCCACATGTTCCCCCTCCGCGCGAGGGAGGGCGGCGTGCTCAGGCGCGCAGGCCACACAGAGGCGACGGTCGACCTGTGCCGCCTCGCCGGACTGAAGGAGGTTGGCCTCTGCTGCGAAGTGATGAGGGACGACGGCACGATGGCGCGTCTCGACGACGTGTCCGCGTTCGCCAAGGAGCACGGCCTCAAGATGATGTCCATCGCGGACCTCATCGCATACCGCCGCAGGCACGACAGGCTCGTCGAGGCGGTGGAGGAGGTCGACATGCCCACCCGCCACGGCCATTTCCGACTGAAGATGTACAGAAGCCGAATCTCGGGGCTTGAGCACATGGCGCTCGTCAAGGGGAAGGTGGACGACGGCGAGCCCGTCCTCGTGCGCGTCCACTCGGAGTGCTTCACCGGCGACGTCCTCGGCAGCGAGCGCTGCGACTGCGGTCCGCAGCTGCACACGGCGATGGAGATGGTACAGCGCGAAGGCCGGGGGGCCGTCCTGTACATGCGCCAGGAGGGCCGCGGCATAGGGCTTGCGAACAAGCTCCACGCCTACAAGAAGCAGGAGGAGGGCCTGGACACCGTCGAGGCCAACGTCGCGCTCGGCTTCCCGCCGGATCTCCGCGACTACGGCGAGGGCGCGCAGATGCTGGTCGACCTCGGCATCCGCCGGCTGCGCCTGCTCACCAACAACCCGCGCAAGATCGCCGGGCTGGAGGGCTACGGACTCGAGATCACGGAGCGCGTGCCGATCGTCATTCCGCCGAACGCCTACGACAAGCGCTATCTCGACACCAAGAAGGAGAAGATGGGGCATCTCATCTGAAGTCAGATGCGAATTGCTGTAATAGGAGACGGAGGATGGGGCACGGCGAACGCGCTGCTGCTTTCGGGCTACGGACATGACGTGGCGCTCTGGGGGGCGTTCCCGGACTACATCGAGCACATGAAGACCGTGCGGACGAACGACCGCTATCTTCCCGGCGTCGTGCTGCCCAATGCGCTGCGGATCACTGCCGACCGCGAGGACGCCGTGCGCGGCGCCGACGTCGTCGTGCTTGCCCCGCCGTCCAAGTATTTTTCGTCCGTCGTCTCCGGCTTCAAGGGGCTCGTCGCGCCGCAGGCGCTCGTCGTCTCGATAACCAAGGGCCTGTGCGAGAAGACCAACCGGCGCATGACCGACCTCGGGGCGGAGATCCTCGGCCTGGGGCCGATAGTCGCGCTCGCGGGGCCGTCGCACGCCGAGGAGGTCGCGCGCGGCATCCCGACTGCAGTCGTCGCCGCCTGCGAAGACGCCGCGAAGGCGAAGCGCGTGCAGGAGATATGGTCCGGCCCGCTCTTTCGCGTGTACACTTCGAGCGATCCGGTCGGCGTCGAGATCGGCGGTGCGGTGAAGAACGTGCTCGCCATCGCGGTGGGCTGCTCGGACGGGATGGGCTTCGGCGACAACACGCGCGCAGCGCTAATCACCCGCGGCCTCGTCGAGATGAAGCGCTTCGTGCTAGCGTACGGCGGAACGCCGGAGACGATGTCGGGCCTTGCAGGCGTCGGAGACCTGATCGTCACCTGCACCTCGGTGCATTCGCGCAACCACGCCGTCGGCGAACGCCTTGGCGCAGGCGAGAGGATCGAGGGCATCCTCGGTTCGATGCAGATGGTAGCGGAGGGCGTATGGAACTCGAAGGCCGTGCACGCCATCGCGCGGCGGCTCGGCGTGGAGATGCCGATCTGCGACCTCGTGTACGCGCTCTGCCACGAGGGCTACGACGTGCGGAAGGCCGTGGCGGCGATGATGTCGAGGGAGCTTAAGGAGGAATGACGATGGACGATGGACTGGTGGCGATTCTCGGCGTGTTCGCCTTCTGCCTTGGGGCGTGCGTCGCCTCGTTCCTGAACGTCGTTGTCTGGCGCGTGCCGCGCGGCGAGTCGATCGTCTCGCCGCCGTCGCACTGCCCGAAGTGCAATGCGCCCATCCGCTGGTGGCAGAACATTCCGATCGTCTCGTGGCTCGCGCTGCGCGGCAGGTGCGCGAACTGCCGCGAGCCGATTTCGCCGCGCTACATTATGGTCGAGCTGCTCGGCGGAGTGCTGTTCCTCGCGGCGTTCCTGCATTTCATTGCGGATGGAAACCGCACCTATGTCTCAATTGCCATTAACTTGACCCTGTGGTGGATATGGATCTCGCTTATGATAGTCGGCTCGCTCATCGACTACGACCACAAGCTTCTGCCGGACTTCGTGACTGTAGGCGGCATGCTTCTCGGAGTCGCATACTGGACGCTTTTCAGCTTGAGTTTCAAGAACTTCGCCCTGGAGTTCTCGAACCTTAAGATGTACCTTCCGCTCGCATGGTCTCTTGCAGGCCTTGCCTTCGGCTTCGGGCTCCTCTGGCTGGTGCGGTTCTTGGGCTCGAAGGCGTTCAAGCGCGAGGCGATGGGGTTGGGCGACGTGTTCCTGATGGGCGCGGTGGGTGCGCTGTTCGGCCCGTTGGCCGTCCTCGTAACCCTGATCCTGTCGTCCGTCTTCGGTTCCGTTGTTGGACTCGCCATGATTGCGCTTTCCAAGACGCGCCTAGGGCGGTTCACCGAGATTCCGTACGGCCCGTACATCTGCCTCGGTTGCCTCGCGTGGATGTTCTGGGGCAGACAGCTCGTGAACTGGTACATGGGCATCTTCAGGTAGGCGCGGCGCCCGGAGGGAGAGTCGATGAACAAGAGCGAGCCTAATCATGGTAAGCGCGGCGTCCTGATGCGGGTGCTGGCGGTGCTCGGGCCGGGCATCTTCGCAATCGGATACACGATTGGCACCGGGTCTGTCACGTCCATGGCGAAGGCCGGTGCCGACTACGGCCTTGGCCTTGTGTGGGTGCTGGCGCTGAGCTGCATATTCTCCGGCGTGCTGATGGAGGCGTACGGACGGCTGGCGGCCGTGACCGGCGAGACGTCGCTCACCGCTATCAGGCGTCACCTTCCATTCGGGCGGACATTTGCGTGGGCCGTCTTCGCCGGCGTCGTCATAGGTCAGTACACATGCCTCGGCGGCATCCTCACGCTTTCCTCGGGCGCGATCTCCGAGCTGCTCGGCGGCAGGGTGCCGCCTTTTGCGATCGCAGTCGTTGTGACGGCGGCGATGTACGCGCTGCTCATGATCGGACGCTACTCGGCGTTCGAGAAGATACTTGCGCTGTTCGTCGGCATAATGGCCCTGACGTTCCTTGTGAGCGTCTTCGTGACCATCCCCGACGCCTCCACGCTTGCGCGCGCGGCGCGTCCGCTCCTGCCGCACGACGGCGCGTCGCTCCTGATGCTGGCGGCGTTCGTCGGGACCACGATGGCGGCGCCGACGTTCGTGACCCGTCCGCTGCTCGTGCGCGAGAAGGGCCTCACGGCATCCGACACGGGGCGCCAGCGGCTGGACGCGTGGTTTTCCGCCACGCTGATGTTCGTCATATCTGGTTCCATCGTCCTCGTCGCGACTGGCGCGCTCTGGGCGCATGGAAAGGGGATCGACCGCATCCTGGACATGGCGGGGACGCTCGAGCCGCTTGCCGGGCGGGCGGCGGTCGCGATCTTCACCGTGGGGGTGCTGTCCGCCGGTCTTTCGTCGGTGTTCCCGATTCTGATGGTGGCGCCGCTGCTAATCTCCGACTACCGCCGTGGCAAGATGGAGACGGGGACGCCGATGTTCCGCTGGATATGCCTCGCGGCGTGCGCATGGGGGCTCGTCGTGCCGGCGCTCGGGGGCAATCCGATCGTAGTGACCGTGGCGGCCCAGATAGCTAACGTATTCGTGCTTCCCCTGACTGTGCTGGCGATCATCCTCCTGCTGAACAAGAGGCAGCTGATGGGCGAGCATCGCGCCGGGCCAGTCGCCAACGTCTTTCTTGCTCTGGCAATGGTGTTTTCCGTCGCGGTGGCCTGTTCCGGAACCCTGGCGCTCTGCAGGATGCTGTTCTGACCTGCGGCCAACGCAACTCTCCCCGTTGACGCAGGCTAGAACGAATTCGATGTGTAAAAGTCCCAGGGTTGCCGTTGCTGCGGATATTTGATAGAATGCGAATCGGAAACATCTGTCAGAAAAAGGAGAGGCCGCCCATTTCCACCGCGATTCCATTCACGATAAACCGGATCAGTTCGCTGACGCTGGTCCAGCAGGTTGTCGACGGCTACCGCCGGGCCATTGCGTCGGGGCGCTGCCGCGCCGGGGACATACTGCCCTCGCGCATGGAGATGGCCGAGGCACTTGGCGTGAGCCAGCGCATAACCCGCGAGGCCCTGTCCATCCTCAGGAAGGAAGGTCTTGTCGAGCCGCGCAAGGGACTTGGCTCGATAGTCCTCGGCGCCGGCGCAAAAGTCTGGAAGGGGCGCGTGCTCGTTGCCGGGCCGGGCAAGTCGGAAGGCTCGTACTACTTCAACACCCTAATGGGCGAGTTGGGGAGACGGCTTGTGCTGTCCGGCTATCTTGTCACCCGCTCGTCGGTCATGGAGGGAGGGCATCGTGCAAATGCCTTCGAGGCGCTTGACGCAGAGCTAAGGCAACCTCCAGACTTGATTGTGACGTATTTCGCGTCGCCAGCGACGTTCGCGCACCTTGCGGACGCAGGAGCGCCGGTGGTCAGCGTCGGCATGCGGGTTCCGGAGCATAGCCCGTGCGCAGGGCATGTCGTCATAGACTTCGACGGGGCAGTCCCGGACTTTGTGCGGCGTTGCCGCGAACGAGGGGTGCGGCGTGTTCTGCGCGTCGGTTTCGCACCCGATGTCATATGTGTGGACGACGCGTTGGCATCCGAGGGAATAGACGTAGTAGATGACATTCTGCCAAAGCCAGGAAACGTGAGGCCGATCGAGGACGCCATCCGGACGGCTCTCGAGTGTTTCCTCTCACTGGACTTGTCGCAGGAGGACCTAGTCCTCTTCACCGACGACTACCTGGCGACTGGCGCGTTGCTGTCACTCTCCGCCCGAGGAGTGCGGATTCCCGAGGACATTCGCATCGTGACCCTCGCTAACCGCGGTTACGGTCCGGTGTACTTCAAGACCCTCGCGAGGATGGAGTTCGATTCGAAACATCACGCCGCCATTATCGCGCAATACCTTTGCAGGGTGCTTTCCAGAGATACGTTCCCGAAGGTCTGCAGGGTTTCCCCGCGCTTTATGGACGGCGCAAGCTTTCCTTGAAGTTTGGTACGATTGGTACTTGACGCCACACGTCAAATGTCGTATACTACCATCTCATAACAGCGAGTAAAAGGGAGAATTGACATGATGAAGCGCGTGGTTTATGTTTCAATGGGTCTGGGCTTTGCCCTGACGTCTGCGGCCGTGGACTTCCCGAATGCCGACGGGTCGGGGGACTTGGCGTCTGAGACTGCATGGGGTGAAGTTGCGCACGACTCCTCTTCGGCAGTGTCCATCACTGCGAGCGGCACGTACACGGCCTCTTCGGACGTGACGTTCTCCAAGCTTACGGTAAACCCGCCTTGGTCGGGCAGCGTCGTGTTCGACATGACGGCTGCGGGCAGCGGCAAGGTCACGCTCCAGGGGACGGCATGGGACAAGTTTAGCATTGCCCGGGATCTGGCAAGCGTCGAGTTCTGGGGTGGCGTCTGGGATTTCGGATCAGGCGGGAGTATCTACGCAGGAAGTTCGACAAACGCGCGCAACCAACCCCATACGTGGAGGATTCTGCATGGCGCTGTAGTCACGAACGTCGCGACGCTGTATGTCGCCAACTACGACGCGAGCAACACACTCGTCGTTGCGGAGAACTCGTCGTTCAGCGCGACGACCGTCAACATCCTTTCTCCGACGCAATACTCGCTCGGAAGCGGCATCGAGATACTTTCTGGCGGCAGGTTTAAGGCCACAGGTGCCTTCAAGACGGACACCGGTCAGGCAAACTCCCCTGTGGGCGATTCGTATGTGCACGTCTCCGGCGCGTCGTCGAGGCTTGACCTCGCAGGCTACACGTACATCGGTTACAAGTGCCCCGGCAACGAGCTTGTCGTCACCAACGGCGCCACTGCGTCCTTCACGGGGTCTGCCGTCTATCTTGGCAACTCGGCCACGAGCCCCAGCAACAGGATGGTCGTCGCCGACGGCGGCACCGCGACGTTTGGCTCGGGCACGACATGGTACATGGGGGGGGATACTGCCGGGTCGGACGGGAACACCTTTGACATTCTAGACGGCGGGAGCGTGACGTTCAGCCGCGTGTCCTACATGGGGAATAAGGGAAGAGACAATGTCGTGACGGTCAGCAATGCCACGCTGAACTGCTATAGCCTCGTGTGGGGCAACGACGGCGGGTGCTCCGGGAACTCCCTCGTCGTCGGAGGGACGAACCCGGTGGTGAGCGCGAGTTCCTCCCTGAACTTCAAGAACGGATCCCGCATTGTCGTTCGTCTGCCGGATTCGCCGTATGCGCCCGCTTGCGTGCCCATTTCCGCCGCGACGCTGACGATGGACGCGACATGCGCCCTTGCGGTCGAGAATCTTTCCGGATACGTGGAGAAGTCGAAGGGCAGAAGCAAGGTTGTCGTCGCTACGGCCACAAGTTCGCTCACGATTCCGGATGCGGTCCTGACGGCGGCCAACGCCGAGCTGTCTGGCAGCGGTGCGTATTTCTTCTTTGAGGAAAACGGCAAGAAACTTTGCCTGCATGCGCCTGTAGTGAGGGGTCTTGCTATTATCTTCAAGTAGCTCTTCAAGTAGCTCTTCAGGGGGTACGCCATGTTGCTTTCAAAGAAAGTTGCCGCGGCCGTGGCGGCCATGTGCGCCGCAGTCGCCTGTGCCGACGTCGTTCGGTGCCAGAGCCCCGTCAATGTCGACGGGCACCTTGACGAGGCGGTGTGGAAGGGGGCCGCGTTCGAGACGGGCTTTTCCAAGATCGCCAACCTGTCGAACGGAAAGCCGTCGCGCGTCGAGACCGAGTTCGCGGTCGCGGCCGACGACGAGAACGTGTATTTCGGCGTGCGCTGCCGCGAGCCGGACATGGCGTCCCTCCGCAAGCGTGGGGCGGCGGACGCAATCTGGTTCGTGGACGGCATAGAGCTGTTCCTCTCGCCGAGCGGGTCCGACCTCGACTACTACCATTTCGGCGTTTCCTGCCAGGGCGGGCTGCGCATGTGCTCCTACAGGGCGGAGGGCGGCACGATAGAGCCGGATCCATACAGCGCCCCGTGGAAGTCCGCCGTGTACATGGGGGAGGACTACTGGAGCTGCGAAGTCGCCATTCCGTTTTCGTCTTTCTACATGACGCGCAACGCCAACTGGAAGCCGGAGTGGCTTGTGAACGTCGCCCGCAACGACCGCAGGCCGCCGTACGAGTGGTCTTCGTGGTGCAAGCTCAAGGCGGGAGCCCACGAGCCGTCGCGCTTTCGAAGGATTGCGGGCTTCCCTACGAGGAGGCTTTCGGAGGACGTCTACGTGAAGAGCGCGGTGGCCGACATCAGGTCGGCCGCCGGCGGACGCTACGTCGGCGAGCTTTCGTGCGCGGTGAAGGTCGCCATGGGCGGGGAGTTCGAGGTCTCGTCTCCGTTCCTCAAGACGACGCGGCTGAAGCTCGCGGAGGGCGACAACGACGTCCGCGTGCCTTGCTACTACGACAAGACGGGCCGCGTCTCGACGCCGCTCGTGTTCCGCCGCCTGTCTGACGGCGCCGTGGCCGCGCGTGATTTCCCGGTGATCGTCGACTACGTTCCCGTGGCGGTGCGCCTGTCCGTTCCTGCCTACCGCAACAACTTCTACCCCGGGCAGAACGCCGACGTCGTAGAGGGGCGCGTCGTGTCGTCCGCGCCAGGCACCGTCACCGTGACGATAGAGGGCCCTGGGTTCGCGAAGCAGACGCAGAAGGCCGGGGATGGCGGGAAGTTCCGGTTCGACACCAGGGGATTTGCCGCCGGGAGCGCAACCCTGACGGCAACGACGGCCGGCGGCGAAAGCAAGTCGGTCGTAATCCGGAGGCTTGCGCCCACCGGGCACCGGATGAGCTGGATAGAGAACGGGCATCTCGTGGTCGACGGCAAGCCGTGCCTGCGGAGGAATCTGTTCGCAAACCTGTTCATGGGCGGTGAGGCATTCAAGCGCCGCTACCTCGCCGACCCGGACAAGCACATGACCGACGAGATGAGCCGCGGGGGGACATTCGAGCCGTTTCGCCTCGTCAAGGGCATAGAGCAGAAGGAGGCCGTGAAGGACGTCGTGCCGTCGCCCGAGATGTTCGCCGCGGTGGACAAGGCGCTCGCGGACGCGAAGGACAAGGACTTCGGCTACTGGTACATGAGCGACGAGCCGGAGTGCCGCGGTGTCTCGCCGGTCTACCTGAAGCACATCTACGACTATGTCGTCGAGCGCGACCCGTACCACGTGGTGATGACGGCGACGCGCGGCGGGCCGCGTTACATAGACTGCGCCGACTGGTTCGAGACGCATCCGTACCTTTCCATCTACCGCGACGAGCAGGGCGTGCGCCGGTATGGCACGGAGATCAACCGCATAGGCGACTACATCGAGGAGTTCGCCAAGCTCAACCGCCCCGACAAGTGCATAGGCCTCGTGCCGACGCTCTTCTCCTACAAATACCGCAGCTCGTCGTGCGACTACCCCGACTTCGAGGAGCTTCGCTGCCACACATGGGCTGGAATGATACGAGGCGGAAAGACCGTGGCCCCCTACGCATACCACGACGCGAACGACCGCGCCGCGCTCTACGAGGGCTTCAAGTTCCTCTTCGCGAGCTTCGAGGCGCTGCAGGACTTCGTGCTGGACGGCAGCCGGACGACGCTCCTTCGCACGCCCGACTGCGAGGCCGTCGCATACGACCTTAAGGGCGAGAGGCTGCTTGTCGTCGTGAACATGTCCACCCGGCGTCAGCGCGTGGAGCTCCGCGGCGCGGAGCGCGAGCTGCGCGAGTTCAGGGGCGATCGCGTCCTGAAGGCCCTGCCGAAGGGAAGCGTGCGCACGCTTGACCTGGCGCCGCACGACACGCTTCTCGCGACGTCGGTCCGGCGCGACGAGGGGCTCCCGGCGGTCGAGGAGACGCGGCGGAAAATCGCCCGCGGCGAAGCCGAGCGACTTGGCCGCGACAACCAGCTTCTCCAGCGCGAGGACGACATCGACCTGACGTTCTCGAAGGCATACTGGTGGCAGACGCACAAGCTCTTCGACGGCGTCAGGGACAACCTAGGCTGGTATTCGCCGTACGGGGCGGAGAAGCATGTGGAGCTGTCGTTCGCCAAGTTCACCCCGGTGTTCTCCAGGCTGGCGGTCTACGGGAGCAATGTCGGCGGCGCGCGCGTCAAGGTGCGGTCCCGCGGCGAATGGGTGGAGCTTGTCCCGGAGAAGACGGAGAAGTCGGAGTTCTGCGTGAAGTTCGACTTTGGCAGGAACGTGCGCACCGTGAAGATGCGGCTTGAGTTCCCGGCCAGCGGCGTGGTCGAGCTCTACGAAATCGAGCTGCCGCGGGCGAACGCCCCGTCCGGCGTCGGGAACGGCTCCGGAGCGGCCTCGGCGGCCTGCGCCCCCGTGGAGGATGTGCTGTGGAAGACGGGTGCCGCGGACCTCAAGGTGTCGGGCAAGTATTCCATGACGGACTGGTTTGGCCCCGGGGTGGACGTCGTTGCCTTGCCCGACGGAGGAATAGAGGTTCGCGGCCGGTCTGTGCACGCCATCAAGTGCGACGCCGCCCATACATGGCTCGCCTTCGACATGAGGAAGGTCCGATCGCTTTCGCCCGGCGGCTACAGGGCGTGGCAGATAGCGGTCAGCGGCATGGGATACGCGATAGGCTGCGTGGGAACTGCGGAGCCGGGGACGTATGCGGTCAAGATGCCGCCGCCGAAGCCCGGCGAGAGCAGGTTCCTGACCCTTCACACATACGGCATGGGGCTGGAGTTCGATGGTTTCAGGACGGTCGCCGAGCCGCGTGCGTATGCGGTGGCCGAGCCGGCCGGCGGCAAGGGCTCGCTTGGCGAGGGGGACGTGGTCGACGTGACGGCCAAGATGGAGAAGGCGTGCGAGGACGTCGCGGCGTCGGTCTTCTACTGCGGTTCGAACGGCGCGTCGGTTTTCCAGCCGGCAGGTATTCTTTCGCTTAAGGACGTGGACGGCAGGGGCGTTCTCTGGAAAGGCTCGTTCCGCTTGGGCCGCATACCCGGCATGACGGCCGGGAACGGCAAGCCGATTGCGAAGATCGCGGAACGACAGCTTGTCGTGCGTGTCGCCCCGCTTGGCGTCGACGGCGTGCTTCCGCTGTTCGCCGCAGTTCCAGCTGCCGTGCCGCTGCCTGCACGCTGAATCATATGATCGGACACTCAAAAGGGAGAGGATGATGCGAATAGCCGTCGCGTGTCTCGCGTTTGCCCTGCTCCAGCCTTTATGCGCACAGCCTCTGGGCGTGGAGCTGTCGTGCAAAGACACCGGCGGCTGGACGATCGGGAAGACGGTTTCCGAGCCGGAGCCCGGCGTGACGCTTGTGCATGTGCGGATGAACCGTCCGGAGAAGGCGCCGCCGCCCAGGTTCCGGGTCGAATGGAGCGTGCCGCAGCGCGACATCGCCCATCTCTGGACTCCACGCGGAGAGCGGGCTTCCGTTCCGCCGGACTGGAGCGGGACCTGCTCAAGCGGAATAGCCCGCGGAATCCCGCTCATGGCCCTCATCAACGGGAACGACGGAAACCGCATGACCTTCGGCTGCTCGGAGTCCACGAGGACGCTTCTTTTCCATGCCGGGCTCAACGAGGAGACGTGCACGTTCCGCTGCCACGCCGAGTTCTTCTCGGAGCCGGAGGCGCCTCTTTCCAGATACGAGGCGGACATCCGCCTCGACTGCCGCCAGGTCGCCTGGCACGACGCCGTCTCGTCCATGGCCAGATGGATGTCTTCCGGGGACATGGCGGCGTGCACACCCCCCGCCGCCGCATACGAACCGGTCTATTCGACATGGTATGGCTTCCACCAGTCCGTGAGCGCAGACCAGATCGAGAGGGAGTGCGCCCTTGCCGCGCCACTTGGCATGAAGACGTTGATCATGGACGACGGCTGGCAGACCGACGACGCCAGTCGCGGCTATGCCTTCTGCGGCGACTGGAAGGTCTCCTCCGGGCGCATACCGGACATGAAGCGCCATGTGGCTGCGATTCACGGGCTCGGCATGAAGTACATGCTGTGGTATTCCGTGCCGTTCGTGGGGGAGCGGTCTGAGAACTACGGTCGCTTCAAGGGAAAATACCTCTACGACAACAGACGGGTCGGCGCCTCAGTGCTCGACCCGCGTTTCCCGGAGGTCCGGGCCTTTCTGGCGGACCTGTACGAACGGGCGTTGCGCGAATGGGGCCTGGACGGCTTCAAGCTTGACTTCATAGACGCGTTCGGCATCCCTCAGGAAGGGGATCCGGCGATTGCAGACGGATATGCCGGGCGGGACATCAAAAGCGTGCCGGAAGCCGTTCGCACGCTCATAGACGAGATTTCGCGCCGCCTTCGCGCCGTCAATCCTGATGTGCTGATAGAGTTTCGCCAGAACTACTACGGGCCGCAGATCCGCAGGTACGGCAACATGGTTCGCGCCGCCGACTGTCCGGGCGACATGCAGGCGAACCTGATGCGTACCGTTTCGTTGCGCCTCGTCTGCCCAGGCACGAGCGTGCACTCGGACATGCTCGAGTGGCATGGAGACGAGAGCGCCCGGTCGGCCGCTCGGGGAATTCTCGCATGCCTGTTCTCTACGGTCCAGTATTCCCGCATCATTGGCTCGATGAAGCCAGAGCATCTGCGCATGATGACGCATTGGATGGCGTTTATGCGCGAGCATCGGTCCACGCTGCTTTTCGGCGGCCTCCGCCCTCACCACCCCGAGGCAAACTACCCGCTCGTCGAGGCGGACGGCGAGCACGAGACGATTGCGGCGGTCTACACGGCGGGCACGGTCGTCCCCGTCGGCATGGGCCGCGTGACGTATGTGGTCAACGCGACCGGGGCGGACGGCGTCGTCGTCGACTCGGCGACCTGCGGTACGTGCAGGGTGTTCGACGTCTTCGGCGCGGAATGCGGCACGGCGGCGCTTCAGACGGGCCTGAACAAGGTCGCCGTTCCGGCCTCGGGGTATACGCGCGTGGACCCTGCGACTTTCGTCGGCGTGAATTCCCCCGACGGCGCAAACGAAATCAGGTTCGCTCCCGGTTCGCTGACCTACGAAGTGCTTCGCAGGGGGAAGGTGGTAATAGCGAATTCTGCCGTTGGGCTGGAGACGGAAGAAGGCTGGCTTGAGTCGGCCTCTTCGCCGCTCGTCTCGCGGCGGGAGATATCCGGAAGCGTGCGGACGCCGCTCTATCGCAAGTGTTCCGTCGACTTGTCCGGGAACGAGGCATACGTCGACCTCGGCAAGTGGGGCATAAGGCTCGTGGCGCGCAACGACGGAGTCGCCTACCGCCTTGAGCTCGCGGGCGGTCCCGCGCGCATCCGCAGCGAACGAGCAGAAGTCTCGCTGGCGGAGCCCGACGCTCGCTGCTGGGTCAACTACAGCGGTGCGTTTGGCATGGAGGAGTCGATTGCCCAGGCAGTCAAGGCGAGGGACATCCGGACGGATTCGTCGGATACGCGGCGGAACTGGAGCGGGCGGCGTTTCGTCTGCCTGCCGCTCGTCTGCGAGACGGAAGGCGGAGTCGTGGCTGTTACGGACGCGGGCGTGCGCAACTACCCAATATGGAACCTTACGCGCGACACGCCCGGCGACAAGGTTCGCATGCAGGCTCTTTTCGCCGGATGGCCGAGAAGGGAAGTCCGCGCCGAGGCGTCTCCGACGAACTGGTACGAACGCATACCGCTTGCGTCCGGCGGGCGCTGGGTGGCGGTTGCGGAGCATGACGACTATCTGGTGGACGCGACGGGCCCAAGGTCTCTGCCGTGGCGCGCATTTGTCCTGGCCGACCGGGCCATATCGCTCTGCGAGGCAGACCTGGTGCGCGCATTGTCGGTGCCGGAGGGGCAGTCGGCCGACTTCTCCTGGGTGAAGCCTGGCCTTTGCGCGTGGGACTGGTGGAACTGCTTCGACAACCGCGGCAACGACGGCATTTGCACGGCGACGTACGAGCGTTTCATAGACTTTGCTTCAAAGCATGGAATACCATATCTGATCATGGACGAAGGGTGGTGCATGGACCTCGACATCCACAGAGTCAACCCTGCGGTGGACCTTCCGCGCCTCGCCAAGCATGCCAAAAATCGCGGGGTGGGGCTGATTCTATGGCTGGCATGGCCCCAGGCATATGGCCGCGAGGCCGAGACTGCCGAGTATTTCGCATCGCTCGGGGCCAAGGGACTGAAGGTGGACTTCCTGGATCGCGGCGACGCGAAGGCGCTACGGTTCATGGAGTCGTTTGCGGAGGCCTGTGCGCGCAGCCGTCTCGTTGTTGACTACCACGGCGTGTGCCGTCCGGTGGGGCTTGAGGCCCGCTATCCGAACGTCTTGAACTTCGAGGGCGTACACGGCCTCGAGAAGATGAAGGCATGCGAAGAGGCAGATTGCGATTTCATGCTGAACGACCTTCGCGTCTTCTTCGTGCGGATGACGGCCGGGTTCGTTGACTACACGCCCGGGGCAATGCTCAATTTCGCCAAGGGGACTTACCGGCACGACGGCGTACATCCCGGTTCTTATGGAACGCGTTGCCACCAGATGGCGTTGTACATCTTGTACGAGGCGCCTCTGCAGATGCTCTGCGACAGTCCTTCAAACTATGAGGCAAACCAGGAGTGCCTGGAGTTCCTGCGCGGAATCCCGACTGCATGGAAGGGCACGCGCGGCCTTGAGGGGACTCCGGACACCCATGCCGTGGTGGCGCGCGAGGCGCAGGACGGTTCGTGGTACGTGGCCGGCATGGCGAATTGGGACGGACGTTCCGTGGCGGTGGACACCTCTTTTCTCCCCGCCGGGAGCTGGAGGCTGGAGGCGTTCTTCGACACCCCCGACGGGGGCGAGAACCCGCGGCGTTTTCTCCATGAGACGAAGACTGTCATGGCGGGCGACAAGATTTCTGTCGCAATGGCGCCGGGCGGCGGTTTTGCGATGAAGTTCACCAATATCCCATGAAGGCTCGAAAATGATGGCGACAGTGACGATGAAACGGGTGTCATGCGTTGTGGCGGCATGCGCCGCGTATGCTCTGGCGGCAGGGCCGCTTGAAAACCTGCTGCCGAGGCCGAGGAAGGTCTTGCGGCGCGACGGCGTGTCCTCCCCGGCGGCGCAAGTGCGCGTAGTGCGATCTCGCATAGCCAGCGCGAACCCCTTTGCGGCGGACGAGGCGTATCGTCTTGTCGTTTCGCCGAAGGAGATCGTGGTCGAGGCTCCCGGCCAAAAGGGAGAGCGCATGGCGCGCGCCACGCTTGCTCAGCTGGTGAAGCTGTCAGACGGCGTCCCGCCGTGTTGCGAAATCGCCGACTGGCCGGCTTGCCGCTGGCGCGGCTTCATGCACGACTGCGGACGGAACTTTCTGGACAAGGGCGAGATACTCAAGCTGCTCGACCTCATGGCGATGTACAAGCTCAATCTCTTCCACTGGCATCTCACCGACTACTACGGCTGGCGTCTTGAGTCGAAGAAGTATCCGATGCTACAGGCGCCATGGGCGTTTCGCCGCCAGTTGGGCCGGTACTACACCCAGGATGACTTCAGGGAAGTTGTGGCCTACGCGAAGTCCCGCGGCATCGTCGTAATGCCGGAGCTGGACGTCCCGGGGCATTCGCTGGCGTTTCGCCGCGGCCTTGGCATAGGGCATATGGCTGAGTACAGGGTGTGCGGAATCGTCTCCGACCTCATCGACGAGCTCTGTTCGTTGGCCTCTGCCGAGGACATGCCGTTCATTCACATCGGCACGGACGAGGCCCGTACGCCGTATGAGATGGTGCCGGACTGGTTCTGTCCGGCATGGGCGAGAAAAATCAGGGACAACGGTCGAACGCCGGTTGCCTGGGCACCGGGCAAGTCTCTCGGTGAATCCGACGGCGACAAGTCCGTGAAAATGGTGTGGCGCGAGAACTACAAAGTCGATCCGCATGCGCCTCTACTGGACACAGTCCGCTGCTATTTCGGCGGGATCGACCCAATGACGTTCCTGAACGGGGCGGTGTTCTCGAAACCTCTTCGCTACGACATTCCAGACGAGAACAAGCTTGGCGTGGTGCTTTGCTCGTGGCACGACGACTACCTGGGCGAAGACACGTCCCGCGTCTGGGGAGACAACTCGTTTGCGCTGGCCATCGTCAGCTACTGCGACTTCCAGTGGTCGGGGCGCGCCAAGGACAGGCCTGAGTACCTTGTCAAGCTGCCCCCGCCGGGCACGGCCGAATTCGCCGAGGCGGCGGCGTTCGAGGACGCGATGATAGCCAATAGGGACAAGGTCGTCTTGCCGCTCGGCCTGCCGTTTTCCTACGTCAGACAGACTCCGCTTCGCTTCCGCATATCGAATTCGCGGGGCGAGGTCGTCGCCACTGACGTCGCGCAGGCCACCATTACGATTGCCGATTGCGGGAGTCACGTTTTGAAGCGCGAATCGTCCTATCTGATGGAAACACAGGGCGTTGCGTACGTGGAGACGTGGATACACTCTTCCAAGAGCCAGACAATCGGGGCATGGATTGGATTCACCGGCTTCGGGCGTTCCGGCGGACGCTCCAACGGCCTGCCTGAGGCCGGGGAGTGGGGCAGGTCACCTGGCACCAAGGTGGAGGTGAACGGAGTCGCGGTTCCTGCTCCGAAATGGGTCAATGCAGGCCTCAAGTGGATGATGACCCACCCAGAGGAGCCGACGAGTAACAACATAAGCGAAACAGCCTTCACCAACGAGGAGTATTTCATGCGCGAGCCTACGCCTATAACGCTAAAAGCCGGCTGGAACCACGTGAAGCTGACGGTTACGAAGACAATTGGAGACCAGTGGGGATACAGGTGGCTGGCCACTTTCGTGCCCGTCACGCTCGAACGGCATCCCAGAGAGGTCGAGGGGCTCCGGTTTTCCTCTGAATGCGTCAGGTGAGGGCGCATCCGCGGGGAAAATATGGTATAATAGTGTCCCGTTATGTGGGATTACTCCGAGAAGGTGATGGACCACTTCCGCAACCCGCGGAACGTGGGCAAGATCGAGGCGCCCGACGGCACGGCGACGGTGGGCTCCCTCGCATGCGGCGACGCCCTGCAGTTCCAGTTCAAGCTGGGGCCGGACGGCAGGATCGCAGAGGCGAAGTTCATGACGTTCGGCTGCGCGAGCGCGATCGCGTCCAGCTCTGCCCTTACCGAGATGGTGATAGGCAAGACGCTTGAAGAGGCCAAGAAGATAACCAACAAGGACATAGCCGACTACCTTGGCGGCCTGCCTCCGCAGAAGATGCACTGCAGCGTCATGGGCCGCGAGGCGATGGAGGCCGCGATCCGCAACTACGAGACGGGCGAGAACGCCGACCGCAACCTCGAGGACACGATGCTCTGCACGTGCTACAACGTCTCGGAGAACGAAGTAAGGCGCGTGATAACCGAGAACCAGCTCACCACGGTCGAGGAGGTTACGAACTTCACGAAGGCCGGCGGAGGCTGCGGGAAGTGCCGTCCGAAGATACAGGCCATTCTCGACGAACTCAACGGAGCCCCGAAATGAAGGTTGGATTCGACAACGAGAAGTACCTGAAGGAGCAGTCGGAGGAGATCCGCCGCCGCGCCGGCAAGTACGGGCGGCTGTACCTGGAGTTCGGCGGCAAGCTGATGAACGACTTCCACGCGGCGCGCTGCCTTCCGGGCTACGACCCGAACGTGAAGCTCCGCCTGCTCCAGACATTGAAGGACCAGGCCGAGGTCATCCTCTGCCTCTTCGCCGGCGACATAGAGCGCAAGAAGATGCGCGCCGACTTCGGAATCTCCTACGCCGACGACGCGCTCAAGCTGATCGACGACCTCAGGAGCCTCGGGCTGCTCGTGCGCGGCGTCGTGATCACCCGCTACCAGGAGCAGCACGCGGTGAAGCTGTTCCGCGCCAAGCTGGAGCACCGCGGAGTCAGGGTCTACTACCACTACAAGACGGCGGGGTATCCGGCGGACGTGGACACGATCGTCTCCGACATGGGCTACGGCAAGAACGAGTACGTGAAGACCGAGCGCCCGATCGTGGTCGTGACAGCGCCGGGCCCCGGCTCCGGCAAGTTCGCCACCTGCCTCGCGCAGATCTACCACGAGTACCGCATGGGCAACTTCGCCGGCTACGCGAAGTTCGAGTCCTTCCCCGTGTGGAACCTGCCGCTCGACCATCCGCTGAACATTGCCTACGAGGCCGCGACGATCGACCTCAACGACCGCAACATGCTCGACCCCTACCACAAGGAGGCGTACGGCAAGGACACGGTCAACTACAACCGCGACGTGGACGCGTTCCCGCTGCTGGTGGCTATCTGGCAGAAGATGACGAAGGGGGCGTGCCCGTACCGTTCGCCCACGGACATGGGCGTGAACCGCATAGGCTTCGGCATAATAGACGACGAGGTCGTGCGCAACGCCTCGAAGCAGGAGATAATCCGCCGCTTCCTCCGCTACCAGTGCGCTTTCGCAGAGGGCAGTACCGACCGCTCCATGGTGGAGCGAGCGAAGGAGCTCATGGACTCACTCGGGCTCCGCACGGAGGACCGCGTTGTCGTAGAGGCGGCGCGGCGCACCGCCGAGGAGGCGCGACTGCAGGGCAAGGGCAAGGCCGGCGGCACGATCGTGTCGGGCGCGGCGATCCAGCTGCGCGACGGCCGCATCGTGACGGGCAAGAACTCCGACGAGATGCACGCCGCGGCGGCCATGGTGATGAACGCGGTGAAGACGCTCTCCGGAATCCCGTCGCAGATTCCGCTCATCGCGCCGAACGTCATCCAGTCGATAGCCCACATGAAGCAGGACATCCTGAAGGTCCCCTACACCTCGCTCAACCTGGACGAGGCCCTCATCGGGCTTGCGATATCGTCTACGACGAACCCCGCCGCGCAGATAGCGATGGAGAAGATCAACGAGCTCAGGAGCTGCGAGGTCCACATGACCCACATGGTCACGCCCGGGGACGAAGCAGGCCTCAGGCGTCTCGGCTGCCGGTTCACGTCGGATCCATACTACGCGTCGAACGCGCTCTTCACCGGCGAGAGCTGACGCGGCATGCGCGAGATGGGCTGCCCGAGGAGAATTCACCTCATTGGCGTCGGCGGGGTCGGAATGGCCGCGCTAGCCGCGCTGCTCAAGTCCCGGGGAAACGACGTCTCCGGCTGCGACCTGAAGGCCACGGCGCGCACACGCTGGCTCGAGTCGCTCGGCATCCACGTGTCGCTTGGACACGACCCTGCGCACCTACGCGGGGCCGACATGGTGGTGGCGACTCCCGCCGTGTCGGCGGACGAGCCCGAACGCCTCGAGGCTGAGGGCGCGCGACTTCGCGGCGAAGTGCTCGCCGAAATCGTGTCGAACCACCCCGACTCGATCGCCGTCTGCGGATCGCACGGCAAGACAACCACGGCGACGTGGACGGCGAAGCTTCTCCGTGCGCTCGGCGAGGACCCCTCGTGGGCGGTCGGAGGGGAGACGGGCGAGTTCCCAGTCGCCGGCGCGGGGCGCGGTCCGCTCGTGGTGGAGGCCGACGAGTCGGATGGCACGCTCGCCCTCTACCACGCCGGCTTGCTCGTCGTCACCAACTGCGAATACGACCACCCGGACCACTTCGCCACAAGGGAGGACTACTTCGCGTGCTTCGACGCGGCGAGGCGGAACGCCCGCGACGTCGTCGAGGCGTCGCAGCTCCCACCGGCTGAGTTCCTTGCGGAGGCGCTCGCGCCGCTTGCGCCGCACAACCGCATGAACGCAAGGGCGGCGGCTGAGGTGGCGATCCGCCGCGGACATTCCGCTGCTGCCGTCGCCGCCGCCCTGCCGTCTGTCGTCGCGCACCTCCCCGACCGCCGCTTCCAGTTTCTACCATGGCCTTCAACCTCCAACCTTTCCACATTCCACCTTTCCACCTCTCAACCTCTCCTTGTAGCCGACTACGCGCACCATCCAACCGAGATGGCGTGCGCAGTGCGCATGGCGCGCGAGGTCTGCCGCGGCGCGCTGCGCGTCCTTTTCCAGCCGCATCGGTATTCCCGCACAAAGGCTCTTCTCGCCGACTTCCCGGCTTCGTTCGCGGGCGCCGACGAGGTCGTGCTCTGTCCGACGTACGCGGCGTTCGAGGAGCCAGTGGAGGGCGGCGACGTGGCAGACCTCTACGCCGAGTGCCGAAAGTCACTCTCCGACGTCAGGCTCGCCCGAAGCTGCGAGGAGGCGTGGACGCATGCGAGGCGCAGGGCGAAGACGGGCGACGTCACGCTCGTCCTGGGCGCGGGCGACATCGTATCGCGTCTCAGGGTTCTGCCGTCGAGGCGCATCTGGATCGGCGCGGGCAGCAACACGTGGCGCAGCGACCTCGACCTCGGAATCGAGTATAGTCGCACGGACGGTCCGGCGGGGCGTCCGGGCGCGGAACTCGGGATACCGTGGATGGCGGGGATCCCGGGCACTGTCGGCGGATGGGTAAGGATGAACGCGGGCGCGTTCGGGCATTCCATTTCCGAGGTGGTCTCGCGGGTCAAGGTGGACGGCGAATGGGTCGAGGCGGAGGCCTGCGGCTTCGGCTATCGAGCTTCGAGTCTCCGCGGCGAGATACAGGACGTCGAGTGGGACGCTGACAGGCTCTCGGCGGCTAGGCGCGAAGGCGCTGCGGCCGACTATCTTGCGCGTCGGCGGAAGTTCCCCCCAGGGACGTTTGGAAGCGTGTTCAAGAACCCGCCCGGGGATTTCGCCGGGAGGCTGCTGGAGGCGGTGGGGGCCAAGGGCATGCGCGTCGGCGGCGCATATGTCTGGGACGGGCATGCGAACGTGATAGTCCGCGGCGAGGGCGCCACGCCGTCGGACGTCCTGGCGCTGGCGCGCCTCATGCGCAACCGCGTCCTGTTTCGGCTAGGCGTCAGTCTGGAGCCGGAAGTCTGCGGCCTTGACGAGGCATTGGGGAAAATAGTATAATTTCCAGAAAAACATGGAGGGGGAATGCATCGGACAAGGGCCTGTAGCTCATCAGGATAGAGCAGCGGTTTTCTAAACCGCGGGTAGTGGGTTCGAATCCCGCCAGGCCCGCCAATCTCTGTCCGTTAACAAACCGTTTACAATCACCGGGTATAATCTCCGGTGTTCAAATCGCAAGGAGGATGTGGTATAATACCTGCCACTTTTCTGAAAGGACAACAGGAATGCTTGAAGTAAAATGCCTGAAGAAGGACTTCGGAGGCTTCCACGCGGTGAAGGGGATATCCTTCTCCGTCGCGGAGGGCGAGGTCCTTGGGTTCCTCGGCCCGAACGGCGCGGGGAAGTCTACAACGATGAGGATGATCACCGGCTTCCTGCCGCCGACATCCGGATCGGCCGCCATCAACGGCCACGACATCTCGTCTGACCCGATCGCGGCCAAGAACGACCTCGGGTACCTGCCAGAGGCGGCTCCGAGCTACCGCGCCATGACGGTCGGCGACTATCTCAAGTTCATCGCCGAGATACGCGGCTGCAAGGACGTGAAGAAGGCCGTCGCCGACGCGATCGCGAAGGCGCAGCTCGGCAAGCGCGCGAACCAGACGATCGAGACGCTCTCGAAGGGCTACCGCCAGCGCACCGCGTTCGCCGCGGCGATCATCAACGACCCGAAGGTGCTCATCATGGACGAGCCGACCGACGGCCTCGACCCGAACCAGAAGTTCGAGGTGCGCAAGATGATCCGCAAGATGGCGGAGGACGAAAAGAAGGCGGTCGTGATCTCGACGCACATCCTCGAGGAGGTCGACGCCGTCTGCACGCACGTAGTAATAATCTCCGACGGAGAGGCGAAGACGGGGACGGCGGAGAACGCGAAGATCTCCGTAGCGGAGCTGAAGAAGCTCGACCCCAGCGGCGACCTCGACGTCATCTTCCGCAAGCTCACGATGGGGGAGGCGAAGTAAGATGAAGAACATCAAGTCAGTGTTCAAGCGCGAGTTCAAGGCGTACTTCGATTCGCCCGTCGCGTACGTGTTCCTAACGGCGTTCCTCGTGCTGATCGGGTTCCTCACATTCGGCGTCGCCATGTTCTACGAGCGCCGCCAGGCGGACCTCACGCCGTTCTTCTTCTGGCATCCGTGGGTGTACCTGCTGCTGGTGCCCGCCGCCACGATGGGCCTCTGGGCCGACGAGCGCCGCAACGGCACGGCCGAGCTGCTGCTCACGCTCCCGATGACCATGTGGGAGGCACTCATAGGCAAGTTCATCGCCGCGTGGTCCTTCATCGGCATCGCGCTGGCGCTTACGCTCCCCGTCGCGGCCACGGCCGGCTACCTCGGCTCGCCTGACTGGGGCGTCGTGTTCTGCGGCTACGTCGGGTCCTTCCTGATGGCCGGCGCGGCGGCCGCCATCGGCATATTCGCCTCGACGCTGTCGCGGTCGAGCGTCATCGGCTTCGTGGTGTCGCTAGCGATGCTCTTCGCGCTGATGATAGTCGGCTTCGACCCGGTTACGACGGCCATCGCGAACTGGGGCGTGCCCAGCGCGATCGTGAACGGCATCGCCTCGTGCTCGCTGCTGACGCACTTCGAGTCGATGCGCCGCGGCGTCGTCGACTTCGCCGACATCGGCTACTACGCCGGCATGGTCGTCTTCATGCTCGCGGCCGCCAAGACCGTGACGGACGGCCGCCGCGGCGCCTCGAAGGGCGTCGTGGGGCTGGTCGCCCTCGCCGCCATCGTCGTCGCGGCAGACGTCATCCTCTCCGCGCTGCCGCTCAGGATGGACCTCACGGCCGAGCGCTTCTACACGCTCTCCAGCGGCTCGAAGGCCGTCCTCTCGAAGCTCGAGGCGGACGTGACGCTCAAGTACTACGTCAGTTCTTCCGCGGCGGACATGCCGATGCAGCTCAAGACCTACGCCAGCCGGGTTCAGAACCTGCTGAAGGAGTACGAGCGCGCGGCCGGCGGCCATGTAGTCCTCGAGGCGTACGACCCGAAGCCGGACTCCGACGCCGAGGAATGGGCGCAGCGCTACGGCATCGAGCCGCAGACCGTGAATCCGTTCGGCTCGCCGATCTACTTCGGCGTGGTGGCTGTCTGCGGGGACAACGAGCAGACCCTCGGCACGCTCTCGCCGCGCACGGAGTCGACGCTCGAGTACGACATCACGCGCCTCGTCACGCGCGTCGCGTGGCCTGAGCGCCCGGTTGTCGGGGTGATGACCTCCCTGCCCGACGTGATGGGCGGCCAGATGAACCCGATGATGATGCAGATGGGGCAGCGTCCGCCCGAGGGCTGGGCCGCGTTCTCCGAGCTAGGCAAGGACTACGAGGTGCGCACGATCTCGACCGACGTCGACTCGATCGACGAAGAAGTCAAGACGCTCGTCATGGTGCACGCCAAGGACCTCTCCGACAAGACGCTCTACGCGATCGACCAGTTCGTCCTCAGGGGCGGCAAGCTCATCGCGTGCGTCGACCCGTTCAGCATCAAGGACATGATGGCCAGCCGCCAGAAGCAGAACCCGATGATGATGCAGATGGGCGGGCAGGACGGCCCCTCGACGCTCGGCAAGCTATTCGACGCGTGGGGCGTGACGTTCGACACCGGCAAGGTCACCGGCGACCTCGAGGCCGCCACCAAGCTCAACAACGGGCAGGGCGGCGTCGACGATAACCCGGCGTTCCTCTCGCTCTCGCAGGCGAACATGGACAAGGGCGACCTGCTCGTCTCGCGCCTCACCCAGGTGATGTTCCCGTTCGCGGGCGCGTTCGTCTTCGAGAAGAAGGGCATGGACATCGCGTTCACCCCGGTCATAACGACGTCGAAGGACAACTCCTGCTCGGTCGACAAGATGTCGGTCCAGTTCGGCGGCGGCGCCAAGGACATGATCCCCGACGGGCACGAGCGCGTCCTCGCGGCGCGCCTCGCGGGCACGTTCAAGACCGCGTTCCCGAAGGGCCCCGACGGCACCAACGACGTCTCAAAGGCGCTCAA
Organism: Kiritimatiellia bacterium; assembly: GCA_017405115.1. Next base: position 102,847 of record JAFRBA010000056.1, read on the forward strand.
GGAGGGCAAGGGCTCGGTGATCCTCTTCGCCGACACGGACTTCCTGGCCGACGACTTCTGCGTGCGGATGATCAAGACGCCGTTCGGGAACATCCCGCAGCTCATAAACGACAACCTGACGCTCTTCTCGAACGTGATCGAGCAGTTCGCGGGCCGCGAGGAGCTCATCGGCGTCCGCTCGCGCGGCACCACCGACCGTCCGTTCACCGTCGTGAACGAGCTTGAGGCGAAGGCGACGCGCCAGTGGCAGCGCAGGGCCGCTGAGTTCGAGGCCGAGCTGCAGACGACGCAGCAGCGCCTGCAGGCCCTGCAGAAGCAGAAGAGCGGCGACGAGAGGTTCATCCTGTCGAAGGAGCAGCAGGACGAGATACTCAAGCTCCGCAAGGCGCAGGCCGAGACCCGCAAGCAGCTCAAGAACGTCCGCAAGGAGCTGACGGCCGACATCGACTCGCTGGGCCTCACGCTCAAGTGCATCAACATCGCGCTCATTCCTGCGCTCGTGGTGCTGTTCGGGCTGTTCCGCGGGCTTTTGAGAAGGAAGAAGCAGTGAAAGTGAAAAGGAAGAAGTAAGAAGGAAGAAGTAAGGAAGTAAGAGGGAAAAGCTATGAAGACGAAGAACCTCGTTATACTTGCGGTGGTTGCCGCAGTGCTCGGCTGCGCGGCGTATTTCCTGCGCAGCGGCTCGCGTCCGGCGGCGGCGAAGCTCAATGGGAAGACCGTCCTCCCCGGCCTGAGCGTGGCGGACGTGGCGCGCGTCGAGATCGGCGGCGGCAAGCTCGTGCTCGCCGCGGCCGCCGGCGGATGGAAGGTGGAGTCGCTCTACGGCTACCCCGCCGACCGCGAGAAGATCGCCGACAACCTCATGAAGCTCGCTGAGCTCAAGGTCGGGCAGGTCGCGCGCGGCCGCAAGCTTGGAGCCGAGACCGCGGTGGTCCTCAAGGACTCCTCCGGCAAGGAGCTCGCCGCCCTCAAGCTCGGCGACAAGCACATGAAGAAGCCGACGGGACAGGCGGCGATGTACGGCGGGGGCGGCTATCCCGATGGCCGCTACGCCGAATTCGCCGGCGAGACCGTGCTCGTCAAGGACTCCCTCGACGCCTTCGACGGCGACGCGAAGAACTGGTGCAACACGCGCATCGCGTCCATCCCGTCCTCCGACGTCAAGGCCGTCTCGTTCCGCCAGGGCAAAGAGCTCGTGGAGCTCGAAAAGGGCACGAACTCGACATGGGTCCTGAAGGGCCTCGGCCCCAAGGAGGAGCTCGACACGTCAAAGACGTACTCGCTCGACTCGGCCCTGTCCTACCTCGACTTCAACACGGTCGCCGACCCGAAGCTCACGGAGGCCGAGCTCGGCTTCGCCACCGGCGCCGTATACGCGGTCACCGTGAAGGACGGATCCAACACCGTAAAGCGCGTGGCGACCGTCGGCAACAAGGTGAAGGACGGAAGCGACCGCTACTTCAAGCTCGACGACGGAAAGTGGATCTTCACGATCTCGTCTTATTCCGCCGAGAACATGATGAAGAAGCGCTCCGACCTCGTCAAGGCAAAGCCCGAGCCCAAGAAGGAAGAGGCCAAGTCGGACGATTCCAAGAAGGAAGAGCCTAAGAAGGACGACGCCAAAAAGACCGACGCCAAGAAGGACGACGCCAAGAAGACCGAACCTGCCAAGAAGTAAACCTGGCGCATTCGGCCGTAGCTGGAGAAAGGGGAGGCCATGAAGAGGAACATGTCATTGGAATGTGCGCTCGTCGCGACGGCCGCGATTATGTCGCTCGCCGTCTCGGCCGGGCCGAACGGCGACCGTCCCGACGAACGCCACGCTTGGGCGGTGCATGACGACAACCGCCCGAACGCCCGCGAGGTGCTTACGGACGAGAAGGGCGTGCCGTCCGACGCAATCGTCCTCTTCGACGGAACTGAGCAGTCCGTCCGCGACCACTGGTGCGACTCGAAGGGCAACGCCACGAAGTGGATCGTTAAGGACGGGCTTTTCGTCTGCGTGCCGAAGTCCGGCATGGCCTACGCGCGCGACGTCGTGGGCGACTGCCAGCTGCATGTCGAGTTCCGCATTCCCGATCCGCCGGGCGAGGGCCTCGGCAACTCCGGCGTGTACGTGCACGGCATCTACGAGATCCAGATTCTCCACAGCTTCCGCAATACCGACAAGTTCCACCCGATCCCTCCGTGGAAGCACGCCAACTACGCCGACGGCCAGTGCGGGGCGATCTACGGACAGTCCCCGCCGGCCGTGAACCCCGCGCGGGAGCCGGGAAAGTGGCAGTCGTTCGACATCACGTTCCATCCGGCGGTCTGGGACGGCGAGACGCTCGTCGAGCCGGCGACGCTTTCCGCATACCTGAACGGCGTGCTGATTCAGGACGAATGGAAGCTCGAGGGCCCGACGTATTACGTCCGCCGCACGAGCCATGACGCCAAGAAGGAGATCGCCGAACGCTGCGCGGTCGCCCTGCAGGACCACGGCCATCCGGTGGAGTTCCGCAACATCTGGGTGCGCAGGATCGCCTCCCGCCGCGCCAACACCGTCCACGGCGGAGACTATTTCAACGCGGCGGACGCCAAGAAGCTGCGCGAAAGGCTCGCCGCCGAGACATTGGCCAAGGCGCATGCCGCAGAGAATCCCGCGAGCAGGCTCGCCTGGCTGTGGGAGTCTTACTGCTATAGCGCCAATGCCGAAGTGAAGAAGGAGATCGATGACCTCACGCCCAAGTACATCGCCCGCATCTCGGCGTGGAAGGGTGCCGTGGACCCGGCCTTCCGCGAGGAGCTCTCGAACATGAGCGGATTCGTGGGCATGGGCAAGCGCTGCGGACTGTTCACTGACGATTCGCCTTTGGCGAAGGCCGTGGCCGACGCTCTCAAGGCCACGTCGTCGAACGTGAAGCAGTACTAGACGCCTCTCGGCCGCTTTCTGGAGACGGGGAGCTTGCCATGGCGAAGCGGCCGTCGTGCTTGCGAACGACGTCTTTGGCTTCGGCTATGTCGAGGCGCTTACATTCCCACCGATCCCGATATTTTAGCCTTTGAACTCACGGCGTAAATTATACCATTTCCACGTTTTCAAAGCCACTTCGTAGCAGGGAAATTGAGGAGTAGATTCTACGCTTCCACGAATGTGCGTAAGGGGCTCGGAGGCTCCGACAGCCGCGAGCCAGTTGACGGAGTGGAATTGACGCACACAATAATGAAAAGGGTCGTTTCATCTGTAAGTGGGGTTGCATCCTGGTTTTCCCCTTGATTTTATTGGGTGATATTGCTTTCCACTACCTGTCCTTTGCGCGGCGCGAAGATCGCCGTTTGTTTTCAGTGCTAAGTTTCAGAGTAAATATGATATAATTCGTTGTAAAAGTTTTTCCGCCCAAAGGACATCAAATGGCAAAGAAATCAAAAGAAGAAGCCCTTGGCGAAGATCAGTTGATCTGCGTCCTGTCCGGTAATGTGGTGAAGGCAACGCAAAAGGAGCTTAATCTTCAGTCCGTCATCGGGATGATGAACGAGGAATACGGCTTCGAGCTTCGGGATATGGAACGGGATTGGTCTGTCGCGTTCGAGGATGAGGACGGGAAGACAAGGCGCACGAAGATAGACCTCGCCATCTTCGATCAGGACTCCGACCATGAACAGGACAACCTGATCCGGGCGATTGTCGTCAATGACGAGAAAGTCAAGGCCGAGGACAAGAAAAAGGGCGTCGAGGCGACGCTGGCAAATGTCCTGGAGCATACCGAGTGCGAATTCGGCCTCTGGTCTAACGGCGAGGAGTACCATTTCAAGCAGCGGGTCGAGGACGATTACGGCAATGTCGAGGCTGATGACATTGCGGACTTCCCTGCGCGGGGCCAGACGATTGAGGATTTGGAGAATGCAGGCGACCGCGTGCCGCCGCGCAAGCCCGCGAACGATTCCCTTGTCCGCACATTCAAGCGCTGCCACGACTACATCTACGCAAACGAAGGCATGAAGAAGACTGCCTTCTGGGAACTGTTGAACCTAATCTTCTGCAAGATCTACGACGAGAAGCGCCGCTTCATGACGAACACAGGCGAATCCTACCGGCGCAGGTTCTGGGTTGGCGTGAGGGAGAAGAACTCGGAGGAGGGGCTTAAGGCGATCTGGAAGCGCATCAATTCGCTGTTCGACGAGCTGAAGAGCGATGGCGTGTTCTCCGAGGTGTTCGACGGCAATGAGCGCATCAACCTGTCGGAGCGCGGGCTTGCTTTTGTGGCGGGCGAACTGGCCAAGTATTCGTTTCTGGATGCGACCGTCGATGTGAAGGGAACGGCCTACGAGACGATTGTCTCGAATACGCTCAAACAGGAGGCCGGACAGTTCTTCACGCCCCGGAATGCGATCCGGTGCATGGTGCAGATGATGGACCCCGACGAGAAATGTCGCGTGTTGGATCCGGCCTGCGGCTCCGGCGGCTTCCTCGTGATGGTGCTGGATCATGTCCGCCGGAAAATCGCGAAGGAGATGTATCCTGAACTTGACGAGCTGCATCTCGAGCAGAGATACAATTCCAGCCAGGTCAACGCGCGGGTGAAGAAGTACGCCGAGAACATGCTCTTCGGCTTCGACTTCGACCCGGACCTCAAGAAGGCCGCGCGGATGAACATGGTGATGGCCGGCGACGGCCACGCCAATATCTTCAACATCAATTCGCTGGAATATCCGCAAGGCGACAAGCCGGACGTCGCCAAGGTCGGCCCGAAGGTCAAGTCAAGCGTGCAGAAAGCCGGGGACAAGGCAAGCTGCGAGGCGGACAAGGCGCTTGACAACGCGCTTGGCAAGTTCGACCTCATCTTCACCAATCCGCCTTTCGGCGCGAAGGTGAAAGTGGACCTCGCGATCTCGCGCAAGTACGCATTGGGCAGGAACTGGAAGAAGGAGGCGGATGGAACGTTCTCCTCGTCCGAGTCTTCTTCGAGCGAAGCGCCGGAAGTGCTTTTCATCGAACAATGCGAACGCTTCCTCAAGCCGGGCGGAAGGCTGGCGATCGTCCTTCCCGACGGCATTCTCGGCAATCCCGATTCCGAATCGATCCGCCATTGGATTCTCCGGCATTTCAAGCTGCTGGCGTCCGTCGACCTGCCGGTGGAGATGTTCCTTCCCCAGGTAGGGGTGCAGGCGTCGTTCCTGTTCCTCCAGAAAAAGACCGAAGCGGAAAAACTGGCCGCAGCCAACGGACGGGAGGACTACGATGTCTTTATGGCGATTGCGGAGGCTGTTGGAAAGGATCGCCGCGGGCAGCCCATCTACGTGCGCGACGACGACGGCGCGGAAATGACGTTCGAGGAAGAGAAGAAGACGTTGCTTGTTGACCAGAACGGGCATGAGCGCATTATCCGCAAGCGTGTGACCGTCAAGCATCTCGATGACGACCTCCCAAATATAGCCGTCGCATACGGCAAGTTCCTCAAGAAGGTGGGGAAGGCGTGAAGACGACCGCTGTCACCTTGAGCGCAGTATTGCGTTCAGACGGAGAACGATTCAACCCGCCATATTTCTTAAATGCGGCGGTTGACTATTACAATGGACTGACGCATTGTTCATACAGTGTCACTACACTTGGACAGGAATGTGAAGATGCATTTGCCGGGAACATTTTCTCGCGACGTTTTGTGAAGGACAAGGAACATGGGGTTCCTTATCTGACACCAACAGAGATGTTGAAAGCCGATATGTCGCAGGCAAAGCTACTATCGAAGAAACAGGCTGATGCTTTGTCGTACTTGAGAGTTAGATCAGGATGGATTTTGATATCGTGTTCTGGTTCAGCCGCACTTGGATCGGTGGCATTGGCGAATGAACGTCACGAACAGATGATAGCCACTCACGACCTAATTCGGTTTGTCCCCCAAGAGAGAAATCTAAAGGTCGGTGTTATATTTGCATTCTTGCGAAGCAAATATGGCAAAACAACCCTAACACATTCACAATACGGTTCCTGTATTCTTCACATCATTCCTGATCATGTGAAGTCGATTCAAATCCCCGTATTTCCAGCTGCTTTTCAGAAGAAGGTGCATGAGCGGATCATGGAATCGGCGAGATTGCGCGAAGAAGCGGATGCAGAAGAAAAAGAGGCTGATAGAAAACTTCTCGACTATACAAGGTTGCGGCCACTAACACCAGAGGGCTATAATTATTTTGGCCCGAGGTCATCAAGAAGGACTATCAGCACGTTTTCCCTCAAGATCGGGTCTGTGACTGAGTTGTCGATAAATGCGTTCAATTATTCTGAACGAATGCGAAAGACGGTTGATTATGTCAGATCGACATGCGAGACCATACCATTGTCCGAGACATTGTCCGGGGGAGGATTTTTCTCAACGGGTTCTTTCCCGCGAATGGAACTTGATTCCCCAAAATCTTTATTGTTGATAAACCAGTCGGACATCTTTAACGCTAGACTTACCGGGAAGAAGATAGCGCGTCGAGGAGTGAAGGCAAAATCGTTAGTTGAATACGGCGAGGTGATTATTGCTGGGGTTGGAACGCTCGGTGAGACTGAGTCATTTTGTCGTGTCGTGTTTGCGAATGAATCGCTGGTGGGGCAGCTTATCTCTGGTGAATTTATTCGGATGAAGACGACTGACAAGATCCCGCCGGGATATCTATACGCTTGGCTCCATTCTGATTATGGCTTTCGGATGATTAGATCCACACAGGCGGGGACGAAATTGTGTCGACCTATACAGAAATTGTTGTTGCTGATGCCAGTTCCGGTTTTGGGGAGTTCGCAAATGAATGAGATTAATCAACTGGTACTTACTTCTCAAACGAAAAGAGCCCGAGCGGCGGATTTGGAGAACGAGGCGATAGATATGGTCGAACGTGAAATCGAATCTTGGCAGGAGGGCGATTGACATGTGCATGCTACATTTTAGGCATAGCGATTCAAGCGTGCGATATCGCAGCAGACCTGTCAAGGATGGGCCTGAAGCACGCATGCTTGAGACTTTTATGTCCCAATACGAGAAACGGTTGAAAGGTGACGGCGGCGACTATGCGATCTTCTACGAGCCGCAGATGCCAACTGGATACCCTGATTGCGTCATTGTGAAATTCGATGCTTCAGCCTATGACGGTTGGAGTAGAAACGCTGTACCATTGTCCGATACCGACCTGAAAATATTGCATGTCATTATCCGGTCGGGCGGGCTGACAGCAGGAACATTGGCACGTACAATCGGATTTGAGCTGGATGCTGTAAATAGGGCTCTGTCGAATCTGCACGGGCGCGGTTTTGTAGAGGCACGTGGGTCCCGCTGGGTGGCGGCACCTCGCAAAAGATGTTCGGGGATACGCAACATCTTGTCGATTGAGGCGAAGATGTCTGATTGCAGCGGGGTACTTGACCAGGCGGTGTTGAACAAGACATTCGCAAACTCGTCGTGCGTCCTCATGCCGACGAGACGCCCGTCACATGAGACGCTTTCAGTAGCCATGGAGACCGGTCTTGGAATCTATCTTCAGCCAGAGCAAGGGCATGCGGAACAGGTTCTTAAGCCCTGCTTGTACGGTGGCCTGAGAGCGTCATACGCGGTTTGGCGTTTGAACGAATGGATCGGGCGCAGACTTGCAAAAACCAGGAGGAATACAAGATGAGCGGATTCAAAATCGCAGTAGATCAAGTTCAGTTACAGTCGTCATTCCCTAGGCTTAGCGGTCTGCGGGTTTTGAAGAGCGGCGGGCAAAAGGATGTCTATGCGGCGGAGAGCGCCGACTACGGCCCTGTCGTCCTAAAGCTGATGCCGATAGGCCCAAACGGGCTGTCGCCACGTATTTGCCGCGAAATCGAGATTGTCACCTCGCGCACTTTCACGGGTGTGCCCCGGATATTCGAGCAAGGAACCGTTTCGGTTGGCAGCGTCGATGCCGCATTCATCATTGAACAGCGGATCGAGGGAAGGGAACTGCGGGCAATTCTCGTGGACGAAGGCAAGCAGTCGAAGGAATTTGTCGTCGCGATGATGAAGTCGCTTCTTGTGACGCTTTGCGAATTAGAACAGAATAGGATTGTCCATCGAGACATCAAGCCGGACAACATTGTCGTTGATGGGGAGGGGAAGTTCTGGTTGTTGGATTTCGGGATCGCCCGCGATCTTGATGCGGTGTCCTTGACGATGACGAGCGAGAAAATGGGGCCTCTCTCGCCTGGTTATGCCGCGCCAGAGCAAGTGATGAACTTCAAGCGCCAGATTGACACGCGGTCGGACTTGTTTTCTGTTGGTGTAACTGCGTATGAACTGCTGGCAGGGCGTCATCCGTTCGCGGTGGCCAATGCGAATCCGCTTGCCGTGATCGTCCAGTCGGTGACAACGGACGTCGATACGCTGGATATCGACGACGACCCCAAGGGTGAATTGGCGGCGTTTGTCAAGACGCTTATGAACAAACAGCAGACTTTTCGTCCGCCAACGGCGAAGATGGCGCTGGAATGGCTGAATTCCATATCGTGAGGGGGTGATGATGAAACTCTTTTTCCAGTGCGGAAGTGGCGTCAAAAAGCTTTCAAAACGGCTGTCGGAGACAATGCCGGGAGGCACGTATATTCTGAGTCCCCGGGACTTGAGCCAGAAGAGTCAAGTTTCATTTGCAAAAGAATTGCGAAAGAGCGGCAACAGCACGTTGTTTGATCCGCAATTGTACGCGCCACACAGCGACAAGAAGAATTTTCAGACATACACCTACTGGCCGAAAGATTTCAATACGGCAGAGGCCCCTTGGAAAGAGATTGTCATCAGTCTTGCGGAATTCAACGAGGTGCTTGGAACCTCTGCGTATATCTTGCCGGGGATGCCATGTGAGCATGTCGGCGGTACGTATCTTCGTCTGCACGAGAGCATTTTCGACGCTGCGTCTGACTTTGCTAACGAGAAATTGGCGACGGTCTGCCTGAAACAGAATGTCCTTCTTGATACGATGCAAGTGGAGAAATTGCTTGTTGCGACCGAACAGTGGCCCGTGGCGGGCGTTTATCTCATTGCGGAACATCCAGACGATGACTATTTTGTTGACAGTCCAGTATGGATGTTGAATCTTCTGAAGCTTTGTTCTGGCTTGACCATCCAGAGGAAGAAAGTCGTCCTTGGCTACTCGAACCACCAGATGCTTCCTGTGGCTTGCGCGGGTGTTCATGCCATTGCATCCGGCAATTGGATGAACGCACGTTCGTTCACATTCGACAAGTTCTTCGATTCGGATGAAATCAAGCGCCATAAAATGTGGTATTATGCGCCACAGGCATACACGGAATTCTCTCCTGCATACCTTGATCTTGCCAAAAATGTGGGTAAATTGCCAATACTGGCACCTCCCAATGGCGTTGACACGCCGGCGTCGATACTTTTCTCGGGAGCGATGCCCTCGTCCGTCAACTATACGAACGAGATGTCCTTTTGGCATTACCTGTACTGCCTGGACCGACAGGTGAGGGAGGTCTCCGCTCCGTATACATTCCAAGGACGAGTGGCCAAATGCCGTGAATCCGCCGAGGCGGCCAAGAAGAGACTTGAGTTCCTGCACAAATACCGTATCAATGGACAGAATAGAGATTTCTTGGATTATTTTGACGTAAATGCCACGGCTCTTGATCTTTTTGAGAGCCAGGCTGGCGCACTCCTATCACGCATGAATCATCTATATAGGGAAGCATGAAATGGCCGTTGCAGAGTACATGGAACTCACTGGGGTTAAGCGAAATACGGCGACGGCGGACCTTGTTGCGCTGGCGAAGGCGGGTGTGGTCAAGCGCGTTGGCGCGGGACGCGGTGCAACATACGTTCTTCAGAAATGCACAATAAATGCACAAAATGCACAATCCAATGTCAATGCGGCGAAAAAGAGCGTGAATATTGTGGAAAATGGCAGAATATATGCTGAAAATGGCAGACTAGGAGATGGAATAAATGAGGGAATAACGGGTCATGATGCCGCAAATGAGGGAATAACGAGTGGGGATAATGTTCGTCCGGACAATAAGCTGGACAATAATCGGACAATAAACCGGACATTAGATGATGTTGTCATTGAAGTGATTAGAATGTCACCTGGGATAAACAGAGCTGGGGTTACTTACGGAGGCGGTTGGCAGACGGAGATCCGTTGTCGCCGAGGCAATTGCAAGGCTGAAGGTTGCTGGCAAGATTGAGTATCGCGGCAGTAAGAAAACGGGTGGGTATTTCGCGCTATGATAGACACGTAGGAGTGAACTTATGGCAAAGGTCATCTATTCGTCGTTTGTAGATCGGGATGCGGCTCAGGTCGGTGAGCGCCGGCTGGTGAAGTTCTTGGAGGAGAGGCTTCCCAATTCCTACATGATCATTCCGAACGCGGAATACCCGAGCAATTTCTGCGGCGTGGTGCAATGCTGGGAATATGACTGTATCGTGGTGGCGCCGCACGGAATCTACAACATCGAGAACAAGGACTGGCGGGGGGATGTCGGCGGAACGGACCAGGTGTGGTATCACAATGGGGTTCGGTGCAACAATCCGCTCAAGACATGTCGGCACAAGACAGGCGTGCTTGTGGGATTGTTGAAGGACTACGACCCTGCACTTAGGGCGGCCTGGGTCGATTCGCTTGTTACACTCTCCAATCCACACCAGACCGATAAGCATGGGTTCAGCAAGTCCAGCCATTCGTACGATCGCATCTTCATTCTCGGGGACGAACTCATCGCGCATCTGACCGATCCGGCGAGAATCGGAAAAACCGAGAACTGCATCTTGCATCTAATGAGCAAACTGATGAACTGCCTCGTCTGGGAGGATCGCGATCTTCCGTCCGCGGGCAGCCAGTCGAACATCCTTGAGTTCTCCATCAAGACGCTGGTGCACGACGAGACGCCCGAGAAGCCGTGGCGCGAGTACATCGCCGAGACGCAGGGACTCGTCAAGACGGAGAAGGTCATTCGCGCTTATCGGCTCGACCCGCCTGCGCTCACGGAGGGCGAGCGACGGGTCCGGACGGAGCAGATCCGCAACCAGAGCTATGCGCTGGAGAAGGTCGGAGCGCACCCGAACATCTTCCCGACCGATTCGCGCATCATGGAAAGCGCACAGCAGTTCTTCGAGATTTTCGACTATCTGCCGGGAGCAACGTTGCGCGAGGTCTGGAAGAAGCGAGAACTGACGTGCGAAGAGAAGCTTGAGATCGTCTTCGGGCTGTGCGCGGCGCTCAAGGCTGCGCATGAAGCGAAGGTCATCCACCGCGCGGTGTGTCCGGAAAACGTGATCTACAATTCCAGAGTCGCCCGGCTCGCTAATTTCTCCGGCGCGTTCTTCGACGAGCATGTACAGGCGGGCTTCACGATTCCGCGCCCAATAGACGAGAGCACGGTGTCGGCCTACGATGCGCCAGAACTCGCCGAACACAAGATGACCGCGGCGAGCGACATATATTCCTTTGGCGTCCTGTTGTATGAGCTGTATCTCGGAAAGGTGCCGGTCGCGAACTTTTACCAGTTGAACCAGCTTGGGGGAGCGTTGCCCGACAATCTGATGCCGACGAAGGTCAACGTTCTTCTGCCGCCTTGGCTCGACACGGTTGTCCGCAAGTCGGTGGTGCTTGACCCGAATGGCCGGTGGCAGAGCGTTTCCGAGATTCACGACTTCATACGGAGCGAAATCAGCGCGTCCGTCACGCCGGGCACGAGAGAGGTTGCGGCGACGGCGGAACAGGAGCTGGCGCCTGGGATGATGGCCACGCCAGAGCTGTTCCTCGTCGAACAGCTGGGATCCGGCGGGTACTCGAAGGTCTTCAGGGCGCACCACCGGCTGCAGGACTGCGATTTTGCGCTTAAGGTGTATAACGAGAGCGTGTCCATCCGCAGCGCGACGGACGAATACAGGGTCTTGAGCGCGCTTAGCCACAAGAACATCGTGAAGTTCGTCTACAACGGACTGACGAACAACGGACGGTTCTACACGATGATGGAACTTGTGAAGGGGCCGAACCTCTCCAAGTTCACGGGGCAGGGCGATCTGCACCTGCCCTTGCGAGACGTCTACCGGCTTGCGGACAATGTGCTTGACGCCCTGACATATCTCCAGTCGATGAAGGCGCCGGTGTTCCATCGCGACATCAAGCCGCAGAACATCCTTCACGACGAGGCGCGAGACCAGTTTGTGCTGACCGATTTCAACATCTCGGCTGTTGCGGACGCCGACAGTGATCTTGTCGGGACTCAGCCGTACATTCCGCCGGACCTGATTCGCGACGGCACGAAAGTCAACTGGGACAAGAGCGCGGATCCTTTTGCCTTCGGCATTACGCTCTACGAACTCGTCTGTCGGGCGTATCCGTGGTCTGGCGTCCGGATGCCGCAGCTTGGCGTCAAGCCTGAGGATCCGCGGAAGCACAATCCGAAGGTCAGCCCCGCGTTTGCCGCGTTCCTCTTGAAGAGCATTGGTTGCGCGCGAGACGCGCGCTTTGCGAATGCCCGGGAGATGTGGGACGCATTGAAGGCCATCGGCCCCGAGGGAATTTGGGCGAACGTGCAGCGGGCGGTTCCCAGTGACGCGGGTGAAGTCGAGACCGGGGAGTTCGTCCGATATCTCAACACGCTTTACAGCCAGAGCAAGTTCGGTAACTGCGGGACGAGGTGTGCGGCGGAGGCGAACCCCCTTGACGAGGCAACCTACATCCAGACGAAGCTAGACACGAAGCTCCTGACGGCGATTTGCGACGGTACCTACAAGCTGGTGATCATCACTGGCAACGCGGGCGACGGCAAGACGGCGTTCCTTCGCAAGATCGAGGCTGGGGCTGAGAATGTCAAGAGACTCGAGCATTCCAACGGCGCGACGTTCACGATCGCGGGAATTCCATTCGAGAGCAACTACGACGGCTCGCAGGATGAGGAAGCCAAGGTGAACGACGACGTCCTTATGGCCTTCTTCCGTCCGTTTGCCGGGCTCGAGGATTTTTCGGAGGCGAACGAAGGGCGCGTGATCGCCATCAACGAGGGCAAGCTCGCGGATTTTCTTGCAAAGGAGAAGTCGCTTGCCGCGCTGAGCGATGTAATCGACAGGTATTTCAACTCCGAAGGGAAGGTCGAGTTGCCGAAGGGGCTGATGGTGATAAATCTCAACCTTCGAAGCGTCACGGCTCCTGACGAGGACGGAGAGTCGCTGTTCCGCAAGCAGCTCCGGGCGTTCTGTGATTCGAGATTCTGGAGCCGCTGTGCCGAGTGTCCGTGCCGCAAGTACTGTTTCATCAGGTACAATGTGCAGACCATGATAGATCCAGCGTCAGGCGAGGCCGTTGTGACGCGGCTTGAATGGCTGCTTCGGATGGTCGGCTATCGTCGCGAACTGCATCTCACCATACGCGACATCAGGAGCTTCATTTCTTTTCTGATCACCGCAGACGAACGTTGCGAGAATGTGCAGAGGCTGTATTTGCAAACGAAGGACTCTTCTCCGGAGAGATACTGGATGCATTTCTACTTCAACATTCTCGCCGATGACGGAATCCCGTCTCAGGATCGGCTGGTGAGCCTGGTTAGGGAAACCGATGTCGCCCGAGTGGCGATTCCGAACATCGACCGCGATCTGTATTTCAACCTTCATGACGGGAAGAACTACAACGGTTTCGACGTCCGCGACTGCGACATACTCGAGGACTTCAACAGGGTCAAGCGGGAGAACTCCGTCCGAGGCGCGGACGAGCGACTTGTCCGAAAGCTGAAGATGCGGCATCGCATCCAGATCCGGCATCATTTCTTCGAGGGGGACTTCGACGCGTATGGAGCGAGGCAGGGGTTTTTCGCACGGCTGCCCTACCGTTCGCTTTCGGACTTCCGCGAGCTTCTGTCCAACACGGACGCCGAGAAGCTGGTCGAGTCGAAGGCGGCGCTTGCGGCGGCGGTCTCGCTGAGCGAGGGGTGCAAGTCCGGGAGGTTCGCGAAAAAGTACCTCCTGTTGGCCTCGTCCCATGTCTCCGATCCGCGAGCAAGGACCTATCGGCGCTTCAAGCTTGAGGATTTCGAGCTGATAATCGAGAAGCCGGGGCACTTGGTCTCGTTCATCGAGTACGAAAACGACAGCATTCTGTTCCGCAGTAAGTCCGATCCCAGCGTTCGCCTGGCGGTCACGCTTGACTTATACGAGATGCTTGAGTACATCAAACGTGGGTATTCGCCGTCGGTGAACGACCTCCAGGGCCATTTCCTCGAGCTCAAGGTGTTCAAGACGTTGCTTGAGAACAAGCGCTACGACGAGATCTTGGTGACGAGGAACGACCGGGATTTCAATCTGGTGTCCCTTGATTCCCAGACAAACAGAATCAGCGTGAAGCCGTTGGCAGAGGAGGTGTAAGTCATGGCCGTGCATCTCAACAAGGAAGAGTCGGTTTTCCGCAACGAGCTTGTTTTTGCGCCAGACGCAAAGGCGGTGAATCTCGAGAACACGCTCACCAACCTGTTCATGCAGATTCGCTACGACGGGAACCGCGTCAAGTCGAAGGTCCGCAGTGAGCACACGCTCGATTCGCTGTACGGCTACATGTGCGCCTGCGAGCGGGACGGAAGCATGTCTGGCGTGGCGGAGAACAAGGACGCGGTCGAGGCATGGCTGCGCTGCAACCTGGCCAACTTGGTGTTTCGCGGCAATCTTTCGAAGGAGAAGCTTTCGTCGCTTCGTCCAATGCACCTTGAGGCGTTCAGGATCCGCAACCTTAAGCATACGCGCGACTACTTCACGGCCGACCAGGTGTATCAGATGCTGAAGTCCAGGCCTGAGATACTCGCCAGACTGAAGGAGTATCTGGCCCGGGGATTTGACCCGGCGACGAACTTCATCACGCAGGGGCAGCAGCTGGACATTGACACCGTGGCGATTCTCCATCTGGTCAAGAACGTGAAGATGGATGTCCGTTCGACGACCAGGCTTAGGCAAACGACGCCGTTCCTGAAGAGACAGGCCGAACTGTTCTGCGATGACGTCCTGCGTCTTCTCTGGTATCAGGATGTCGTTCCTAAGTCCGTGATGATCGAATATCTCAGGGTGCTTGTGGGGTTCCACCTCGCCCTCTATGCCTACAGGCTGATTGCGCTGATGCCGAAGATGGCAGTGGAAGGCAGCCGGGACGTGGTGGACGACTGGAGCATGGTCGTGGATGCGAGCGGCCGGCTCGACAGCCCTCTTGAGGCGGTGGCGTGTGCGGACGTAGAGCGCAGCATAAACGGCCTCAACGACTATTTCAGGGCGATTTTCGCTTTCAACGTCGTGCAGAGCAAGCTTCAGAACACTGGGCATGAAGACGATGTCGATTACATTCTGCGCGAGCTCAAGGAGCGGCCTGCCGACCTGCTGGCGTATGCGAAAATGAGGATGGACGATGTATTCCGCAGATTCTCGGAAGACGAGGAGGAGGAGGAGTCGGATCTTCGCCGGCACATCCAGTACGAAAAAGACGACTTCGAGAGGTACGTTGCGATACTGACGCGGGTCAAGGGCCCGTACCAGTACAAGTTCTACCAGAAGTTTCTTGATAACGTGTCGATGAAGAACTCTGACAGCGCGTTTATGTCGGGTGGTAGGAGCACGAAGCACGCCCGACGCGGCGTATTGGGCGCCAAGCTTGCGGAACTCCTTGTGCAGCTGCTGGTCCTCAAGGAGCGGGCAGGCGAAGGCGGATTTGAGACAAGGGCGCTTTCGGTTTCGGAGCTGATCCGCGCGATCAGGGATCGTTATGGGCTGATCATCGACGGGACGCACGAGGATCGTTTCTCAAAGTCAGATGTGCAGACCCAGCTCGCGTTCCGGGCGAATGTCGAGGCGTTCAAGGACAAGCTTCGTCAGATAGGGTTTTACACAGATTTGAGCGACGCTGGAACGCTACAGAAAATCCGTCCACGTTACAACAAGGCGTAAGTCATGCAGAACATCCAGAAATTATATCGCGAGGAATTGAGGCGGTCCGTTCTCGAAGAGTTTTCCGGGGCCTTCAGCGAAGCCTCTGCCGGAACCTGCATGAAGTTGACCGGTCTTCCTCTGGACGACTTGGTTGCGATTCGCGAAATGATTGTCCGCGATTATCCGTCGCTCAAGGTTGTGGTGCTGACAGACGGCGGCTTTTCCGCCGATTACGCCATAACGGCAACCAAGCTGATAGAGCTAAGAAACATGGGGCAGGATCCAATTCTCGTGCTGATTCCGTCGGCGCTTCAGACGCCGGCGGAAGACTCCTACGGGAACGCAACTTTCAAGGAGCTGTCGATCGCCGGAATCGATGACAGGATCTTGTCTAAGCTAAATGCGGAAACTCCGGAAGATGTCGCCGTGCTTGCGAAGGAGGTTGTGGATTTTGCCCAGGAGGCGACTAAAATCGACCGTATCAGCTATCTGCTTGCGTTGCGACATCGCGGCTGGGATCGGATTGGCGTCGGCGAGGAGATGAACTGGATTGGACTGATTCCGGACACGGGGGTTCCAGCCGATGCGGCAAAATGGCGGACCCGCCTGTACTACAACAGGATGTGCTCGGTCATCTTGAGCGATTTTGCGCTTTTGGTACCAGATCGGGTCGCAAAGCTACCTGTCAGACCCGAGACAATCCAGCCGCTTGTTGCACAGTTCCTTGGTGGGTGTCCGGCAAGAGACAGGCTCGGAATCATGTGCGGTATTCGCGAGGCTGACAATTTTGCCGAGCTCGATTTCGCCAGGTGGCAGATACCCGAGATAGAGGACTGCAGACAGCTCAACCTTCAGATCGTCGCAAGCGAATTGTCGTCCCCGCACATACGCATTCAGGACGGCGACAAGACGCTAGTTCTGAAGCAGGGGCAGACGGCGACGCTTAAGATGCGGCTTGCCATTAATCCGCCGCCAAATGACTTCCCGGAGCTGAAGGTCTTCAGAATCATGTTGGTGTCGACGGATGGTAATGTTGAGATACAGGAGGCGAAGCGGGCAAAGGTTACCAGCAATGCGCGTTCTTACCGCGACATATCTATCAAGGTGTCTTCCGAGTCGTTTGAAGAGGGAACCTACTATCTTCGTGTCTACGGTGAGGACGAGGTCGGCAATGTCCTCAACAGGGAAGACGATTTCAAGAATGCCGAGGTTCAGGAGGCGTGGTTGGCCAAGCGTAGGGTCGATGGCGACGCCAGCCATGCGGAATTCAAGGCGGAGACCTCTGCAAAGACAGTGAACGAGACGGAGGACGTGTATTTCAGCTTCAGCGCCGACGAACAGGAAGGCGAAGACGAACAGGACGAAAGTGAGAAGGCGTTGCGCAAGGACAAGCTTGACGCGGCATATCAGGCCTATTTCAAGTATCGTCTTGGTCTGCTGAAGAACGATAAGGAGCTGGATTTCCCAGTGCTGGACGCGCGTGCGACAGGGTGGATGGCACCGAAGGGGGCCGGACAGCAGAAAGTCTATCGCCTCAAGTTCGGTGCGGCCGACAATTACCAGATATCGGTCTCCAGCAAGCTGTTCGTGCTGGAGTCGGAGCTGCTGAAGAACGGCAATGCGTTCGGAAGCATCAAATGCCGAACATTTGCAAACCCGAACCATACGGCGTTTGATTCGGTAGAATTTGTTCCTTGCGCAGATCCAAAGCTGCTTAGCATTGCCGACAAGCGAAAGAGGTTATTTGACTTGATCCGCGCGTCGGCGAGCGACGATTCTGGCATATTCGAGACGTGGCTTGATTTCTGCAGAAGCGATAACATTGAATTGGTCAAGGACTATGTGACCGCCTACCTAGACGCCATCAACGAAATCAACGCAGACGTGCGGAACCATGCTGGGGATGCCGCAGCGCTTAAACGTCTGGCAGACATTCAGAATCTTGATACGGTCTATCTTGAATCTCCGGTCGGAGGAAGGCGAGATTGTTCGGTGAAATTGATGACGCCGATTCATCCGTTGAGATTGGCCTGGTTCGTCGATTTGTTCGAGCTGTATTCGAATTGGGAACAGAAGACAGCAGAAGATGCGTCTCATCGAAAGGAGTGGACGGCCGCGACGGCAGCAATCTTCCTCGGAGGGGTGTATCCCTCGAACAATCCGCTGATTATAGCACAGTCGACGTCAAGGTATTACCAGTATTCGGGGGAGATAGTTTTCGGCTGGGGGGCTTGGGTGCCGAATGACGACGCCCACAGGACCGTGAACCTTTCCAGCGAAAGGCAGGTGAAGGTCCATGTCGCCGAACAGCTCAATCTTCCGTGCGATGCGCGCATTGACACTGACGTGAGCGAGACGATGATCGTCCGCTATGTCCGAAACTACGTGAAACAGCATCCGTACGCAGACAAGCTCGTAATCAATGTCTTCAATCCCGGTGACGGTGCTTCTTTTGTAAGGTCGTTGATTGATTTAGAGCAAAGGGCTCCTGATCGCTACCAGTATGAATTCAGGCTCTATTGCGAAGACGACTTTGTCGTTCCCGGCGAGGCCTTCAGGGAATTGATGAATCCGGAGAGCGTCATTTCGGAAAAGGCGGAGGCGTTTTCCGAGGCGGCGGCGAATCGTCTTTTCCCGAAGATGCGGTTCTCGCTGAATCGAATATCTGATTATTCCGAGCATGCGCAGGACTATACGGCGAATTTGTCCTTTTTGGTCAATCCCTTCGTTTCTCGGTGCAAGTTGGTCACGCCTGATTCGAATCATCGTTCGGATGCGTTGGACGGAGTGGTCGTGCAGCCCGTCACTTCCTTTGAGAAGCAGGCAGGCGATTTGCTGTGGAGCAAGTCTGTGTTTTGCGATGAAGGCACAGACGGGGCGCGGGCATTCTACCATGAGGGGAATCGGCTGCTTAACAGCTGGCAGAAACTGACGGCAATGGTCATGAACCCAGTGCCGTTAGATGTTGTGCCTGGTACTTCCGTCAGGATCGGTGTGGCGGAAAAGGCGATGATCACTCAGATACATGCATATTCGGACTGGGTGATCACGTTTGACAAGTGCATAGGCCCCGAGATTTTTGACTCCCAAAACAGCGAAGACACCTGTCCGTATCTGCTTGACTATGTGCCAGGCGGAGAGTTGTTCGGCGTTTCGGCGTTTTTGACGACAAGACCGGGATTTGAGGCCTACCGGTTCCTGGAGCCCTATTTAAACGAGGCGGGACTGCAGTCGCTGGCGATTCGGGAGAACATGCTTCGCATGCTTGAGGACATTCGGACGATTAGTGGGTCGTTGCTTTTGCAGGCGATTGCTACCGACAACAAGGCGTTTGAAGTAATTGGACTTGCCTTGACCAAGCGGATGCTCGAGAAGAAGGGATATCTGCGAGGGGCGTTTCTGGTCCCGATCGACTTGCACAAGGAGCTGTTTGATGTCCAGGACGATGAATCAAGGGAACGCGCCGATCTTGTGCTGGCGAGACTGGATGTCGAGAATCGGGAGATTCATTTTGATGTAGTAGAGGTCAAGTGCCGGACTGTCTTGACCGAAGTGATGCAGGAGTCCCTTGAGGAGAAGGTCTTTGCCCAGATTGAACATTCCATAAAGGCGTTCAGGACTCACTTCGAAATCGGATATCAGCCTGGCCCAGACAGGATTGATCGTCCCGTAAAGAATCTAGAACTGCGAAAGTTGCTGGAGTTCTATATCGAGCGAGCCTTCCGCTTTGGACAGATGGATCCGCAGGTTCGGCGCGATTACCTAGCCTTCTGTGCGTCTCTTGACGAAGGATATTCGATGTCTTTCGATCCGCTTGAAATTATCTACAATTTCTCGGCGGAACAGGCTCACAAGAAGGAGGTGACCGATCGGTTTACGCGCTACACGATAGGCAAGTCGCTGATCGCCGACATTATGGACCAGCAGTGTGATTTGAATACGCTGCGGCTGGAAGAGACATTGCGTCGCATGGATCCAGTACCTTTGTGTCCTCCGCCGGTGAGCCACGGCAATGAAGCTTCGGCATTACAGAATGTCGATGGCGAATTGGAGGCCGGACCTGAAGTACAGGAACCTGCGAGGATCGCGCCTGACGGTATTGAAACACAAGATTTGTCCGAGAAGTCGGTAGATTCCGAGGTGCCGGAGCATGTTGCATCGACGTGTGGTAGTGGCGCGCCGTCATCTAGTGGCCAAATGCCATCTGTAGATTTTGATACCCTTGTTGGAGGGAATGCCGCCCCGGGTCAGTTTGGATTGCTGGGGGTGCAAAAGGCCAATGGGCGTCGAATCGCATTGGATTTGTCCGAGACGACAACCATTAGCCTGTTTGGAGTCCAGGGCGCGGGCAAGAGCTATACGATTGGAACGATAGCGGAGATGGTGTTGAAGCAAATACCGAACGTGAATCATCTGCCGTCGCCTCTCGCTGGAGTGATCTTTCATTATAGCGAGAGCATGGACTATGCGCCCGAGTTCACCTCAATGAACAGGCCGAACGATAAGGCGACGGATGTTCAGAAGCTTCTTGAGCAGTATCATGCATCGCCAAATGCAGTGGAAGATATTGTCTTATTGACGCCAAGAGCTAAGATGCAAGAGCGCAAGACGCAGTATCCCGAGATCGAAGTGCGGCCTATTGCATTCAAGTCTTCGGAGTTGAATGTCAAGGATTGGCAGTTCCTCCTTGGGGCGGTCGGCAATGATTCGATGTACATCAAGCAGATCAACTCGATCATGCGCAATATTCGTAATAATCTTTCCCTTGAAACGTTAAGGACCGCCGTGCAGAATTCGGCGTTGCTTACTAACACCCAAAAAGCTTTGGCTGCACAACGTTTTCAGTTTGCCGAAGAGTACATCGACGATACGGCGGAATTAAGTTCTGTGCTTAAGCCTGGTCGCCTTGTTATTGTGGATTTACGTGATGAGTTTATCCAGAAGGACGAGGCCCTGGGACTGTTTGTGGTGATGCTGAACATTTTCTCCAGCGTCACCGAGAATGAGGGGCGGCGTTTCAATAAGTTCATTGTGTTTGACGAGGCGCATAAATACATGGATAACAAGGATTTGACGAACAACATCGTCACCGCGATTCGCGAGATGCGGCATAAAGGTGTATCGTTGATGATTGCCAGTCAGGATCCGCCGAGCTTACCGTCCGAGATCATTGAACTGAGTAGCGTTGTACTTATGCATAAATTCAATAGCCCGTCTTGGCTGAAACACATTCAGAAATCGACTACTTCGCTTTCGCATGTTCAAAATACGGAAATGGCGGCACTCTCGCCGGGAGAGGCTTTCCTTTGGGCTAATAAATCTACAGATAGGCAAATTGAGACCCGGCCAGTTAAAATCGTAACTCGACCGAGGGTCACAAAACATGGCGGAGCTACCGTCACGGCTGTGTAGAAAAGGTTTCAAGTCCTATGGCATGTCAGTCTAATCCCGAAACATACGCAATCGTGATAAGGCTCCCGATTGAGGAGGGCGCGGCGTTGAAGTCGTTGGCTGATTCAAAGGGGGTCGCGGTCAGCGCTTTTGTCGCTGGTATGGTTCACGAAAGGGTCAAGGGACACAAACTTGACGTCGCCGAACGGGCCTGGATCGCCGAGCATCTGGAGATGAACTTGATCCGCCGTGCCAAGGCCGATGCCAAGACAGCGGCTGGCTACTACAAGCGCAAACGGCGTGGCCGCCCGCGCAAGCCGGGTCCGAAAGGGAAAAAGCGAAAAGCGTGTGTGAGATTGTGAAATTCAACTGGAAATGAAGAGATGGGAGGATCAATCATGATGGATAAATTCATGGCGTTCTTGGCGGGGGAGCCGCACAAGATGGACGAAGACTGGCAGCAGACCTGGGCGTACTTCGTCGGGTGCAAGATGCCACACATTCTTCGCGACTGGTACGACTCGACTTTTAAGGAAGGCGACGTCTGGAAGAAGGACGGAGCGTATTATGAGAACGTCCGTCAGAGGCTGGCGGCAATGTCGGCGTTCAGGAAAAAATGTGTCGACGAAGATGAGACGCTTCGGGCATTGAAACTGCTGGTGGAGTTCTTCGCTGACGAAAAGAGCAAGGAAGAACAAGAGAAGCGGACGACTGGCCTGCCGAAACGGGGCGGACGAGTGAAGAAGCTGTGTGCGAAGGAAAAAGACAAAGATTTTGACAACTTGGTTGCCAGCATCTCGAAGATGGCCAAGTCGCTGGCGGGGCTTTACGAACAGGCCTGTGCCTTACTAAAACCGATAATTGATGATGCTTGCCGGAATCCCGGTTCGTACGGCGAAAAGGAAATCGAGCGGATTTTCGATCAGATACTGAATGTGTCGTGCAGTAGGAAGGGGAAGCGGCTCTTCGACCGATTGTGCAAGTGTTTTATGCCGATCTACCCTGATGTGGTTCGATTCTACATCAACGCTGATAAGGAAATGTACGGTGACGAAAATGACACTTGAAGAACTAAAGAAACTGATTGCCGACGATGAGGGCGAGACGGTGGAGGTGAAAGAGACCACAGGGCGACGCTCGGGAATGGTTCTGGCAAATGTTGTATAATCTATGTGAATAATCGGAGGATGGAAATGACTTCAGACGAGAAAAAGGCTACACTTCTTTCCCTCTTGGCCAATTGGGAAAACGAAGTCGTCGAGTTCAAGAGCGGCGGGAAGGGCTTTTCGAGCGACGAGATTGTGAAGTACTTCTCAGCGTTGTCGAATGAAGCGACCCTGCGTGGTCTTGAGGATGTCGGTCTATTGGATCGGATTCAAAAGAATTTGGCCGTTACTGCTGCGGCGGTCGCCCATTTGAGGCGAGAGGGGTTGATTGAGGGACGGATGCCGCATCCGCATATTTCGGCGGTAGTTGCCGAGGCTACGGGACAGCAGGCGGAATACATGAGAAAGAAGGAGTTGCCAGGTTCCAGATACAGGGCCATGCTCATTGACTACATTGGAAAATTCAATGGATTAACTCGGAAGCAAATCAATGATTACATGATTCCAGAGATCAGAGGGGAACTTTCCACCGAAGAGAAAATCGCAAAAATATCCAATTTGCTGACTTATATGCGGAGATTGGGCGAAATTACTAACACTGGGAGTGCGACAAAGCCTCTCTGGAAACTCTCTGACAATCAATAAATTCCAATGTAAATGTCAGAGAGAATGTCAGAGAGGTTGTCAGTGACAATGGTTGATATTTGCCGTTATCTGGAGAATCGTTTCGGAAGAGGAGCGACATTGTCGAGCCAATTGACAGGGTTCGGTTTCTCGGGGCAGCAAGAAGACTGGCGGATACTATGCAATATAGTTTTTCAAGAGTGGCTCCATGAACACATGTCTCTTCAACTCAATCCCATTTCAGACGGGCAGGAAAAGCTCCTACGCTACCATCGTGAAAATGTATTCCAGAATACTTCTTGCAGAAGGGCGCTGCGGAAAGGAAGCATCGCAATGAGAATAATGGCGACATCGGACTTGCATGGCAACCTTGAGGGGCTTGACCCCAAAGGCGCGGACGTTGTTGTGCTGGCGGGCGACATCGCGCCTCTGCGCGGGCGCGGACCGTGGCACATCAACGACCAGAAGAAGTGGATCAACAGGAAGTTCAAGGAATGGACGGCATCGTATCCCAACATCCAGTTCGTCGTCATCCCCGGCAACCACGACTTCTATCCGATTGCTCACATACTCTTCAAGGGGCATGGAATCGACTGGAAGTACGAGTTCTCGCCAAACGTCCATTTCCTTGGCGACAGGGGGACGGAAATCGACGGCGTCAAGTTCTACGGGACGCCTTGGGTTCCGATCATTTCCTACTCGTGGGCTTTCGAGGGCGAACCGGACATGCTGAAGAGCTGGTTCTCGAAGATTCCCGCCGACCTTGACGTGCTCGTCACACATTCACCTCCGCGCATTCCGGGAAGTGACGTTGACCGTTCGCTCCAGACAGACTCGGAGCATTTCGGATCGTCGGAGCTGACCGAGGTCATAATCGAGAAGCGTCCGCGCCTCCTCTTCTGCGGACATATCCACACGGGGCAGCACGGCGGAGTAGATTTCGAGGGAAGCCGAATCTACAACGTCTCCCGCCTTGACGAACGCTACGAAATCTCCTACGAGCCGACGTGGGTGGAAGTCTGAACAATGGTCTAAAGGGAAAAGCGAAAGGCAGGAACTTGAACAAGAAATTGATTCTGACAGGCTGGTCTAAGAACGTCTACATGACGGCCGCCGCCGCCGCGCTTGAGGCTCTGAAGTGGAAGGCCGACGTGGCCGGTGTGTCGATGGATGCGCTGGTGGGTGCCCTGAAGGATCGTGCGCCCAACTACAAGACGGTCTACGTCCTGGGTGTCGGGCTCAAGAAGAACATAGCGCAGACAGTCGCGACGTTGATGGAGCTCAAGACCAAGGGGGTTAGAACCGTCTGGCTTAGCTCGATGTCCGTCGCGCCCGAGTTCTCGGCGGAGGTCTGCCTTGAAGGCGTCGATCCGGCCACGCGGGGCTTTGACGAGCTGGTGGACGAGGAAAGGCCCTCGCTGCTGGACGTGGTGGTCGACTATTTCGGCATCCCCGACGCGGACGCAAAGTTCTACCGCGCCTACATCGAGGACGTGCAGGACCGCGCCTCGTCCGTAGGGATGTACCAGACGCTGATGGACGCAGCCGGGTACATGCATCGCACGCGGAGGGACGATTCGATCTACGAACTGGCCATACGCGCCCTCAGCAAGCGCGTGAAGCCCGCGCTATGGGATTCCAGGATCAAGGAGGCGCGCGAAGACTACATTCGCTTCGGGCGCCGCGAGCTTGGAGGCGCCAGCAAGAAGATAGCCGGGGTCCGTAAGCGGATTCTCAAGGCGGCCAAATACGAACGTGCCCGCGTGTTGATCCTTGGAGAGAGCGGCACGGGCAAGGAGACCGTGGCCGAGCAGATACACGCCCACAGCCCCCGCAAGAACTTCGGCTTCGTCGCATTCAATTGCGCAAGCGTGGCCAAGGAGCTTCTCGAGGATCGGTTCTTCGGGCATGAGAAGGGCGCGTTTACCGGCGCAGACCGGCAGACCAAGGGCCTTTTCGAGCGGGCCGACCACGGCACGCTGTTCCTTGACGAGATCGGCGAGATGCCGCTTGAGGCCCAGGGCATCCTGCTCCGCGCGATAGAGGAGGGGAAGATCATCCGCGTGGGCGGCACCGAGGAGATATCCGTCAACGTCAGGCTCGTGGTCGCAACCAACAGGAACCTGCCGAGGATGGTGCGCGAGGGGAAGTTCCGTGCGGACCTCTACCAACGGCTTTCGACGATCGTCATAAACATCGCGCCGCTGCGGGAGCACAAGGAGGACATCGCGGAAATCGCCGACGGGTTCTGGATGGACATGTTCGGCTGCCACCTCCGCAAAGACCAGTGCGATGCGCTTGTCGAATACGACTATCCGGGCAATGTCCGCGAGCTCATCAACATCCTGGACAGAGCGCGGGCCCTGGAAGAGGACGACTTCGGGAAGCTCATCAAGGAGCACCGGGAGATCAATCGCGAGCTTTTGTACTCGGACGGCTCCGACAGGGAAGGGGGGTATCCCGACAATCTTGAGAAGGCGATCAGGATGCACGCCAAAGCCGTCTTCAAGAAGTATGGTGGGAGCCTTGCCGCCGCCCGAGAGGCGCTTGGCATATCCGCCAACACGCTCAAGAAGTACCTGGGAAGTCCCGTCAAGCCTTCAGGCGATGCGGCAATGAACTCCGAGAGCTAGGGCTCTCGCCGGCGCTTCGCAACTGCTTCAGGGATGTTCGCATCGGGCAGCCTCCAGGAGCGCGGGCGCATTGCACACGGGGGCGAAGTTTGGTATCATATCGTGCGAAAGGAACAGGCTACATGGCGGGAGAGTATCAATTCAGCCTCATCGACGTGACGAAGCAGCAGGGCGCCAAGACGATCCTGAAGGACGTCAACCTGAGCTTCTTCTATGGCGCGCACATCGGCGTAATCGGCGCGAACGGCGCAGGCAAGTCGTCGCTCCTCAAGATCCTCGCCGGGCTGGACACCGAGCTCATCGGCACCGTCCAGGTCGCAAAGGGCACCAAGGTCGGCTTCTTGCCGCAGGAGCCCGAGCTGGACGACTCCAAGACGGTGCTGGAGACGGTCATGGAGGGCGTCGCGGACGCGCAGGCGATGGTTACTCGCTACGAGGACCTCTGCTGCGAGCTCGACGACCCCAAGAAGGCCGCCGAGATGGAGCGCCTGCAGGAGATCATCGACGCGAACGACTACTGGAACCTCGAGAACCTCGTGGAGCGGCGCATGGCCGACCTTGGCTGCCCGGACGGCTCGAAGCCAGTTGCCGTGCTTTCCGGCGGCGAGCGGCGCAGGGTCGCGATAGCGCGCCTGCTGCTGACCAATCCCGACGTGCTTCTCCTCGACGAGCCCACGAACCACCTGGACGCCGAGACGACCTACCGCCTCGAGGCCTACCTCAAGGACTTCAAGGGCACGCTGATCGTGGTGACGCACGACCGCTACTTCCTTTCGGACGTCACCGACTGGATACTCGAGCTTGACCACGGCATCTGCTATCCCTACAAGGGGAACTACGAGGAATGGCTCAAGCAGAAGGAGGCGATGCTCCAGCGCGAGGCTAAGGTCGAGAAGTCGCGCCAGAAGCTGCTGGAGAACGAGCTCAAGTGGATACAGACGAATCCCTCCGGGCGCCACGCAAAGGCCAAGGCCCGTGTCGAGCGCTACGAGGAGCTGCAGAAGCAGGAGGTCTCGACCCGCGAGGACGACCTTGTGATCCGCATCCCGCCGGGACCCAGGCTCGGCGACCTAGTCGTCAGGGCGGAGCACGTGAAGATGGCCTTCGACGACCAGGTTCTGTACGACGACCTCTGCTTCGACCTGCCTCGCGGCGGCATCGTCGGCATAATCGGAGCGAACGGCGCGGGGAAGACGACGCTGTTCAGGCTGATAACCGGGCAGCTCAAGCCGGTCTCCGGCACGCTGAGGGTCGGGGACACGGTGAAGCTCAGCTACGTCGACCAGACGCGCAGCGAGCTGAAGCCCGACGAGACGGTCTACGAGGCGATCACCGGCGGCGGAGAGTTCGTGAGGCTGGCGGGGTCCGCCATGATGAACGGGCGCGCCTACTGCTCTCGATTCAACTTCCGCGGCCCTGAGCAGCAGAAGAAGGTCGGCGTGCTCTCCGGCGGCGAACGCAACCGTGTGCATCTCGCGAAGCTCCTCACCAGCGGCGGCAACCTGCTCCTCCTCGACGAGCCCACGAACGACCTCGACGTCGCGACCCTCCGTTCCCTGGAGGAGGGCCTCCAGGACTTCGGCGGCTGCGTGATGGTCGTGAGCCACGACCGCTGGTTCCTCGATCGCATCGCGACCCACATCCTCGCCTTCGAGGGCGGCGGCCGCACGACATGGTTCGAGGGCAGCTACTCCGAGTACCACGAAATGCTCGCCGGGCGCAGGTGACGTCCAGCGGCCCGTTCGGCCCGTCGTTATGGTATAATACACGCAGCGCAGCCGGGGCCTGGGAATCCGGCGACCGCAGTCGTCAAGCCTAAGGAAAGGAAAAGACATGTTATCGTTAGCCGCATTGGCCGTCTTCGCAGCAGTGTACGGAGACACGCCGGACGAGAGGCACGCATGGGCCGTGCACGACTGGAACCGCCCGAAGCCCGTCAAGGTCGAGCCGGCCCCGTACGTCAAGACGTCCGCGCCCTCCGACGCCGTCGTCCTGTTCGACGGCACGCGCGAGTCCTTCGAGCGCAACTGGCGCGACGCGAAGGGCGGCAAGCCGGGCTGGAGCTATTCCGACGAGGGCTACTTCTACTGCGTCCCCGGCGGGAAGAACGGCGGTTCGCTGTACTCCCGCGAAGAGTTCGGCGACTGCCAGCTCCACATCGAGTTCCGCCACGACCCCGACGCGATCTTCTCCGACAAGGGGCCGCAGATGCGCGGCAACTCCGGCGTGTTCCTCATGGGCACGTCCACCGGCCACGAAGTGCAGATACTGGAGTCCTATTTCACGTGCCGCGAGCTCGAGGGCAAGGAGGGGTTCGTCGACAACTACGCAGACGGGCAGGCCGGCTCCATCTACGCAGAGGCGCCTCCGCTCGTCAACCCCCAGCGCCGGCCCGGGGAGTGGCAGGTCTACGACATCGTGTTCCACCAGCCCGTGTGGGACGGGGACAGGCTCGTCCATCCGGGCAGCCTCACCGTGTTCTTCAACGGGGTCCTGGTGCAGGACCACTGGGAGATGGAGGGCATAACCACCCACTGCCGCCGCAAGCCGCTCGTGCCGCATGCGAAGAAGGGCCCTCTCGGCCTGCAGGACCACGGCTGCCTGGTGCAGTTCCGCAACATCTGGTATCGTCCGCTCGCCTCGCGCTGGGACAACAAGACCCATTCGTCCATGTCGGCCGACCCCGCTGCGGTCATGGCGCTGCGCCGCGAGACCGCGGCCAGGCTGTACGCGAAGATATCGGACCCTGCGGCGGTCGACGTGCCCACGCTGAAGGCGCTTGCGGAAGTGATATCCTACGCGAACGAGGGCGAATACAAGGCGTCGTTCGACGCATGCCTGTCCGCGGCGCGCGGCAAGTTCGGCGAGAAGGAGCGTGCCGACGCCAACAAGGCCATCGACGTCCTCGTGAGAAACGGAGTCCTTCCCGAAACGGCCCGGCTCTGAGCCGGCGCCAACGGATACTGACACGATGAGAGGCAACAGCGAAATCCGCGAAAGCGCGTGGCGCCTGCTGTGGCAGGGAAACTGGTTCTGGAAGCTCCTTGGCGGGGCAATCCTGCTGAACGTCTGCTCGCAGGTCGTCTATGCCGTGCTGAACGGCTTGCTCTACAGGTTCGGCGTGTTCGGGATGACGGCCCTTACCAACGCCATGGAGGAATATGCGAAGAACCGCACGCCGCTGCCGGATGTGACGCCAAGCCTCGTCGCGCAGTTCGCCTCGTCGACGGCGCTCACGCTCTTCTTCGGGTTCATCATGGCAGGCATAGCGGCCTACGGGAACTCGACGCTGCTTCTCCGCGCGACGGACGAAAAAAACGAGGGCTGGCTGAAGGCGGCATTTGGCGGCTTCGCCATTCCGCTGGACCTTGCCTGGCTCCTCTTCAGGGTGTCACTCATCTTCGTCTTCTGGAACATCGTGGCGCTGGTCCCGTCCGGCGCCGTGGTCTGGACGGCCGTCAAGGTCGAGCCGCCCGCCCCGACGTACTTTCTGGCAGTCTTCGCGGCATTGAGCATGTATGTCGCCATCATGTGCATTCCGTTCTACCGCTACCGCTACCTTTTCAGGATCAAGGCCGACCATCCGGACTGGGCGGCTGGCCGCTGCATCGGGGAATGCGCCGCGCTGACCGAGGGATCCAAGTGGCGCTGCTTCGTCCACGACTGCTCATACTGGAAGATACTGCTCGCGCCGCTTTTTCTGCTGCTTGTCTGCGCGGTCGGGGTCTGCGGAGCCACGATCCCCGCCGTGAGGCAGCTGTGCCCCGAAGGCGCCCGCATGGTCGTCGCGGCGGCAGGCGCACTCCTCTTTGTCGTCTCCTACCTTGTGTTCATCGTCTTCGCCGTCGTCATCGGCTTCTACATCGGAGTCGGGCAGACGCTGCTCTACAGGGACGTCTTGCAGGAAAAGGCAAGTCAACAATAACAACAAACAACAGAAAGGATAGACCATGAACTGGTACATAGGATGCTGGAAGAAATACGTCGAGTTCTCGGGGCGCGCGCGCCGCAGGGAATTCTGGATTTTCTGTCTGTTCAACATCTTGGCCGGCATCGTGGCCTGCGTGCTCGACGGCGTCCTCGGAACTGGGGCGATGTTGAACGGCGCATACTCGCTCGCCGCCCTCCTGCCCGGGCTCGCGGTCACGGTCCGCAGGCTTCACGACACGGACCGCAGCGGATGGTGGTATCTGCTGGCATTCCTGCCGATCGTCGGCTGGATCGTCCTGCTTGTGTTCGCCTGCCTTGATTCGACGCCTGGCGACAACCGCTTCGGCCCGAACCCGAAGGGGGCGGCCGCGGCGGCGTAGGAATGCCGGGCTCTCCGGGGCTCGGGTTTTATGCTATAATGTCTACTCAACAAACGCAACCAAATGAAGGGAACCAAAAATGAACGTTCTGGCAATCGGCTGTCATCCAGACGATGTTGAAATCTGCTGCGCAGGCACGCTCGCGAAGTGCGTCAAGCGCGGCGACAAGGTGATTGTGGCGCACCTCTGCACCGGCTCGCTCGGGCATGTGGTGATTCCGCCGGAGGAGCTCGTGCCCATGCGCGCGGCGGAGGCCCGCGAGGCCGGCAAGCTCGCGGGCATCGAGGTGCTCGACGGCGTCTTCGGAGACCTCGACATCTACGCCGACAACGCGGAGAGCCGCAACAAGGTGGTCGAGATAATCCAGTACGCCCAGCCGGACTTCATCATCACCCAGAACCCCGACGACTACATGCCCGACCATGTTGCCACCTCCAAGCTCGTCTTCGACGCGGCGTTCACGGCGACCCTGCCGAACTGGCCGTCCAAGACGAAGAAAGCGGCGAAGCTCGTGCCGATCTACTACATGGACACGCTCGCCGGCGTCAACTTCGTGCCGGACGAGTTCGTCGACATCTCCGACGAGATCGACCTGAAGATCCAGATGCTCGAGTGCCACCACTCGCAGCTCGACTGGATGCGCGAGCACGACCACATCGACTTCGCGGACATGGTGCGCACCTGCAGCCGCTACCGCGGCTACCAGTGCGGCGCCGACTACGCCGAGGGCTTCAAGATGTGCAAGGCGTACCTCAAGGGGACGACGAAGCGACTGCTGCCATGACCAAGGCCGTCTATCCCGGAACGTTTGACCCGATGACGCTCGGGCACTTCGACCTCATCCGCCGGGCGTCGAAGCTCTACGACTTGCTCGTCGTGGCGGTCGCCGCGACGAGCAAGAAGCAGGGCGCTCTCTTCAACGCGAGGGAGCGGATGGCGATGATCCGGGAAGACGTCCGCAGGGCGGGTCTTGAGAATGTCAAGGTCAAGCTGCTCGACTGCCTGCTAGTCGACTTCTGCCGCCGGGAGGGGGCGCACGTCGTAATCCGCGGCGTGCGCGTCTACTCCGAC
The DNA here is from genome assembly GCA_017405115.1 of Kiritimatiellia bacterium. The sequence continues at coordinate 133,872 of JAFRBA010000056.1, forward strand.
TTCGAGTACGAGTTCCAGATGGCGCTGACGAACCGGCGGATGGCGCCGGAGATAGAGACGCTGTTCATGATGCCCAGCGAGAGCCTGGCCTACGTGACGGCGTCGACGGTCCGGGAGATCGCCTCCTACGGCGGCGACACCGAGCCGTTCGTGACGGAGGCCGTGCAGAAGCGCCTCAGGAAGAAGTCCTCCCGCTGAATCGAGGAACGATGGAAGACGGTCTTGGAGTAGTGGAGCCCAGAAAGCTCCGTCTTGAACTGCCAGATGGCGGCCTAAAGCTTGCCTACGGCGGAGTGCTGACGGAGGTCGAGGTCGCCTACGAGATGTGCGGGGCGCCGATCGGGGATTCCAACGTAATATACATCTGCCACGCGCTGACGGGCGATTCGCACGTGGCCGGAATGAGGCCCGGCGAGACGAAGCCGAGCGGATGGTGGGAGGGCATGGTCGGCCCCGGCCGCGCAATCGACACGAACCGCTTCTGCGTCGTGTGCGCGAACGTCATCGGCGGCTGCAGCGGAACGACCGGCCCGATGTCCGTGAACCCGGCGACCGGCCGTCCCTACGGCTCCTCGTTCCCGCAGTACACGTTCGACGACGCGATAGACGTGTTCAGGCTCTTCCTGCGCCAGCTCGGCGTTAAGCACCTCGTGGCCCTCATCGGGGGCAGCTACGGCGGCATGCAGGTCGTGAACTGGATGACGCGCTATCCCGACGACATGGACAAGGTCTGCCTCATCGCGACCAGCGCGAACCTCAACACGCAGGCGATAGCCTTCAGCGTGATGAGCCGCAACTCCATAACCGACGACCCGAACTGGAAGGGCGGCGACTACTACCTTGAGGGGGACGGCAAGGGCCCCAAGGCCGGACTCGCCTCCGCCCGCCAGCTCGCCCACATAACGTACCTCTCGCGCGAGCTTCTGCAGGAGAAGTTCCAGCGCGGGCTGCAGGCCAACTTCGTGCACGCCCCGATTGAGGAGCGCGCCGAGCGCGACCGGCTCTTCAAGACCTACTTCCAGATAGAGAGCTACCTCGACTACCAGGCGATGAAGTTCGTCCGCCGGTTCGACGCGAACAGTTACCTCCACATAACGCGCTCGATGGACCTCGCGGACCCGTGCGACCGCTACGGCACGCTGGACGACGCATTCGCCCGCGTCAAGGCGAAGACGCTCGTCGTCTCGTACGAGGGCGACATACTCTTCCCCGTGTGGCAGTCGAAGGAAATCGCCGCGTCCCTCAAGAAGGCCGGAAAGTCCGTCACCTACTGCCACCTCGAGAGCGGCCGCGGGCACGACTCGTTCCTGACCGACATAGCGGACCTCTCCAAGCTCGTCGGAGGCTTCCTCTGCACGCGCGAGCCCAAGGTGATGAAGTGGCAGGAGCGCCTCTACCACAACGTCGTGGACATGGTGCGCGAGGGGTCGCGCGTCATCGACATAGGCTGTGGCGACGGCACGCTCCTCAACGTGCTGCGCGCCCGCAAGGGCGTCGTCGGCGACGGCGTCGAGATTGACGTCGAGCGTTTCGAGGAGGCACTTGCCGACGGCCACGACATGCTCTGGGAGGACGCCGACGAGGGGCTGACCGTCGTACCCGACGGACACTACGACACAGCCATAGTCTCCGACACGCTGCAGGAGGTGAAGAACCCTCGCGGGCTCCTCCACGAGGCCCTGCGCATCGCCGACGAGGCGATAGTGACATTTCCGAACTTCGCGGCGTACCGCATCCGCCTGACGCTGGCGCTTACCGGGAGGCTCCCGGTCTCGAAGCAGCTTCCGTTCCAGTGGTACGACACGCCAAACATCCACTGCATAACGCTGAAGGACTTCCGTGCGCTGTGCGAGAAGGAGGGGATAAGGATCCTCGAGGTGCGCGCCGAGTCGCGCCATTTCCTGGGACGCATCCTCCTTGCGCTTGGCCTCAAGAACCTCGGCGCGTCCCGCATCGTCGCAAGAATAGCCAGAAAATGACGGCAACGCGCAGACAGGCCCGCGAATGGGCTGTTCAGATGCTCGTCGCGGCGGACTTGAACCCCCCGGACGACGTCCCGGCCTTCATGGCCGCATACTGGAACCAGGTGCTCGACCTCGACGACTCCGACGGAGGGCCCGTCGTGCCGCCGCGTCCGCTGAAGGAATTCGCCGAGGAAAGGGTCGTCGGCGTCCTCGCTTCGCTGAAGGAGATAGACGACGCGCTGGTCGGCCTCCTGGACAGGTGGGACCTCTATCGGCTGGGCACCGTGGAGCGTGTCGTGCTGCGCATGGGCATATGGGAGATGAAGTACACCGATGTTCCCAAGCCGGTTGTCATAAACGAGGCCATAGACCTTTCGAACTGGTTTTCCTCCCCACGTTCGCGCACGCTCGTAAACGGTGTCCTCGACAGGTTCGCCAAGAGGTGAGAAACGAGTCGGAGTTCATGTTCCGCGCTCTCGAGCTGGCGCGTCGCGGGCTGGGCCACACGCGCCCCAACCCCCCCGTGGGCGCGGTGGTCGTCCGAAACGGCAGGATCATAGGCGAGGGCTGGCACAGGCGCGCCGGCACGGACCATGCCGAGGTTGCCGCAATAGGGAACGCCCTGCGGAAGTCCGAAGCCCTCGGCTCCTCGACGCTCTACGTAACTCTTGAGCCGTGCTCGAAGCCGGGGCGCGTCGGCGCATGCACGGACGCAATCGTCGAGGCGGGAATCGGCCATGTCGTCTACGCGGTTCCCGATCCCAATTCAAAGAACCGCGGCAAGGCGAAGCGCGCCCTTGCCAAATGCGGCGTTTCGTGCGAGTGCTGGGCGCACGACAAGGCTGCGATGAACCGCGACACGAACGACGAGGAGCTGCTCCGCAGGCAGGCGGCGGTTTCTTCAGCCCGCAGGATCATAGCGCCGTTCGCCAAGCACGTGGCTACCGGGCTGCCGTATGTCGTCGTGAAGATCGCGATGTCGCTTGACGGAAGGACATGTGACAGCAAAGGCAATGCGAAGTGGATTTCGTCCGCCGGATCGCGCCGGATGACGGGCTGGATGCGAAGCGAAGTCGATGCTATCATGGTGGGTGCGGAGACCGTTCGCCGCGACAATCCGTCGCTCCTCTGCCATCAGAAGAGGAACGACGACCTCGTCCGCGTCGTCGTGTCGAAGAGCGGACGACTTCCGAAGAATGCGCAGGTGTTCGCCGACGGAGCGCCGAATGCAACGCTCGTCTTCGACGACGCTAAGAAGGCGCTCGTCGAGCTCGGCAAGCGCGGCATCACGTCCGTACTATGCGAGGGAGGCCTCGCGCTTGCGAGGTCGCTGGCGGACCAAGGACTTGTCGACGAGTGGCTCACCGTCCTCGCGCCGGTTGTGATCGGATCGCGTCCTATTTCCAGAGCGACGCGCTTCAAAGCCGGCAGCTACGGCCTCAGCGACCCGAATGTAGGCGACGTCGTCAGCACGTGCAGCCGGAACGGCGTCTGCGCATTCTGACGCTGTGTCCGCATGTTGATGTGAGCACAAGTGTCAATTGCGTTTTGTGGGCAGTCGTAGTCAACTGGTGCTTTTAAGCTGCCGCCAGCGCATGGGTGTGAGGCCGGTCATCTTCTTGAAGAGGCGGCAGAAGTGGGCGGGGTCGCCCAGTCCGCAGATTTTTGCGATTTCAGCGGCGGTCTGCGACGACTCGGAAAGAAGTTCCTTGGCTTTGTCGATGCGGATGCCGCGCAGGTATTCGCCGGGGGTCTGCCCGGTGTAGTCCTTGAACAGAGAGAGCAGCCGAACGCGCGAGTAGCCTACGAATGACATCAGATCGTCGATATTGATGCTGTTCGCGATGTTCTTCAGAAGCCATTTCTTCGCTTCCTCGATGATTTCGCGGGAGGCCTTGACCGGCGTCCGCTCCGTCGGCGATTCGCACTCGCATAGAAGCTGGCAGACGAGAAGCCTGGTTTTCGGGATGTTGAAGTCGGGACGCCCTGCCTTGTGGCGGCAGATGAGCTTCCACAAGCTTGTCGTGGCCATCTTCTGCATTGGCGACAAACTGAGCCTTGTGCCTTGCAGCTCAAGAAGTCTGTCGTAGACGAGCTTGTACTCTGCCGGTGTCAGTGCTCCGGCCCGCATGCCGTGCATACTTCGCTTCAGGTGCAGGCTGAATCTGTTGCCGGGCGCATCTATCGCGTCGCGGAGCCGGTGCCATGTGCGGGGCGGTATGCACACGAATGAGTTGCCGTCCACGTCGACCGGCTTGGCATCCCTGAATTCGTAGTGGAAATTGCCGCGTATAGGAAAGATAACCTCTATCTCGTCGTGTTCATGCCAGTCCAGAGGCCTGGCGGCCGGATAGTCGTTGATGGACACAGAGCTCAGCCAGTCGAGCCGCAGTTCCTTCCCCTTGATCAGGCATGTGTAGTGCGGAAGTCGGTTTCTTCTTTTCATGGCGCAGAGGATTGTATCATATTGTCTTTTAGTATACAATACGAAAAGTCAATGAATCGCGCGGCGGGATTTGGTATAATTCGCGGCAAAGATGAACTACCCACAATACGACCTGCAAAACAAGCAAGGGAACTGCCAAGCCGATGTGTCAGTTGCCGGCATTGCCCCGGCTTGGTGATGATCATGGAGACTCGGCGACAGTTCCTTTTGGATGCGGCAACCCTTGGCGCGGGCCTTGCCTTCGGTGCCGCGCCGGCAGCATGCCGCAAACCGCTGCTCCGGGTCGGGATCGCAAGCGATCTCCATATTCGTCGGAGCGCAAGCGTCGACACGGGGAAGGACAACTGGAGCTCGGACCGATTCGAGAGGGTCCTCTCTGTCTACAGGGACCTCGGTGCAGATGCGATCATGGTGCCGGGCGACATCGCCGACTGGGGCCTCGTCTCGCAGCTCGTCGAGGCGGGGCTCGCATGGGACCGCGTCTTCCCCGGCGGGCGTGGACTTGGAGGAAAGAAAGTCGAGAAGCTCTTCATCTACGGCAATCATGACTATTTCCCCGCGTTCCGCTTTTCCGAGAAGCCGCTCGTGAAGAAGTATCTTGGGCTTGATGCCGAGTCCGCCCGCTGCGCATACGCGAAGACGGACGGCATTTCAAACGACTACGCAAAGGCATGGGAGACGGCTTTCCACGAACCATGGACGCCGACATTCGCGAAGACCGTCAACGGCTTCACGTTCTTCGGCGCGAACTGGGGCAGCGAAGGAAAGTCCCTGGCGAAGCTTGTCGGGGAGATGGCGCCGACGCTTGATTCCAGCAGACCGTTCTTCATCTTCCAGCATCGTGCCTTCTCCGGGACATGCTGGTCGGACTGTGGGATTTCGCCGCGAGCGCTTGACGCGGACGACGGTTCGACCACGGCCGTCCTGAGGAAGTACCCGAACGCATTCGCCTTCTCGGGGCACAATCACTACACGCTGGCGGACCGCGGCGAGTTCTGGGGCGGACCGTTCGCGGCGTTTGGCTGCTCGTCGCTTCGCTTCCTCGCCAAGGTGCCGCCGCCCGGCGGCTGGCCGAAGGGCACGGAGTTCTGGGACAGCCATATCCCGAAGGCCTACCAGTCGCTATTCCTGTCCGTCTACGACGACGAGGTCGTCGTAGAGGCGCATGAATGGCGTGATGGATCGGCCGATCGCCTGGATGTCGTGCCCGCCTGGCACATACGACGAACTGTCTCTTGATTGTACATTTAACATGCAAAACAAGGAGGATCACATGGAGTTGTCACGCCGTAATTTCATTTCTGGCTGCACGTCCGCCGCCGTCGCCACCGCAGGGCTCGCCGTCCGCGCTGATTCCGCGGTTGCGCCAGCCGTCCGCAAGGAGGGTTTCCGCTGGGGCATCTACCAGCAGCTGGGCTCGCACATGTGGAATACCGCCGTCAAGGTCCCGCTGGCCGAGAACGGACACTACTGCGGCGAGACGACGCTCATAGACGACGGCTCGTGGGAGCGCCGAATGGCGAAAGCCGCCGAATGCGGCATGAACATGATGAGCATCGATCTCGCGGAGGGCCTCGTCTATCCGAGCCATCCAGAGCTGGCGGTCCAGGGGTCTCGATCGGCGGAGTGGATGAACGCTCGGGTGCGCAAGCTGCGCGATCTTGGCATCGAGGCGATTCCGTGCCTCAACTTCTCAACGGCGCACCATTTCTGGCTCGGCGCCTGGTCGCGCCGCGTCGCGACGCCGGAATACTACAAGACCGTTGCCGAGCTTCTGGCGGACGCCTACGACATATTCGAGAAGCCGTCGATCATGGGAATGGGCATGGACGAGGAGAATCCCGACAACACGGCCAAGTGCGTGCATTGCCTGCGCCGGCAGGGCGACCTGCTGTGGCATGACATCGACTTCTACGCCAGGACAATCTCGAAGCTCGGCGCCCGTCCGAGCATGTCGGCAGATTACGTCTGGTGGCGGCGCGAAGACTACCTGAAGCACGTCTCCAAGGAGATCATCCAGGACAACTGGTACTACGGCGTCAACTTCGACTACCTGAACATGAAGCGTCCGCGCCGGACGTATGTGGAGGCGTATCTGTGGCTCAACGAGGCCGGCTACGACCAGATGCCCGGATGCGGCAACTACCTCGAGTGGTACGACAAGGAGGACGGCCTCAAGGAGAATGTCCTCAACGTTCCGCGCACGATCGAGTTTGCGCTCAAGCACATCGATTCGCGGCATCTGCTGGGCATCCGCTGCTCGTGCTGGAGCGGGACGAGCCCGCGGGGCGACAAGAGCTGGTTCGACGCCTGCGACCAGTTCGCGCGGGCAAAGAACAGCGTCACCCGCAACTCATAAGGAAAGTGGACAATGAAAAAGCTGATTGCTTGGCTGGTTCTCCTGGCGGCGACTGCGGGTCTGCGCGCCGCCGAATGGCAGAACGACGACGGAGTCGTCAAGACGTGGAACGCCGGCAGGTTCCTGCCGCCGGAGTACCGGCGCGGCTTAGACGGATTCGAGGACGTCGTCGTGCTGCCCAACACGCAGCTCGCAGACGTCGAGGTGGTGTCGTCCCAGGCGAACGCCAACAACTGGACGAGCGCCGACATCCGGACCGACTGGTTCCGCAGGACGCTCTTCCCATATTGCGTCACGCAGACTTCCGGAACGGAGGTCAACATGCTCATGATGAACAGTCCGACATGGCCGTCGAGCTACAATCCCGGCTCGACGGCCGAAGTGCAGCTGTTCCTCTACCAGAAGGGGGATGACGTCTGCGCGACCGTCGGCGCGGCGCGATATGTGTTCTACTACAACTTCTGCGGCATCGACATCCTGACCGACCCGTTTGTCTCTGCCAACTACCAAGTAAATTCGCTGTCGATTGCCGGCGCGGGCGACGGATCCGGCTTCGGAATCGACCAGCTGACGTTTTCGGTCAAGCCGTCGAAGGGCAAGAAGACCGTGGCTGCAGCCGAAACGATCGCGGCCGGCGAGGCGCTGTTCGTGGGAACTAATGTCGCGCTGACGGTCGATGTAGCCCAGATGATTGCGACGCCAAAGACGCTGGACCAGTCGGTTGCCTTTGGCCCGGGAGCGGAAATCGCCTACCAGGGCTTCAACCGGGCGACGACAACCATAGACTCGGGCTTTTCCGGACACGGCGCGTCGGTGACATTCCGGGCGGACCTTTCGCCAATCGACACGGACCCGACGGGACTCGTCATCGATCCAGTCCGCATCCCGAACGTCAGGCTTTCCGAAATCACGGGTGCGACCGTGGCGAAAGGCAAGAAATATCCGCGCGGCGGCGACAACTATATGGACGACGCGAACTGGGTGAACGATGTCACAGTATGCCATTTCCGCAAGAACTTCGACGGCACCAGCGCCTCCTTCCAGGCGCAGTACATGCAGGGTGCTGTTCGGTGCGTCATCGTCACGATGACCCAGGATGGAGACGACGTTGTCTGCAGCTACGCGGCTCGGACATGCGGCGAAGTGGATATCGGCTTTGACTTTGAAAGTGCCGGGCGTGGCTGGATTACACCTGCACCTACAACACTGAACATCTGGCATGAGGAGTGGGCAGAGCCAGGCAACACACAGCTCTTTCTTGGTTTGCGCGGCATACGGCTGCTGCGGGACGACCGCTTTGCGATGGGAGAGGAGAAATACAATTCGCCGAGGATCCGCAACGTCAAGCTGGCGGATGTCACCAACATCGCGTGCGCACAGGGCAGGGTCGTTACCGGGTCCGGGAACATCACCTATCCGCTGACCTGCTTCTGGAACAAGACGGACTCCGCCATCAAATGCCAGATCCAGTTCCCGCAGGGGAATTACACCCGGTGCGTGAAGGTCACTGCGACGCAGAGCGGAGACGACATCGCGCTGAGCTATCTGGGATATACCGCAGAATGCGCGGTAGGCGAATATGCCTTCGACGGCACTTTGGCTGAGACCCGGTTCAGCATCGCAGGCGAGACCGGAATCGGTCTGGGCGTGATCGGTCTGTGGCTCGAGATCGACCCGGCGACGGCCGCTGCGAAGCGTCCGCTGCTGATCAGCGCGGCGACGGCGGCGACGAATGAGATGTACATGTCCGACATGAACGTCGACGGCGACGTGTCGCTGACGCTGTCGGGCGACAGCCGGGATTTCGTGAAGATCCTGCCGGACGGAGCGTGGCTGAACGTGACGAACGGCGCGGAGCTCGTCATTTATCATTCAAACGGACGCAACATGCAGGGCTGGTATCTTGACCACAGCTGCGGCTTCCGGATTGCCAATGGCTCGACAATGATTCTGGAGGAGACGCCGGCACCGCTCGACAATTTCATGCCCATAGAGCTCAACGGCGGCGAACTGCGAATCGGCGGCGTTGCTCCGACGGCGGGCGACTTCAACTGCTACATGCAGAACCTGACGTTCCGCGGCGGGGTGATGACTGGCAAGAGGCCGGTGGTCGGCTATAACACGAGCGGCAGGTGGTTCATCCGCGGCACGACGCCGTCCACCTGCGAAACTGGCGTAAGGCTTCAGGGTGAAACCCGAGCCGCCGCCGGAATCGGCCCTCGGCATTTCAATCTGGTTGTCGAGGACGTGACGGGCGATGCGGATGTTGACTTCACGATGTCCGGCGCGATCGGCAACTCTACTACGCCAAACGGTTCGGGAATCGTCAAGAAAGGCCCCGGGACGGCACTGCTCTCGGCCGCAAACACGTATGACGGCGAGACGCGCATAGAGGAGGGCGTATTGCGCTTTGGCGTCAGCGATGCCGTCCTGGCAACGAACGTCGTCCGTATGACCGGCGGCACTCTTTCGCTTGCGGCCGGGACGGCGACGACGCTGTCCGCGCTGGCGTTTGCGGATGCGGCGGAGGCGACAATAGACTTCGGTGATGGTGCGACGCTCGTGCTTACGGAGGGGTTTGACTGCACCGGCCTCAGGCGGCTCAACTTCACTGGCGCGTTCACCGAGAATTCCGTGCGCATTTCCGCGACATGTCCGCCGTCGGCCTTCTCAAGGGTGCGATTCGGCAATCTGCACGTGATGCAGAACGACAGCGGCTACCTTGTTCCGTATACGCCTGGCATGAGCCTCATCTTCCGGTAGGAAAATGAACAATCGAATCAAAGCGAAGCGAGCGCTTCTGTCCGGCCTTTGCTGCGTCTTTGTCGCTTTGGCGGTGCCGGCGCTCGACTTCAGGGTCGCCCGCAGTCACGCGGACTGTCTCTACAGGTGCGGCGAGACTGCCGTCTTCACCGTCACGGCGTACGAGACGAACGACGTGCCTGCGACGTCCGGAACGGTCGCGTGGACGCTTGACGGATTCGAGCCGGGCAAGATTGTCGCCTCCGGCACGATCGACCTGGCGCAGAAGAACCCCTTCGTCATCTCCGGCTCCCGCTCGACGCCGGGATTCCTCAAGATACTGTTGACGGCAGACGGGTACAGTCCTCGCTGGAACGTGGCCGGATGGTCGGTCGGCTACGAACCGCTGATGATTCGCAAGGCGGCACCGACGCCGGATGACTTCGACGCGTTCTGGGCCGGGGCCCGCGCCCGCCTGGCGCGCGAGGTGCCTCTCGACGTCCGTCTGACGCCGTATCCGGAGAAGAGCACGGCGGACTACGACTACAGCCGCATTTCGTTCGCGACGTTCGGCCGGCGCATCTACGGGTTTCTCTCGGTGCCGAAGGACAGGTCGCGGCGATACCCCGCGCGCGTGCAGGTGGCATCGGCCGGGTGGGGCAGCTGGACGAACTTCCAGCCAGGCATGAAGGGGAGGGTTCTTCTGTGGCTGAGCGTATATCCGTTCGAGCCTTCCTGGGAATGGGAGACGGACGGTTCGACGGCGAAGTACCAGGCGATGAACAGGGAGTGCCGCGCGAAGTGGGGCTATGGCGACTACGCGAACGCGGGCTTCTCCGGTTCTCGCGAAGATCCGTTCTTCTACAGCGTCGTCCTCGGCATCGACCGCGCGGTCGACTGGCTGGCGCAGCATCCCGCCGTCGACGCCTCCGACATGACGTATCAGGGCGGTTCGCAGTCCGGCGGGCTTGGGCTGTATCTGCTCGGGCTCAACCATCGATTCCGCAAGGGCGTGACGACCGTCCCGGCGCTTACAGACGTGATGGGATACCGGCTTGGCCGCGTGAGCGGCTGGCCGACGCCGTGGGAAAGCGCAAACACGCCGGAGCGCAAGGCGCGCGTCGACGCTAACCTGCCGTACTACGACGCGGCGAACTTCGCTTCGCGAGTGACGTGCCCCATTCGGCTGTCGGTCGGCTTCCGCGACAAGATATGTCCGCCGCCGTGCGTCTACGCCGCATACAACGAGATCAAGTCCGAGAAAGACATCTACAATGCCGTCGACAGCGGCCATGGAATGCCGGACAAGATGCACTCCGGCTTCGCGCGTTGGTTGTCGGAAAAATAATCTGAGAGAGGAGTGTTGGAATGGAAATCAGCAAACGCGAATTCCTGAGAAAGCTGGGCGTCGGCGGCATTGCGTTAGCAGGCGGCATTGCCTTCGGTGACGAGGGCACAGGAAAAAAGGGATCGAAAATTACGGGCGAGGGAGATCCCTTCTACCCGAACTGCAACAACATCCATACGATTCCGCATATGCCGACGGACGTGGAGAGCGCGACGCTCCGGGACGGGAAGGTGATACAGCCTGCGCGTGAAGTTCCGGTGTTCCACGAGACGGACGTCGTGGTCGTCGGTGGCGGTCCGGCCGGCTATGCTGCGGCGGTGGCTTCGGCGCGCACGGGTGCGAAGACGGCCCTCATCGAGCGCTACGGCAGTCTGGGAGGGCTTTTCTCGAACGGCATGGTGCTGATTCTCATCGGTAGCGGCGACATTCGCCCTGGCCATTGCGAGCTGGTGACGCGCGGCCTTATGGAGGATCTCATCGAGAAGGCGAAGGCGATGGGGCCGCACGCCTATTACACGGACAAGCGTCATACCGTCACGCAGCCGACGATTGGCGCAGAGGCGATAAAGGTCATAATGGACCGCACATGCCGCGCCGAGAAGAACCTGGAGGTGTTCTTCCACGCATGGGGCGTAGACGTCATCCAGACCGGCAACGTCGTGCGCGGCGTTGTCTTCGAGTCCAAGCAGGGTCGGCAGGCAATACTGGCCAGGCGCGTCGTCGACTGCACTGGCGACGGCGACGTATTCTTCCAGGCCGGCGCGAACTACCGCCAGATATCGCATTCGATTGGCTACGTCTACCAGATCGGCGGACTGGACACCGTTCCTCGGGAGTCGGCGATGTCGCGCGAGGCGCGCCAGGCGTATTTCCCCGTTGGGAGGAATCAGCCGCTTCCTGGTGCATACTGGAGCAACAATGGCGGCCAGGTTGGAAACGGCCTGGACATCCGCACACTCACGGCCGTCGAGTTCGAGATGCGAGAGAAGGCGTGGACGCAGACGGACAAGATGCGCAAGACGCCAGGCTACGAGAATACGTTCCTTATGAACACCTGCTCCCAGATTGGTGTTCGTGCGACGCGTCTGCTGGAGGCGGAGCATGTGCTGACCAAGGCCGAGGCCGAGGCGGAGATGAAGTTTGACGATGCGATCGGCATGTCGGGTGACGACTGCCGCCTGCGTCCGCCGTTTCAGATTCCCTACCGTGCGCTTCTCCCGAAAAACCTGGAGAATCTGCTTGTCGCGGGCCGGTGCGCCGGGTATGCGCCGGATCTCATCGACAGAACGCGCCTCATTCCTGTATGTGTCGTGACTGGACAGGCCGCCGGAACGGCGGCGGCCCTGTCGGTGTTGTCCGGCAAGTCGGTGCGCGAGGTCGATACGGCGCGCCTCCGCCAGCAGCTTGAGAAGGACGGAGCGTACATCGCATGAAGCGACTTCTTTTTTGCCTGTCGCTCTTGTCCGCTGGCGCAGGCCTGTCGGAAGCGCTTGATCCCAAAGCTGATGCTGCGGCTGAAGTGCGCGTCGGCAATGCGCGCTTCACAGTCCTTACAGATAGATTGCTGCGTATGGAATGGAGCGAGGACGGGCGCTTCGAGGACCGTGCCACGCTGACGTTTGTCAATCGCCGCCTTCCGGTTCCGAAGTTCAAGGTTGTGCGGAAAGGGGATGGCGTTGTCATTGATACTGGACGGCTGAAACTCGTTTACCGCGGAGGCCGCTTTGCGCCGGAGACTCTTTCTGTTGACGGCTGGAAGTTTGGAGATGCTGATGCGGGAAATCTTCTCGGCACGGCTCGGACAGTTGACGAAGTCGGTTCGTTGGACGCTCTTTTGCCGCGCATGGAGAAGGGAATTCTTTCGCGGAATGGCTGGGCTGTCGTGGATGATTCCACGAACCATGTTTTCGTTGCCTCGCATAACCATTGGAAGAGTTGGGTCGAACCGCGTCCGCAGGGCGACAGGATAGATCTATACTATTTCGGATATGGACATGACTACAAGGGTGCACTCGCCGACTATGTGAAGGTCGCCGGACGCATTGCCTTGCCTCCTAAATGGTGCTTTGGCTACTGGTGGAGCCGATATTGGCTTTATTCCGACCGTGAAGTCAAGGAGCTTGTTTCTACAATCAAGTCAATGGACGTGCCGATGGACGTGATGATTCTCGATATGGACTGGCACGAGACATGGGAATGTGGCAAGTATGGCTTGGGCAAGGCTTGTCCACGCGACGAGTTTGGCCAAAAGCCCGGCTGGACGGGCTATACGTGGAATCGTCGTCTCTTTCCGAATCCAAGCGAGACGCTTGGCTGGCTGCATGCGCATGGTCTCAAAGTCGGTGCAAATCTCCATCCGGCAAGCGGTATCGAGCCACGCGAGGACTGCTACGCCGCGTTCAAGCGCGACTATGGCTGGGCGGGAGATGGCTCAATTCCTTATCGCATGACAGATCCGAAGTGGGCGGATGTGTATTTCAAGGATGTCCTTGGACCGATAGAGCGCCAGGGCATTGACTTCTGGTGGCTCGACTGGCAGCAGTGGCTGACGGACAAGGACGTGCCGGGCCTCTCGAACACTTTTTGGCTCAATCATGTTTTTGCGCACCACCAGACGGAGCGGGGTACGGGGAATTTGCGCCCGTTCATCTACCATCGCTGGGGAGGACTTGGCTCGCACCGATATCAAATCGGTTTTTCGGGCGACAGCATTGTCTCTTGGGATACGCTCGCCTATATGCCGTGGTTCACAGCGACGTCATCGAATGTCGGCTATGGCTATTGGGGACATGATCTCGGCGGGCACATGGCTCCCGTTAAGCCGACGCTCGGCAAGGACGGCGACCTGTTCCTTCGGTGGCTGCAGGCAGGCGTGTTTCAGCCGATCTTTAAGACGCATTCAAGCTGTGACCCAAGCATCGAACGACGTTTCTGGCAGTATCCCGAGGAGATGAACGAATTGCGCTCGGCCATTCGTCTGCGATATCGGCTTGTCCCATACATCTATACCCAGGCGCGGACGGCGTGGGAAACAGGGGTCTCGCTCTGCAGGCCGATGTACTACGACTGGCCAGAAGATGGACGGGCCTACGAGACGACGACGCGCCAGTATATGTTCGGTGACAAAATTCTCGCAGGGACGATTGCCGCGCCTAAGGATCCTGTGACGCACCTTTCTACGTGTACGTTCTGGCTGCCGAAAGGGGATTGGTTTGATGTAGAGACGGGAACCATCCTAAAGGGAAACTGCACGCGTGTTTTTCTGCGTACGAAGCGAGAGAATACTTGGTTCGTAAAGGCTGGCACAATTCTGCCGCTTTATCCAGACGATCTTACAAGCATCCAGACGGCCAATCCGGAGAAGATGGTGCTTGCGGTCTGCCCTGGTGCCACTATGGGCGATGGTGAACTATACGAGGATGCGGGTGCCTCCGCCGACTATGCGACGGCATTTGCGAAGACACGATTCGCGGGAAGCCAGAAAGGAACGACTTACACGCTTAGCATCGGTGCGATACAGGGCACATTTCCGGGATTGCCCGAGACGCGCACATGGGAGATTCGCTTTGTGAACCGGATGCCTCCTCGTGCTGTCACAGTCAATGGCCGTCCATCAAGTTGGACGTATGTGGGCGACGACCTGACGCTCGTAGTTAGGACACCATCAGTTCGGACTGATGCAGAGACGGTGATTGAAGTCTCATGGACGGAGCGAGACTTGGCGGACGAACGCCGTCTTGACGGCAAACGCGGATTGCTCAATCGAGCACTTGATGCAGGTGCTGAACTTAAGGTCCAGACGCGGCAGGTCTTTGTCGGCGCAAACTTGCCGAACGAGTTCCTTGATTTTTCGCAGCTTGGATCTCAGTTGTCGACTTGGCCTGAACGGGCGCACGAGCTACTGGATGAATTCGATGCGGCATTTCAGGCATTCCCGGCTGTTTTTGCCCAGCGTTCGGGTCGCTTTGACCAGGACTTCGTGCGGCGGTTCCGTATCCAGCTCGGGCTTTTTTCGGAACCGTATGCTGACGATGAGGTGTTTGTCGGCCATTATCGAGAGGCGGCGCTTGCGCTGGCAAAGCAGAAGACACGCGAACTTGGCGGCGGGCGCATTGCCGTTGGCGGCAAGTTCAGAGGTCATTTCCAGGGCGATGCAGTGTCGAGCGTCTTCTGGGCAATCGAGACGAAGAAGGGGGAGTTCCCGATAACCGAGACGCTGGACAACTTCTACCGCTTCGCCGATTCCGACGGATTCATCAACCGCGAGTACGCAGAGGACGGCACTCCGGTCTGGAACAGTGCGCATCCGATTTCGTTTATCACGCCGATGCTCGCCTGGGGCGAACTGGCAATTGCAGACAGCCCAACGCACGCCGAGCCGGGACGGTTGGCAAGTGTCTATCCGGCATTGGTCAGGCATCATGCCGTTTGCCGAAGCCGCTGGCGTCGTGCCGACGGGATGTATTATTCTTCGCCGCTCGGCAGCGGACTGGACGATTTGCCGCGTTGGCCACGTGGCTGGACGAAGGAACAGTTGGCGGACGGCGGAATTCCCTTCACGAGGGAATGCCTGACGCCAAGGTTTTCGCATATGTGGGACGAATGGGCTAAAGGGCATGCGTGGATGGAGGGGTGGAACAAGCAGATTGGCTGGATAGACATTTCGTCTGCCATGGCCCTGGATGCGAAGTGCCTGGCGGAAATAGCCGACCGCCTCGGACGCTTGGACGAAGCCGCATCTTACCGACGGGAACATGCCGAGCTCAGGGAACTCATCAACCGGCTGTGCTGGGACGAGGACCTTGGCTTTTACTGCGACGTGATGTCCGACGGCACGACAGTGAAGCGTCGTCATCTGGGAGCGTTGTGGACACTTGTCGCCGGAGTCGCGACGCCAGAACGCGTCCGGCGCATGATGGAATCGCTCTTCGATCCAAATGTCTTCTACCGCACTGTTCCGCTTGCCTCGCTCGAGCGCGGCGATCCTGACTACGTTTCCGAGCGGTTCTACTGGCGTGGTCCGGCTTGGCCGCGTCTCAACAACCTGGCGATTCGCGGGCTCTTGTCCTATGGGTTCAGGGCTGAAGCCGAACGTCTGGCGCGGAGGTGGTATGATGCGTGTGCGTCTCTGTTCGTGCGGTTTGGTGGCTTTTACGAGAATGTTTCCTCGGAACAGCTCGACTGTCCGAAGACCCATATGTGTGCGCCAGACTACACGGGCGATGCTTGCCTGACGCCGGTTGCGTTCCCGGAGCTGTTCAGATGGGGAAAGTGAAATGGCAATTGACTTTCGTGAAAGGAGAAATGCAATGAAGTTGAAAGTTGCCTCTCTGAGGCGTTTGGGCGTCTGCTGCCTTGCGTGGACGTCGGTCTGCGGGGCCGTTTTCGCCACCGAATTCCCGACGGTGAAGGTGAAGTGGTTCGAGACGGCAATCACTCCAGAGATTGGCACTCTCATCGCCGGCTACGAGGAGCACGACGTCTCGACGAGCAAGTTCGACGACCTCATGGCGATCGGGCTGTGCGTTAATGACGGATCGAACAAGGTGATGCTCGTTTCGCTCGACCTCATCGGACTCGACGCGGAGTCCATCGCGGAGATCCGCCGCAGGGTCTCCGCCGCCACCGGCGTTCCCGCCGGCGGCGTCATGGTGACGTGCACTCACACGCATCAGGGCCCGCACACGCGCATCTACTCGAGACGCAACGCCATCACGGGCGAGAAGACCGCCTACGACGACCGGCCCGGCAGCATCGATTCGCAGTACATGGAGTTCCTGTTCGCCCGCATAGAGGAGGCCGCGAAGGGACTGGAGGCGCGCGAATGGGAGCCGTGCAGCGTCGGATACTATTCGCAGAGCTGCGACGAGAACCGCAACCGCCGCTACACGACGAGCGAGAACAGGGCGTCGTTCAATGCGCATCGCCCGTTCCTGCACCGCATAACCGACGGCATCGCGGACAAGGAGCTTGGAACGGTCGTCTTCCTCGACAAGGACTTCCGTCCGGTCTACGTCATAGGGAACTACGCCGCACATGCGCTGACGGCGCACGCCCCCGGCGCGGGCGGACTCCGCATATCATCCGACTTTCCGGGCTTCTACCGGCGCTACATCAGGACGGAGACCGGCGCGAAGGCGATGTTCGTGCAGGGCGCGGCGGGCGATCTCGTGACGAAGGACGACGAGTGCGGCAGCGCCGCCGCCCGCAAGGTCGGCGAAAACCTGGCGATGGCCTCGATCACGGGCATCATCTCGGTCCAGCGGTGCTACGAGCGCTACGGGCTTGCGAAGCCACGCGTCGGCTGGGATCTCCGGTCCTTCACGTCGCCGCTCCGCAGGAAGTGGCGGGAGATGACGGGGAACGCCGAGCAGTCGTTCGACGTGCAGTGTCTGGCGATCGGCGATGTCTGCTTCGTGGGATTCCCCGGCGAGCTCGTAAGCGAGCTGGGGCTGGAGGTGAAGTGGAACAGCCCGTTCGCCCGGACGTACATCGCCTATCTGGCGACCGGCTACTGCGGCTATATCGTTCCGCCCAACCTGATGGCCGCCGGAGGCTACGAAGCGCAGAGCCAGCGCTTTGCCTCGCGGGACGTCCTGAAGATGGTCAAGACGGCGTCAGACGCGATGTTCGACCTCCGTTCCCGGCTGTTCCCGGAGGATGATGTCGGGGACGACCCGTATCCGGACAACCGGAATGCGCCGCTTGTAGACGTGCCTGGCATGCACAAGGGCTCGAAGTGGGACCGGTGAGGGATGAACAGGGAGAATCGACTCGAGTCGCTTGACGTCCTTCGCGGCTTCGACATGTTCTTCATACTGCTGCCCGACCCCGTGCCGTGCATCGTGGTCACGTTCCTTGCGATGTTCGGACTCGAGCATTCGGCGTTCGCGCTGCAGTTCGACCACTGTGCATGGAACGGACTCAGGTTCTACGACTGCATATTCCCGCTCTTCCTGTTCATATCAGGCGTGACGTTTCCGTTCTCGCTCGCCTCGCAGCGGGCATGGGGGGTGCCGACGGCGCGGATCGCGCTCAGGATTCTGCGCCGGGCGGCGGTCCTGTTCCTCATGGGCGCGATGCTGTGGACCGTCATAGACGGGACGCTGGAGAAGAACGTCCTCTCCTTCGAGTGGGAGCATTTCCGCGTATGGAGCGTCATCGGGCGTATCGGGATCGCATGGGGCGCGGCGGCTCTCCTCCATGTATTTCTCGGGAAGGGGGCGCGCATTGGCGTCGCGGCCGCCATACTGGTCGGCATGTGGATCGTGATGCGATTCGCGACTGCGCCGGGAGCGCCGGCGGGAGTGAACCCGATGGAGGCGCGGGAATGGCTCTTCTGCGACTGGGTGGACGTGAACTTCCTGACGACGGCGCACAGGCCGGAAGGCGGCTTCACCACGATCACCATGGTCGCGACGGCGATGTTCGGTATGTTCGCGGGCGAGATCCTGACTTCGCAATCCTCCCAGCGGCAGAAGGCCGCACAGCTTGTCCTTTTCGCGCTAGGCCTTGTATCGTCCGGCCTTCTCATGGCGTTCGCCTTCGGGCCGTATTCGCTTCCGGTAAACAAGCCGGTGTGGACGAGTTCCTTCGCTTTGGTCGCCGGCGGAATATCGGCCGGGCTTCTCGCGCTCTTCTACTGGGTCGTAGATATTCTCGGCTGGCGCAGATGGGGCTTCTTCTTCAAGGTAATCGGAATGAACGCGATAACGGCATATATCCTTGTGCGCACCATATTCAACTGGCAGTTCGAGTCGCAGTATTTCTTCGGAGGCATCGCCTCCCTGCTGCCGCAGGCTGTGGGCGATTTCGTCACCCAGGCGGGGATGATGGCGATTGTCTGGCTGTTCCTCTACTGGCTCTATCGGAAAGGCGCGTTCCTGCGCGTCTGACCGCTGTCGCACGTCTGCGCGGATTTATGGTATAATCTTAGGCATGGAAAAGGTTGCGACAGACATATACACGTTTGCAGAACTGCGCAACGCGGGGTTCACGTACGTCGACAAGACCGACGAACTCTATGCGATGGCGCATGGGGATTTCGGAAAGCAGTTCTTCATGGCGCGGCCGAGACGGTTCGGCAAGTCTCTCGCAGTTTCCACGCTGAAGGCGCTCTTCGAGGGACGGCGTGACCTTTTCGAGGGGCTTGCCGTCGAGTCGAAGTGGGACTGGTCGAAGAAGTGGCCCGTGCTGCACCTCGACATGGGATCCATGCAGGCAGTGGACGTCGCAGAGTTCCGCAAGCTGCTGGCGAGCCACCTGAAGGATCGCGCAAGGGAGCTGGGGGTCGGGGATGCAGAGGGGGACACGCCCGCCATAATGTTCAAGCGGCTCATCGACGCCCTCGCCGCGAAGTCGCCGGATGGCCGCATGGTGCTCCTGGTGGACGAGTACGACAAGCCGATCCTCGGCCACCTGATGAAGCCGGACGTCACTGAGTTCCGCGATGCGCTCAAGGCGTTCTACTCCGTCATAAAGACGCTTGAGTCGAAGCAGCGGTTCGCATTCATAACGGGCGTCAGCAAGTTCTCGAAGGTTTCCATTTTCTCCGACCTAAACAACCTGAACGACTGGACGATGGACGCCCGTTCGGCGACGCTGTTCGGATATACGCACGAAGAAGTGCTGAAATACTTCCCCGGGTGTATCCATGCCCTTGCGAAGGCGAACGGCATGACGGACGAGGCCGCTTTCGCCGAAGTGGTCAATTGGTACGACGGCTACAAGTTCGAGGAGAACGCCGAGCCTGTCATAAACCCCGTCTCGCTGGGACTGTGTTTTCAGAAGTGCAAGTTCGCCAACTACTGGTCGCAGACCGCGATGCCGACATTTCTCGTTGACATCCTGAAGAGCCGGCCGCTCGACTTCTCCTGCATCGACATCGACGAATCCGAACTCGGCAACTACGAGCCGGACAGGCCCAAGGGTGTGACGCTTCTCTATCAGACGGGATATCTGACGATAAAGTCCTTCCGCCAGATGCGAACATCGCGCCGCTACACACTGAAGTTCCCCAACCTTGAGGTCGAGAACTCGTTTCTCAAGGATATAGTGGGCGCGTACACGGGGCAGGATGACGGCAGGACTTCCGGATTTGCCTTTGCCGCCGGCGATGCGCTGTATGCCCACGACATGCCGAAGTTCATGAAGGCTCTGAAGTCGTTTTTCTCGGACATTCCCTATAGCCTCACCGACCGCCAGAACGAGCAGATGTGGCAGACGATCGTGTACGTCGTGCTTCGCTCCATCGGAGTGAACGTGGACGGCGAGGTGCAGACGAACGACGGGCGCATCGACATGGTCGTCGACCTCCCCGGCGACATCTATATCGTGGAGTTCAAGCTCGACCGCCCCGCCGCAGAGGCGATGGAGCAGATCAAGGGCAAGGACTACGCGGGGAAGTATGCGCTTTCAGGGAAGCGCATCACGCTGGTCGGCATTTCATTCTCCGCCGAGAAGCGCACGATTGTGGAAGATCTCGTCGAAGAACTTCATGCCTGACGCTGTGGGCATAACTGACGCCATGAACTTCGGCTACGCCTTAGAAAAGGTCTCTTGCGCATTCTTGCGGGCTGCGCATTGAAAACATGCAGAGCCCGCGGCGGACTTTCTCCCGTCGTTTTGGTATAATACGCAGTGGAAGAGGGAGCGAAGACGATGAAAACATTCAAGGAACCTGAAAAGCTGCAGCGCTGGTGCCGCCAGCAAAAGCTCGCAGGGCGCAGAATCGCGCTTGTGCCGACCATGGGCTATCTCCACGAGGGCCATATGTCGCTCATAGCGGCCGCGAAGCACCGCGGGGCGGACGAGATCGTGGTCAGCGTGTTCGTCAACCCGGTGCAGTTCGGCCCGAACGAGGACTACGCGAAGTATCCGCGCGACGAGCGCGCCGACCTCGCCAAGTGCCGCCTTGCAGGCGCGACGGCCGTGTTCTTCCCGACACCGGAGAACATGTACCTGCCTCGCCACTCCGTCTACGTGAACGAGGAGGACCTGTCGAAAGGCCTCTGCGGGGCAAGGCGCCCCGGGCACTTCCGCGGCGTCTGCACCGTTGTCGCCAAGCTGTTCAACCTCGCGCATCCCGACTTCGCGGTCTTCGGGCAGAAGGACTACCAGCAGGCGCAGGTGATCCGGCGCATGGTCCGCGACCTCAACTTCGACCTCGACGTCGTGGTCGCTCCGATAGTCCGCGAGGATTCCGGATTGGCGATGTCGAGCCGCAACACCTACCTTTCGGCCGAGGAGCGCGAAAAGGCCCTGGCGATCTCGAAGGGGCTGCGCGAATTCCGCTCTGTCGCAAAGCTCCGCCGCGACCTCGAGCGCGCAGGCCTGAGGGTGGACTATGTGGAATGCGTCGACGCGGAGACGCTCGAGCCACGCAAGCGGCCGGAGAAGGGGTGCTGCGTGCTGGTCGCCGCCTATAGCGGAAAGACGCGGCTGATAGACAACGCGCTGCTCTGATGCGGCGGCCTTTTTTGACACACCGAACAGGACAATGGAGAAACCTCGATGAACAGACGTGAATTCCTTGGCGGAGCGGCTCTTCTAGGGGCCGCCGCAGCCACGGGAAGCTGCATGGCGACTCAGTCTCCGTCCGGCCGCCGGGGCGGAGAGACGACGGTCCTCATCTCCGACTTGCATGTCGGGGGGGCGAACAAGCAGCTGGAGTACACGCAGTCTCGCCTCGGAAAGGTCGTCGACGCCATTCTCGCCATGAGACCTCGCCCCAGGCGCGTCGTCTGCTTCGGAGATGTCGCGATGTCGTATGGCCTCGCCGTCGACTATGCAGCCTCAAAGCCGATTCTAAGGAGAATCGTGGATGCGGGAATCGAGCTGCACCTCACGATGGGCAACCACGACCGCAGGTCGACGTTCTTCCGCGAATGGCCCGAGTACGCGGAGAGCCAGACTGTCCCCGGGCGTTGCACGCGGGTCGTGGACCTCGGCGGGTGCGATCTTGTCCTGCTCGACACGCTGAAGGGCGCCGACGACCGCGCCGAGAACGACATGGGGCCTGTCGAAGGAACGATCGACGACGTTCAGCTCGAATGGTTCGAGACGTGGGTCGCCGCCGCGAAGCGTCCTTTCTTCGTCGGCTCCCACCAGTTCCGAGACCTCTACATCAAGGGCGACAAGCCGATAAAGCGCGCGGCCAAGAGCGGCTGGTTCTGCGGCTGGATATACGGCCACGACCACTCGTGGTGCCCGGACATCGCGGTCACGAGCTGGGGGCAGTCGAAGATAGTCCCCACGCTGGCGCTACCGTCTACCGGCCTTTGGGGCGACATCGGCTACGTCGTGCTCACGACCACTGCCACGGAGGCGGTTGCCGAGCTCCACCAGGACGACTTCTACTTCACCACCCCCACGTCCGTGGTGCCGCGGCCCAGGTTCTGGGACGCCCGCGTCGCCTCCAACCAGGGCCTGAAGGCCATCTACCCGCTGCCTGCGGCGGCTCTATAGAAATCAACCAGGAGAAAAGGCATGAAGTCTGGAAGAAGGGAGTTTCTGAAGGGGGTGGCCATGACGGCCGGCGCGTCGTGCGTCGCAGGCGCCGCCGCCGGATGCGCCACGAAGGGCGTAGCCAATGCCGGGGAAGGCGCGCCCATGCGCAACTTCAGGTGCGCGCCGATGGACCGCGTCCGCGTAGGCGTAGTGGGGCTCGGCGCGCGCGGGTCCTCCGCCGTGAACAGGCTGCTGACCGTGCCCGGCGTGGAGGTGGCGGCGGTTTGCGACATCCGCCCCGGGTTGGCCGACAAGGCTGTGGCCGCAGTCGTTGAGAAGACTGGGGTGAAGCCGGCCGCATTCTCCGGCGGAGCCGACGAGTTCATGCGCCTGTGCGACCTTCCGCAGGTCGACGTGGTGTACAACTGCACGTCGTGGAACGCCCACGCCAGGGTCTCGCTCCGCGCGATGGAGTGCGGCAAGCACACGCTCGTCGAGGTGCCGAGCGCGCTCACGATCGACGAGTGCTGGGCGTTCGTCGAGACGGCCGAGCGCACGAAGCGCCACTGCATGCAGCTCGAGAACTGCTGTTACGGCGAACAGGAGCTCCTTGCCCTGAACCTCTGCAAGCTGGGGCTCCTTGGCGAGCTGCTGCACGGAGAGGGCGCGTACATCCACGACAGGCGCTGGCAGATATTCAACGACTCGCAGTGGGAGAGATGGCGCAACCACTGGAACGAAGCCCACGCCGGAAACCAGTATCCGACCCACGGTCTCGGGCCGATTGCGCTCGACATGGGCATCAACAGGGGCGACAGGTTCGACTACCTCGTCTCCGTCGACGGCGTCCAGAGGGGCTACGAGGCGTTCGCCGCGGCGACCATGCCGGCCGGCAGCCCCGCGCGCGCCCAGCGATTCGCCATGGCCGACATGAACGTGACGACCATTCGCACAGCCCTCGGGCGCACGATAATGCTGCAGCACGACGTGACGAGCCCTCGCCCCTATTCGCGCCTCAACCTCATCGCGGGGACAAAGGGCGTCCTGCGCGGATACCCCCGCCTCGAGATATGCCTGGAGGGCGCGGACGAGTGGCCGACGACCGGCGGACACCACTCCTTCAAGGACGAGAAGACCGAGGAGATCCGCGCAAGGTACATGCATCCACTGCAGAAGGCCCTCGGGGAGCTCGCGACGAGGGATGGCGGACACGGCGGCATGGACTTCGTGATGGACTTCCGCTGGTCCTACTGCATGCGGCGCGGTCTGCCGCTGGACATGGACGTCTACGACCTCGCCAGCTGGTGCGCGGTGTGCGAGCTTTCCGAACGCAGCGCACGCGGGAGGTCGGCGCCGGTCGACTTCCCCGACTTCACCCGCGGCGCATGGAAGGCGAAGTCGCGCTGCAATCTGATGGACGCCGACGTGCCGGCTTCCGAGCTGCTGGCCTGCGCCACGCCTTCCGCCGCCGCTCGGTGCTGAAGCTGGGTCATGCGAACGACCGATGATTTCAAGGCTGTCCGCGCCGACGACGCCGGCCTTGCCGCCGCCGCCGCGACGCTGAATGGCGGCGGGGTGGCGGTCATCCCGACGGACACCGTGTACGGGCTTGCCGCGCGCCCGGACCACCCTGGCGCGGTCGCGCGCCTCTACTCGATAAAGGCGCGTGCTGCGCAAAAGCCGATCGCGCTTCTGGCAAGTGACGCGGAAGGGGCTGCAGGCTTCGTAGGCGCCGACGCCGCGAGAGTCGGCGCGAAGCATTGGCCTGGGGCGCTTACCGTCGTAGGCCGCGGCGAGGGCGTACGCGTGCCTGCTCATGAATGGACGCGGCGGCTGGTCGCGGCGTGCGGCGGCGCGCTGCGCGTTACGAGCGCAAACCT
>JAFRBA010000057.1 GCA_017405115.1 Kiritimatiellia bacterium
CGCAACCGACATTCTCGCCGTGGAACGCGAATGCTTGCCGCGAAGCGCACCTCATTCGGCGGAGCGGTAGCGAGAGCCCCACGGCTCGGAGTTTCTCATTCAACAACGGCATATCATTCCACTAAATTCTTTGAAGAACCAACTCTTTAAGAGAGCGAAACGACGACAGATAACGCGCATCATGCAAATTCCAGCATTTCAAGCCATAACAAAGCAAAACAAGCATCCCAACTACGGCAATGACCTTTTTCATTGTCTTTCCGTTTGTCATTTCACATCCTCCAGCAATTCAAACCGCTTCATTCGTTTAGACGTTTTTCGCATTGGCCAATAGCCACTCGCGGGCAGGCATGACTTCAATCGTAAAGCCATCCTGCGCGATCGTTTCGCGCTCATGGTCTGTTACAAGCAGGAGATTTCCGCATCTCGTCTTCTTCGCGGCAGAGATAAGCGGCGCGACTTCGCGCCTGCGCGTCTTGAGCCCCTCAATCGTGTAGGCGACCTGGACGAGCTGGACAATCTTCCCGTGCCGCACGCGGCAAAAATCAACATCGCTTGTCTGGTCCTTGTAGTAGAAGATTTCCGCATCGTCACCGGTCCTGCGCCTGAGAAGTTCAAGATAGACGATGTTCTCAAGCCGCCAGCCCAGTTCCTCGTCCGAACCAAGTACGCCCGTGAAATACGACATGAACGCCGGATCGGACACATAGAGTTTCTCGTTGCGAATGCGCTCCGCGGGTTTCGCCGAATATTTCCGGACGAGCGAGACGAGAAACGCCTCGGCAAGATAGCCCGTGTATGTCTGCATCGTGTGTGCACTCGAGACTCCGGCCTTCTGCGCAAGACGGTCATAAGATATCTCCCGAGAGAACTGCTGCATCAGCACATATGCGGCGTCGATGAACCGCTGCGCGTTCCTGACCTTGCGGCGTCCGAGGATGTCGCGCGAAAGAATTGAATTGTACAGCGCGGACACATATCCCCGCTGGTCGGCAAGTGCAAACGTCTCCGGCAATCCTCCGTTGAAGAAATACTTCTTCCAGTAATCTTCCGTCTCGTGCCCAATCCAGGCGCAATATTCGGCGTACGAAAAGGGAAACACGGATATGGGGATGTGGCGGCCCGTAAGATGGGTCGCAAGATCGCCAGTGAGAAGCCGCGCGTTCGAGCCGGTTATCACGACATGCTTGCCGCCGCGAAGCAATCGGTTCACGAAAAGATGCCACCCCTCGACATTCTGTATCTCGTCGAAAAGGAAATGGTCAACGCTGCCGTAAACCTCATAGACCGCCTGAAGAACATCGTCCAACTCGGACGCGTCAATCTTTGCAAGCACCTCGTCGTCAAAATCTACATAGCCGTACGCAACGCCCGAATTCCTCATTGCCGTCCTGCACACCACGGATTTCCCAGACCGCCTCATGCCTACAACGGCCTGAGCAAGACGGCTTGTAACGTCGACTTTGCCCATCGGCTCCCTGTCTAGCATCTTCTCTGCCAGAAGACGTTCTAGCTCAAGCTTCTGCTCGCGTATCGCCTTTTTCAGGTCTCTGCCCATACAATCTGCCCTTTCGGGTGGGCATTATAGCATTTTCTGACCGTCTATTGCAATAACCGATATGAGTTATTGCAATACGATCCAGCGAAACGCAATTCTGTTGCTCCACTGCCATCATTGGACTATCATCTCCCAGCCATAAAAGGAATGGCGAGGCTTGCTGGCAAGAACGTCGCATAAACGACAAACAGTAACTTTATCCAAGAGAGCCATCCCGATTTCCACATCACCTTTGCACGCATTATTGGCGAAGCGAACGACAGCAATCCCATAGGCAACGTCAACGGCGAGAGAAAAAGTAGTGGCCCATCAAGGATCACCACAAGAGGACCTGCTAAGACTACAAAGAGAAAAGTGATAGGGGAAACCACCGGGGCCAGGAGTGCACATCCAAGCAATTCAGACACAATGTCTTTTCCTATCAACCAACCTCCGTTTATCGTGGCATATGCCAAGCACCATCCGCCGACATTGAGAATTACTGACAGTCCGTCGGAAATAACGACCGCCGCGAGGATGAGACGCATTCGTTTTCCGAGATTTCGGCGGCGTGCATATTTTACGGCTTCTGCGGCGAACATCCATTCCGCAATTGCGCAGAAGACGAAAACAGCCGCAAAGAACGCGAAGAAGCATAGCGATTCGCTTGTCATTTCGCATCCTCTAACAATCCAAACCGCTTCATGCGCTTGCCGTCGCGCTCAATAGTCTCGAAGAACATCTTAGCAGGGCGAACCCACAGTCCGTGTTCACCATACAAGGCGCGATACACGACCATCTCCTCCAGCGTCTCGGAGTCCTTGGCGAACCCTTCAATGCGGTAGAGGTTACCCTTGAAGTGCCGGAACTCGCGGCCGATTAGTTTCTCGTGCTCTTCGCTCATTTCACTATATCTTGCGTCATCGCGTGTTCGCGAATCCTGGCGAAATCCCCGCTCTCCTTTTGAGCAACGACATCGCAAATTCGATCGAGTCATCGTCCCAGAAGGCGCAGACAATCTCAGAGCGGTAGCCGTTCTTGATGCGAATCTTCCGTGCGAACGGATTGCCGGCAGTCGGCATGTGAATCTGAATATTCGGCCTTTTCTCCAGTCTGCTGTCTGTGATTTCCGTGTCAATGCGGAGGTCAAATCGCCGTGTGCGCCCAATGCCCCACAGTTTTGCCGAATAACTGCCGCTTCCATGCTCCAGCACGAGTCTGCGAGTGCCGAAAAGCATAAGCAGGATGCCATACCAGATGAAGATTGAAGCCACTAGAAAGGGAATGCCGAAAAGCATCGGCATATAGTTCATTGGATGAGTGTCATGCTGCAGAAACGGCACAACGTAGCACACGAATATGGCCCCTCCGCTCCAAACTGTCATAAAGGGAATCAGGAACAGCAGAATCGGCTCGAACTTCCAATAGCGAAGTTCGATGCGCCCGCTGTCCATGTCGCGGAACATCTTTAGATGCCGCGGCAGAAGCTTTCCCTCAAATGTCCGTTCAGACGAATCCGTCATGGTTTGACGACCCTATACCACCTTCAGCACTTCCGCGACGGGCTTGCGGGGATTCTTGAAATACGGCTGGGCGGACTTCCCGACCGCGATGACGGACATGAGAACCTCTTTCTCGGGGATGCCGAGTATCGACTTCACCTTCGCCGTGTCGCGGATGCCCATGATGAGAGTGTCCCAGCCATGGTTCTTCGCCGCAAGGATGAAATAGGAAGACGCAAGCCCGCAGTCATACGCGCCCCACATCTCGCCGAGCTCGTTCGCGGGGGCGTCGCCCATGTAGCCGCTTTCGCCGGGGACGAATGTAACCGCGACCAGCGCGGCGGCATTTGCCGAGCTTGCCGCGTTGAACCCCGGAAGCGCATCGCTCCACATCTTCGCCTTGGCGTCGTCGCCGATCGCCGCGTAGTACCGCGTCGTCTCGGTGTTCTTCCAGCTCGGGGCGTTGAGCGCCTCTTCGACGATCTTCGCCATTTCGTCCCCGGAGATTTCCGCCTTGGCGTACTTCCGCACGCTGCGGCGCGCCTCCATCAGTTCGCTGAACTTCATGTCCATCGCTGCCTCCTTGTCGTTTTCCTTGTTAGAACATCCGGCGACGCCCGACACCGCCGCGACTCCCGCCGCTGCCGACGCCTCCTTCACGAAATCTCGACGAGTGACCATAGCCCTTCTCCTTGTTCAGGTGAGCCCATGCCCGTATTATACCATATAAAGCTTGGCGGGGGTTCTTGCAATTCGCGCACGCCCTCTCAGCGGAACTGCCGCTCGAGCAGTTCCTTGAGAGGCCCGTCGTACCAGGCGGCGACAACAGGAGGCCGATGCACAGAGCCGCACGGGCGGCAAGCGCGTCGCACCGGATGCCGGTCACGGAAGCACCTTGAAGTCGGGCATGTAGCCGTGGATGCGGTGGGCGCGGAACGCCTCGGCATACTTGCAGCCGTTCTGGATGCCGCGGAACCGGGCCCACACGCGCGCCTCCTCCGCGAAGTCGGTGCAGCCGAACTCCGCCATGTAGGGGAACTGGCTCTCGTGGAAGTAGATGCCCTTCAGCTTCTCGTCGCATTCCTCCGAGATGTCGACGTATACCTCGGGCAGGAAGTTTATCCCGTAGCTAGGCTCCCAGTAGAAGAGCGACACCTTCTTCGAGCACGGCTTCTCATGCGACTGCTGGTTCCTGCCAGGCAGGGAGAGAAGCATCTCGCGCACGAGCTTCGACGTCATCGCGTGGTCGGTGGACTGGTCCTCCGGATAGTGCGTGAAGATGACGTCGGGGTCGGCCCAGCGCATCGCGTCCAGCACCTGCGTGCGCGTTTCGTTAGTGTCGAGAAGCCGCTCGTCGTCGTTGCGGAGGAAGCGAACCTCGGCGCCGTAGAGCGCCGCCGACTTCATCATCTCCGCCTCGCGCACTCGGCCGATCTCCTCGACGTCGGTCATTATGTTCGAGCCGGTGTTGCCGCTCGTCGTGAGGGCGATGTATATCTTGTGGCCCTGCTTCTTGTACTTGAGCAGGGTTCCGCCAACGTTCAGTTCGATGTCGTCCGGATGGGCGCAGAAAGCAAGTATGTTCATGGTGACTTGAATTATATCAGAGAAGCCTGCGAAGAATAGGCAAAAAACTTACCTACTTTTCGGCAAGCGCCCGCAACTCCCCTGGCGACAGGCGGATCGATTCCCTCGCAGCCCCTGGAGACCGCTCGACAACGGCCTCCTGGGCGACATGCGCCTCGGTGTTGAGCAGATAGATCGTGCCGTCGGGATAGACACTCCAGCGCACGGTGTCGTTGCACTCGACCTTTGGCCACGTGTCCGCGCCGATCGCCTCCATCGCCTTCGCCATGAGGAACGAATAGAGCTTGCGCACGCCGAACGCCCCGGGCGAGTCGAGCGAGGCAAGGAAAATGACGCGGCCCTTGCCGATTTCGTTCACGAATCCGATGGGCTTGCATTCCGCCATCTTCTTCTCGATGAAGTTGTCGGACTCGACGAGAAAAGGCTTTGCGGTAGTCGCCTCAAGAAGCGGAATGTCAAAACCCCCTTCTATGAAATCCGGATCCCACATGTTGGTGAGCGGCTGGAATTTCCAGTACGGACCGGGGTTCTTCACGAACTTCATCCCGTGAGGCAGATGCCACGGCTTGCCGTCGCGCACCTTGACGCCCGCAAGCTCCGACCAGTCGCCGCCGTTGTACGGGACGAACGCGCCGTTTGGAACATCCTGGACCGTCAGATGGCTCGCCGCAAGCATCAACGTGCCGCCGTTCCTGACATACCCGACGAGCTTGCGATACAGTTCTTCGTCCATCACGTTGCGGCCGAGGAAGAAAAGAAACCTGTATTTCGCGAACGCCGCGTCCGGCGCGTCAAACGGGATGATGCCCGCCGCGCCAAGCGGCGGATTGCCCGAATGGTCGGCGTCGCCCCAGCTGTCGCGCTCCTGCCAACCGCGCCGGCGGTAGAGCCCGTCGAAGAGCCGCCACGCCGTGCGGTCCGCCTCCGTCACGCGGAAGGCGTCGTTCGCCCGCTGTCCGAAAAGGTGCGTCTGGAAGATTCCGACGTAGCCGTCGAATCGTCCCTGTATCGCGCCCACCGCCGCGAGAGGATAGCCGTCCGCGCGCGGATTCGCCTTGCACCAGGCGGTGAAGTCCGCAAGCACCTTGCGGTAGCGGCGCGTCACTGGATCGTCATGCTCGAACTTGCGGCCATGGCACATCAGGCTCATCAGCCCATGTTCGTTGTATATGGGGTCGGCGCCGCGCACGTATGCGTGATAGAGCGATGTGCGCCAGCGCGCCTCCCAGAGTCCGTCGCTCTGCATTCCGCCATACCAGTCCATCGCCATGTCGGTGCCGAAGCTCTTGCGGCCAAACGCCTCCGCGGCAGTCTTGGCCCCGGCGTAGGAACGCTCCAGCTCGTCGGAGTAGACGACCTCAAGGTCAACGCGGTCGTATCCCGCACGTAGCAGGTACGGCGGGAAGCCGAACGCGCACTCGATGGAGAAAATCGGTCCTGGAAGCCCGGCGTCCTTCGCCTGCTGGAGGTCGCGCCGCGTCTGGGCGCACGTCTCCGCGTATGCCTGCGCAAGTGAGTTGCCGCCCTTGGCGATGCGCGGAGAGAACTTGCCATGTGACATCGCGTTCTTAGGGTGCCAGTAGAACATCAGTCCGCCGCTCTCGCTGTAGTGCTGCGTACCTTCGCACACGTCGCCGTACTCGCGGAGCGCGGCGAGAAGCCCGTCCTTGATCGGCGCATACTCCTTCTTCAAGTCGCCGCTCCACCGATTGAACATCTCGTCCATCGTGAACGTGCAGCCATGCTTGCGGCAGTGTTCTCCGACGGCGCGAATCTTCTCCGGCGTCCATTTGCCGTGGAAAAGGTTGAGCAAGGTGCCACAGCCGTCCTTGGTCAATGTCTCGGCTGTCGCGACGCCGAAGCCACCCTCGGCGATCGACCCCGTCTGCACGACATGCGCGGCAGACACAGTCAGCGCCCCAAGAACTACGATGGTCAGCAAGCTTAGATGTTTCATGTTCCCTCCATGGCTAACATAACGTTTGCGCTAAAAACCCTTTGTCTTCGTCTCAAGGCACATGGCGTCGATGCGGGCGACGCCGCGCGGACGGCGTTCCAGCCGCCAGTTGCCGTCGCCGTCCTGCAGGTAAAGACCTGGATACGGGGCGACCGGCATGTTCACGCCGCCGTTCGGCCACTTCACGAACAGCTTTTCCGGCGACTTGCCCTTCTCGCACCAGTCCACGAGAAGGTCCTTCAGTTGGCGACCGGAAGGCGAGCCTGTCATCACCCTGCCGCGTCCGCCGCCGTGCGCACAGCCAGGGATGCAGAAGAGCCTCATGAACTTCGAGACGTTTCCGATACCGCCGCTCGCCTCGCATACGCGCTCGTAGTAGTCGACTATCGGGCCGGGTGGAATCGTCTGGTCCTCCCACCCCGCTGTCATGATGATCTTTCCGCCGCGCTTCACGAAGGCGGAAAGATCCGGGGAGCAGGCGTTGAACTCGGGCGAGAGCTCCCTGAGGTAAAGGTCGATCTGGCCGAACCCCACCGCCTTCCACCGCGACTGCGGGAATCCCCTTCCAGCGAGGAAATGCGGAAGCGAGAGAAGACTGCCCCAGTGGAAGTTCGCCCCGTGGTTCGTGCCCGGCGCAAATCCCGTGAAGTAGCACTTCCCGTTGTGCACAAGCGGCATGTAGAGAGCCTTGAGCCGCGCCGGTCTGTCGCCGACGGCTAGGGCCGGGCGCTTCTCGGCGGCGAGCGCCACGAACTCGTCTATCTCCCTTTCGGTGAAGCGCCCGTCGGCTATGATGTGCCCTGCGTACGGTTTCGGGTCCGTCTTCGACCTGTACTCTATTGCCGCGTCGGACACGGCCTCGAGATCCTCCTTAGTGAACAGCGCCTTGCCGTCCGCGTCGTGGGTCTGCCGCCAAAGGTGCCAGATCGCGATTTCGCTGACCGCCGCGTTATTGTCGGGAAGCACCGCGATTACGCCGTCGTAGTCGTCAGGGAAACGCAGGGCCTCGCCCATGCCCTGCCGTCCGCCGGTGGATCCGCCGTTGAAGTATGCATGGCTATGCCCGCGCCCGTAGAAGGCCTTAGCGATCCGCTTGCCGTAGACGGTCATGAGGTGCGTGGCGCGCCAGTGGAAGTCGCGCAGGACGCCTTCGGACCACGGGATGGACTTGTCCAGGAACTTCGGGCTTGCGGCCGTCGTGCCCAGGTCCGTGGTGACGGCGGCCGTGTCCATCGCGACGTATGCGCCGAGGTCGGGAAGCGACCCTGCGCGGCCGCTGTTGCCCTGCCCCCAGAGGCGTCCGTCCCACTTCTCCGGCAACGACAGCTCCATGCGGCACTTTACGTCGCTGCCCTTTTCGGGAACAAGCGTGAAGTCCACGCGGACGAATGCATCGGTGACGGTCACCGTCTCCTTCGCCTCGGCGCGCCACATCTCGAGCGGGTCCTTGCCCTTCGGGTCTGCCTTAAGGCGAAGCGAGACGTCCGTGATGGAGCATATCCCGTCGGATACCGCCCTGACATTTGCGAACGCCCTTTCGAGCGAAGCCGTGTCAGCGGCAAGCGCCGCAAGCGACGACAACGCCGCGGCCACAGCCAAACCCATAAGCTTCATACCTTCACCCTCCCTAACCACTACGCACCAACCACTACGCACTAAGCACTAACCACTAACGACTATACGGCTGCGTCCAGGCGGTGTGATGGTCCGGGTGCAGCTTGTGCCGGCGCTTGAACTGCGTCGGAGCGTCGCTCTCCACGCGTGCGCGGACGTAGAGGTCGTTTGCGGCGAGCGTGTACGACGCCTCGAGCCGTTCGCCCCGCTTGCCATCGACCAGCTTCACCGTCGCGCCTATCCCGTCGGCATAGATCGGCACCTTGCGCGCGCGGTTCATGTGCTCCTTCGTCGCCGGAATGTCCACGTGGCTCACGGGATCGAGCGGCGTGCCTTTCTTCGTGGAGATGAAGCGGATCCTGTATTTGACGTCCGGAGTCGCCGGGACGGACACCTTGAGCGTGCCCGTCTTGGCATCGAAGGAGACGTCCTCCAGGTCCAGCTCGGACGAAGCGTAGAAGTCGCCGCGGCGGATTGCCTCGAAGAGCGCCTTCTGCGAAAGCTCTGTCGCCCGCACCATGATGTAGCCGTCGCCGAACACATATGGGTTTTCGAGCCCGCTGCCCGGGTAGAAATGCGTATCGTCGCAGCCGAATCCGTAGAGCAGCTGCTGTCCGTGCGTCGCGCGGTAGGCAAGCACCGCGTCCCAGATGTGGTCGTGGTACCACTCGCCGTCGAGCTCCTTCGGCACGGGCCACTCGGAGCCGTTGCTGCACACCTCGAAATAGCGGAGCTCGGGATTGTCGATGATGTCCTGCGCGCCGACGTCGTAAAAGAGCCAGTTCGGGTGGTTCACCATGCAGATGCATTCCTGGCCGCGCTGCCTGGCGAGCGCCTCGCTCATCTCGCGCGTCTCGCGGATGATGGACGAGACGGTGTGCTTCGGGCAGCCCTCTATCAGGTTCGCCTTCTTCGCGCGCTCGATTATGTCGTCGATTCCGATGACGTTCATGTGCATGGCGTAGGTCTGGCCTGTCGCCTTGGCGTCGGTCGTGATCTCCACGCCCGGAAGCAGCAGGAACTTCTCCGGCTCCTCGAACATCTTCTTCAGCTCCGGATAGGTGGCGAGGCGCACCTCTGTCTTGCCGTCCCTCTCGCGCACCATCTTCCTGCCGAACCGCTTGACGTAGGCCTTGAAGCAGTCCGGGTGCACCACCTTCGGCGGCCAGCCCTTCTCCTTGCCGGTTCCGACGGCCATCCACTTGTCGGGATTGTCCTGGAAGCGGTTGTGGTCGGAAAGCGCGATGAAGTCGTATCCGACATCCTTGTACGCGGCGACCGCCTGCTCAGGCAGCGCGCGGCCGTCCGACCAGTGCGAGTGCATGTGAAGCATTCCGCGGTACCAGCGCCTGCCGTTCGTCGACGGGACCGCGGCCACGCCGCGTCCAAATGCCGCGGTGGCCAAGGTGGCCCCGATAAAGCTCTTGCGTGTCATTGCTTGTTTCATGTTTTTCTCCTTTTGCTTTTTCCTTATGCGCGCCAGGTCACCGGCGGGAGCGGCTGACCAAGAACGCCGAACGAGTCGGCGGGGCGCACGGTGAATGTGACCATCTTATCCGACGGCAGTTCGAACTTGCCGAAGACGCACATGGACGGCTCCTTCTCGGCCTCTTCGCACCAGTAAGCGCGGGTCGGGAACACGCGACGCACGAGCTTGAAGCCGTCTGCGCTCGCCGTGACCTCATAGTCCAGCGCCCTGAGACGTCCCTCGTGCGAATGCGCCGGCGGGAAGGTGACGACCACCTGCTCCATCTCCTTCTTGGCACGGTTCTTGCCGATGCGCGTTAAAACCGTCGCAACCGCACCTTCGGGAAACGCGGGCGGCGCGGCGCGCCCCGTGCGCGCCGCGGCCGAGCACGAACCGTCGGGACTCGGCAATGGCACCACCCAATCCACGCCCATCGGGCGATCATGGCGGACGTCACGCCGCGCCAGGACGATGCGGTCCGAATAGACGGTCATGAAGAGCGCCTGGTTGGAAGACCGGCAGTCCGCGCGGTCCATCAGCTGCGGACGCTTCTTGTCCGGCTGGTTCCCGCAGGAGAACGAGTTCTCGCGCCCCCCGCGCGTGCAGCAGTAGCTCGTTGACGGCACATGGACGACGGTGTACTCGCCCTGCCACAGGTTGAGTTCGTCCGCGCAGTTGCGGTGACAGTGCCCGAAGAACGCCATCACGTTCGGATACCGGCAGAGCGCCTTGTGGTTGGGATCCTTCGCAAGGCTCTTTGGATCCATT
Organism: Kiritimatiellia bacterium; assembly: GCA_017405115.1. Next base: position 10,434 of record JAFRBA010000057.1, read on the forward strand.
TCGGGAAGCGTACCGTGCACGGGACGGTGCATCGAGTAGAAGAACGGCTTCTTCGGATCGGGATTCGCGGCGGCAAGCGCCTCGGCGAGCCCCGGTATCACCGTGCCATTCTGCAGGTTGTGGGGATGATGCGCCAGAACGAAGGTGTACCCCTTCACCTCATGGACCTGGATCGGCGCCCACTTCTCGTGGAAGAGCCGTTCCCAGATCGCGACGACATCCTCGTTCACAAGCGCATGGTTAGGCGCGTCGGGATCCTTCGACGTACTCTTCGCCCACGGATACTTGTGGGCGTAACCGCCGTAGTCGTGGTCGCCGAAGTGGAAAAGATGCCTGATCGGCTCGCCGTCGCTGCGCCGGTCGCTCGGAAACACCCGGTTCCAGATCTCGGCGGCGTACTCAAGCTCCGATACGAGACCGCAGTCTGCCATGTCGCCGCAGAGCAGCACGGCGTCGGCCTTCTGTTCGTCGTACCAGCGGAGCGCCTTCTCGAAATAGACGTCGCTGTGCATAGAGTCCTTCTGCACGAGAAGATGGATATCGGAGAGGACGCCCACCTTGAGCCTGGGCTCGCCGCCACTGACCTTCTCCGGAAGGCAACCCGCCGCCCCCAGCAACGTCGCCGCCGTGGCCTGCCCGAAAAACGCCCTGCGCGAAAGCGCCGGTCCACCCGCTACCATTTTCTTTTTCATTGTCGGTATTATATCACACATTCCCCTGCCGTGCGCATCATTGCGCCGCCTATCCCTGACAATCGGCAATTGCCGCTTAAGCTATTGCCGAAGACTCCTTGAACGGATTCACGGCGACCATGCCACAGTATGTCTGCCCGTTGTTGAGGTCTTCGGTGAGAATTTCGTGGCAGCCAAGCTTATTGGCTGCGGCAATCATCACTGCGTCGTGGTATTGAATGCCATATTCCCGACGTATCTTTATTGCCTCGCGAAGCATGTCGGAAGTCACTTCCGTTCCGATAAGTCGGTAGAAATAAGAGTAATACCTCTCGACCTGCTCGTCCGTCGCCAGGGAGCGTTTGAGCATGACATTGGTGAACTCTTGTAGCATCTGAAGGGATATGACCCCGTCATGGTTTTCCTCCAGCGCATGACGAACCAGTCGTATGGCTATCTGGCGCTTTCGTTCGTCTTGGGAGCTCGCAGCATAGACCAGAACGTTCGTATCGAAGAATCTCATCTGTCGCAAATCATTGATCGGTCTGCCGCATCGGCGCGGCTGTACTTGTAGCCAGATTCCATATCAATGGCGTTTGCCATCGCAAACGAGTAGAACTCGTCGGCAAAGGACTTGCGTTCTTGCCGTATCTCGCGGTCTTTTGCAATCAAAAGGTCGCGTATGTACTGGTTAAGGCTCGTCCCCCGCTCTTCTGCCCAATACCGCACATTCTGCACGACATTGGGAGGTGCTGACAATGTGATGTTCATGAAACCTCCTCTTTCTATGTGCGCACATATTATATCAAATAAGTGTGCAATGCGTCAAATGCAGGAGCGATGCCGAACTTGTGGGGACCTGCGAAAACCTCAACCGCTACCCCGTCCTGCTCCGGAACGACGTAGCGAAACGCCGCGCCCTCGTCGTATGCCCTGAAGACAAAGCCGAGGCGGTGCCGGGGCTCGTCAACCTCCTCCAGCGTGACCGACAGTTCGTTGTAGCGGTCCCGTATCGTTCGACGACGGTATATCTCGTTCGTCAAGGTCGTGTCGGAATGCCGCGTGTCCTTCTTGATTATCCGCATCTCGCCCAGGCTACGGTTCGGCACCTTGAACATCGAGAATGAAAGCCCAAGCCTGGATGGCTCGACCACTGTCTTCCCGTTGCGCGTCAACGACCAGCGCATCCCTTTCGCGTCGGAAGCAAAACCGATTGTAACATTGCCGCCAGGCGATGTGCACGTCAAGCTCCCGGAAGCGGCGCATGTCCCGCAGAACGTAAGAGTCGCCAAAGACAAAGACATGTTAATAATTTTTATTCTGGACATTGAGAGAAGTTTGAGAGGTTTGAGAAGTTTGAGAGGTTTGAGAGGTTTGAGGGGTTTGAGGGGTTTGAGACGTTTGAGGGGTTAATTCCCTTTTAGTACAGACAATAGCGCGCGCATTCTGGGATTGTCGTTGGACGTGGCGAACTTCGCCGTCGCTGCGCTGTCGCCTTCAGTGACTACATGCTCCACGCTCCAACCGGGCCATTCGCGGAACGCGTGGTAGCACCAGTCCCAGCCATACTCGTTCAGCATGGCTCCAACATCCGCTATCCACTTGTCGCAGCCCTTGGCATATGCAACGGCCGAGAACTCCCCGACGAATATCCGCGCTCCGTACCGCCTCTCGAATTCCCGCACGGGCGCGACGATCCGCCGCAGTCCCTCGGCGTCCCACCCCTTCGCCGCGTCGGGATACGCAGCGACCGTGTCCTTGAACTGAGGCAGAACCTTCTGGTGCGTGTAGTCGAACGGCTCGTACATGTGGAACTGGTAGTAGATGTTGACGAGGTCTATAGGCTTCATCCACCTGAACGCTGACGGCGCGCACCACGCCACGTCGTTCCGGCACGAGACGATTACTGGCGTCGTCCCGTCGATCTCACGTATTGCCGCCGCCGCACGGCACTGAATCTCCAGGTAGTCGCAGACCTTGGGCTTTCCGAACTGCGTCGGCTCGTTTATGAGGTCGTAGGCGTAGATGCCGCGCTCGCCCCTGAGCCGTGTCGCGATCTTGCGCCAGCAGTCAACGAAGAAATCGGCCCAGACCGGATCGTCCAGCATCTTCATTCCGCTTCCGCCGCGCCCGCCAGGCGGAACGTGCAGGTCGACGACGAGCGGAATGCCGTGCTTCCGCGCCAGCGGAAGCGCCTCGCCCTTGAGGACGCCGAGCTTCCAGTCGAGCCACGCCGCGAAGCCGTCCGCGTCGGACGTCTTGCCCTTCCATCGTTCACCCACGGGATACATCTGGTAACGGGCGACCGTCGCGCCCCACTCCTTCAGCATCCTGAAGTCGTCGTCGCCGACCTTGTACTGCGAGAGCATCGCGCCGCGCACCTGCGGACGCGCCGCCACGTCGGGCGTGTACTGCGCCTTGAAGTGCTCCGCTCGCGCCACTGACGCGCATGCGGCAACCGCCGCCAACAGCATTGCACATTTCATCGATTTACCTCTTTGCAGGGCGATATGTCTTTCTTGGTTCCGTCCAGAATCACCTCCGAAGTTCGTCGATGACGCCATCCAGAATCGACGTGCCTTCGGGCGTGCCGGAGAGAATGTCCAACCCGAACGACGCCATGTGACGTCCCTGATCCACTTTGACCTCGCCAAGGTAGAGGAAACAGTCCTTCTTCCCCTCGCCGACGATGACCGGCGAAGCCACCGTCAGATCCTTCCGCGACATTGCATGCGCACCCTCCTTCACCACGCGGAACAGAAGCGGGGTCAGCGCGCCTTCATGCGGCAGGCCGGCAAGCGCCGGATGCCCCTTCGCAAGTGCCGTCCCAACCTGGTTGCCCATCGACCACCAACCGAGCGAGACGTTCGGCTTGCCGCCTCCGCCGGAAACCGTGAGCACTCTCTTGCCGTGCGCCAGGGCGTCGGCAGAGGCCTGCGAACCATACGGCGCAACGACCACGCGCGCCTTTGCGCCATCAGGCGATGCGGCATCGGCAACGCCGTCGTATAGTTTCGCGAGCATGGGCAGCAGCGAGGCGTCGGCCGCGATGTCGGACCCGTCGCGCTTGACGCGCTTCGGAAACACCCAGAAGTCCCATTCGTTGATTGCAGCGCCCACCTCAGCGCGGAGCACGGCCTTCACCGGCCTTGCGACGGGCGGAAAGACTATCTTCTCCGATGCGACCTTCCGTGCCGGGCCGATGGCGACGTCTGGCAGCGGGATATGACCAGAGGGGTTTGAGAGGTTTGAGGGGTTTGAGAGGTTTGAGACGTTTGAGGGGTTTGAGGAAATGTCAAGGTGCCACTCCAACGCAACGTCTTCCAGCGCGGCTTCGCCGTAGTTCGCGAAAAGGAAGTCGACGGACAGCTCGTCGCCTGACGTGAACACCCGATTCTCGTCTGGCGTGTCGATCAAGACGCAGGACGGTCCGTTGAAAAGAGCGAAGCGCTCCGGAGAGAGCCCGCCCTTCTTCGTCTGCCAGAACGGGTCGAACAGTCCCTGCGCCGAATGGATGGCGCCGTTGGCGACCACCACGTCCACGGCCGTCCAGAAGCAGTACCCGCCACAATACGGATCCTTGCGCGCCCATTCGATGCCGCGCTTCTGGTAGACGCCCTGCAGCGTATGCTGGGCGTCCTGCAGCGCATCGCCCCACGTCGCGTCAAGCCCGCGCTCCGCCAGCCACGCCAGACGGTCGGCGCGCGAATCCGGCGGCGCCCAGGCGCCCGTGTAGAGCGGCTCGAGGCGCGTGTCCTGCTTGACGCAGAGGTTAAGGTATTCATGGCAGACGAATGGCCGCCCCGTGCGGAACGAACCGCGCCGCCAGATGTCGCGCGGACCGACGTCGTAGTCGGAATTCCCGGGGTCGTTGCTCCCTTCCTCGTCGTCGTACTTGAGCCACTCGCACCGGTCGCCGTCCTGGTGGATGACCAGCCTGTCGGGGTCGGTGCGCTTCACGAACGCATACATCTCCTTCTCGACGTAAGGTCCAAGGCGCCCCTCGTTGCCGCCGCAGTAGACCGCGAACGACGGATGGCGCCTGTAGTGCGCCTGCAGCTCGCGCAGGTCGCGGAGCGGATCGAAGGTGAACGCCTCCGTCGGGATGTCGATGTAGTACGGCAGCTCGGCCTGGATGAGAATGCCCGCTTCGTCCGCCGCTTCGAAATACTCGGGCACTTCGCAGTGCGTGTGGAGGCGCACGAAGTTGAAGCCGGCCGCACGCGCCTTCCGCAAATGGGCCAGATGCGTCTCGCGATCGGCCGGCGGCAGGCCCGTCAGGGGATAGACGCTGTCGTCGCCGAAGCCACGCAGGAAGTACGGACGGTTGTTCAGGTAGAACGCCTCGCCGCGCACCTCGATCTTGCGCACGCCGAAGCGCTCGCGCCGAGTCTGGACGACATTCCCCTCGCCGTCCAGAAGCGCGATCTCGGCCCAGTAGAGGTTGGGATGCTCCGGGGACCAGGGGCGGAAGTTCCGAAGGGGAAGTTTGAGAGGTTTGAGGGGATTAAGAGGGTTGAGGGGTTGAGAGACGGTCGTTCCGTCGATGGTGACGCGAATCTGGTAGGGCGGTTTCGATGAAACCGCCGCATCGGGAGGGCGCGTGTCCTCACGCGCCGACGGCGGTCTCGGCGAGACCGCCCTACCGATCACCACATGAACCTCTGCAACCTTCTCGTCAAAGTCTCCTCGCACCCAGGCGTCGTCGATGCGGATCTCTGGCGTTGCCTCCAGCTCGATGTCGCGATAGATGCCGCCCCAGCGGTGGACATTGCTCATCAGCCCCTTGCGCGACGGCAGCACGTTGTTCACGCACACGAGAATGCGGTTCGTACAGCCCGGCTTCACAAAAGGCGTGATGTCGTACTTGTAGGTGCCGCAGTAGGTATCCACCCACGCGACAGGATGCTTGTTCACCCAGAACCAGCCCTGGGAGCGCACGCCGCCGATCTTGAGCCAGACCTTCTTGCCGCTCCAATCCGGTGGCAAGGCGACATCTTTGCGGTACCAGCCCTCGCCCATGTAGACATGACGGAGCTTCTTGGTGCTGCAGTCCCAGAGCGGATCCCATGGGAGCGACATTCCAGGCTCGCCCACGCCCTGCGCCTCCCAGGCGCCGGGCACGTTGATCTTCCTCGCCTCGGACCAAGGCCTGTCCATGCTGCTGCGGCGGGCGACAGGCGTATTTTCGTCCACCTTTGCAAACGGCACCTTCGTGTGCCGGTACCGGCGCGGAAACACCTTGGGCTGCGCGAGAAATTCCCATTCGCCGCGCAACGAGATGAGGTCGGGCGACGCCTCGCGTCCGACAGGGTTCACCACGGCAGGCAAGGGCTTGATCCCCGCCCACGTGTCTACGCCATGCAGCTCCTCGCCATGCCCTGCAAGCGCAACCAGCAAACAAGCGCAAAATAGACTTGTCATCTTCATAGTCCAATCATTCCTTTCTGCGTTTCACGGCTTCCGTTGCACTCTTCTTCTGCTTCGGCGAGAACGCGCCGCGTGCGATGCTCTCCGTATAGACCTGAACCATGCGGTCGAGTTTCCAGCGAATCTGCTCGGGGCCACCCACATACTCCATCGACGGCTCCCAGCCGAGACGCGAATCCGCCTCCACGAGCGGCAACGCCGCCTTGGCATTCGCGTATTCCTTTTTGGCCCATTCAAGCACGCCTGCCTTGTCTCCGGCGCGATGCGCGATGGCTCCGTGCTTCACATTGATCGCCGTAGTGACCGTGCGCTGCATGTACCGTCCCAGTCCCGCCATGCGCCGCGCCTTCTCCGACTGGGCAATCTGGTAGGGCGCGCGCCCTGCGCGCGCCGTCTCCGCCGCAATCGCATCAAAGATGTCCGCGCCCTTTCCCAACGCCACACGCATGTCTTCCAGCAGCTCCAGTTCCTTGTGCATGTCTTCCAAATCCAGCTTGCCAACCTCGCCCAGCTCAGGTTCGTAGCTGCTCCTGTCGAGGTAGTTGTAACGGGCGATGTTCTTGTTCGACGCGTGGCGCGGTATCGGAAACTCCAAGTTGTCGATATGCTTGCCGCCAAAGTTGTAGGGATAAGACGGCCCGGTGCGGAACGGCCCGTACTGATTCACGTTGCTCGCCACATAGTCTCGCGCCGTGTCACTCCAGAGCCGCCAGGCTTCGATCACGCGGTCCACGCTCGCCGCGCCAAAGTCTCGAGCGGCAATCATGCGCAGATGCGCCTCGAACGGAATACCGCCTTCGGTGAATGCCTCCTTCTCCAGTTCGCTCACGAACGACGGCCACCAGCCGTAGTGGTGGCATTCCATCAAACCTGAAAGCCCCCAATCCTTTTGCGCCTTTATGATGCCGTCATAGCGACGCTTCCACTGAAACGGACATGGCTGATAGGGAATCGAACCGTAGTCCCACGTCACGCCGCCGGTGTTGGACATGGAATAGAGTCTCAGTCCTCGCTTGTGCGCCCGCTCGGCCTCGCTGGCGAAATAGCGTCCCGGTCCTTCAAAGGAGAGTGAGTAGTCCGCGCTCGGCGCATTCAGGCCATTACGCTTCACCTGCGGCTCGAACATCTCGAACGTAGCCATCAAAGCAACGTCCTGCGGGAGCTTGTCTATCAACTCCATGCGCGGCTGGACGGGCTGCCGTCCCCAGTTGTACGACCAGAACACGATCTCCATGCCCTTGCTGTGCGCATCGATTGACGCCTTGACGGCCCGCAACCAATCGGGATAGTCGCGGCACGGCCACCACCCCGCAACCGGCCTCGTGTCGCCGGGGATGCGGTTACGGACCGTGCGTGGCTGGGCGCGTTCGTCCTTCGTCGGGAACTGGCAGCTTTCGCCTACGAACACGACGCCCTTCGCCTCTGGATAGGCGGCGGCTATACGCCCATAGGTTGAGTCGAACTTCGCCTTGGCACCCGGATCGTCCGGATGGACAAACGCCATGACATAGCTGTAGAGGTAAGTGTCAAGGCCATGCCGCTTCGCGCGGCGGATCACGTCTCGAACATCCTGATAGGCAGCCCCTTTCGTACAGTCAACGTCCCTTACAAAGATGACGATGGCGTCCATGCCGGCATGGGCAATCTGCGCGAGGTGCGCATCGGGAAACACATCAACCGCCCAGCCGGAGTGCGTCATGCGCGGCGAGAACCTCGAACGGCGGTTCTCCACGCCCTTCCTCAGGAACGGCGCGCCGCGGAGGTTCATCAGATCTTCGAGGTGGTAAAGCGCCTGAGCCGCCGCACGCGAATCCACCGCCCTCACCTTCACGCCGCCGCCTGTCGCGATGCTGTACGCCCGCGCCGCCATCTTGCGGTCGAGCACGATCGTCACCGTTCCTTCTCCCCCTCGCGCAAACCGCGCGCTCACGCCCATCGACACGTCGAGATAGTCGCAGAAGTCCTTCGCCGCCAACGCCAGCACGTCGTCCGCATCCCTGGGAACGCTCACCACCAAGCCATCAGCGAAGACCAATTCGTCGGCCGCCGGCTTCGCCGCCGGATCGCGCCGGTCCGACTCGTGTACGACCTCCAGCCGCTTGCGGAAGTCATAGGGCGATTCGGCCGTAGCGGAGAAGCACATCCCAAATACTGCGCCGACCGCGCAAAATGAAGTAGCTAACGATGTTTTCATGGCGAGCATCTCCTTTGGTTGTGCGGCGAGACAACCGCGCTTGCATGGCAATGATACCACAAAGCGCTTGTTTTTTTCGGCAAAATCCACCTGTAAAATCAGGAAAGAGAGGGTTTGAGAGGCCAATTTCCTTTCAGTCCGGACAATAAGTCGAGCCACGCAGCGCCTGATGCGGAGACCACAGCCAGCAAAAACAGCACGCAAGTCATCATCTCTTCATCGGCTTGTTGTACCCGATGTATTTCGTTATGTCGGTGAGCTTGCCGTCCTTGAGGTCGCCGAACTGGACGACTACCTGCGGCACGACGGGCGATTTGACATCCCAGTTGTTGTTGAGCGTGATGCAGCAGGTAAGGCGCACGGCGCCGCCCAGTCCCCCCGGCACAACGTCCATGCCGTGCGTCCAGCCGAAGAGGTGCTTGCCCACGACCTTGAAGTCCCTGTCGAACACGATGAAGTTCGGCGTCCTCGCCGCCTCGTCGCGCGTGTAGTAGCAGGCGTAGATGAACTTGCCGTCCGTGGCGAGGTTCTGCGCCCCGCACGACGCCTCCTCGCCGTGGTCGACGACGAACGGCTTGCCTATCGGCTCCAGCGTCTCGGCGTCGAACTTGCCGAAGTAGTTCCTGTTGCCGACGGGCGAGTTCCAGTCCTCCATGCCCATCGCGAGGATGATCACGCCGTCGAGGCACGTGATTCCGTCCGCGGCGTTCTGCCATTCCGGCATGCGCCGCTCCTTGACCGGCTCAAGCGTATCGGCGTCGTACACCCTTATCGCGGTGCACCCCTTCGCGCCCTTCTTCGCGGGCGGCTCCCACGCGCCGACATAGACGCGCCCCTTCCAGTGGCAGATGTCGCCGCCGTGCGGGACGGCCTCCACGCGCTTCAGAAAGCGCCCCTTCCAGTCCGTCTTGACGACCTGGTTGTGGAACGAGAAGAAGAGCGCGTTGGACGTGGCGCACATGCCCTGAGAATGCCCGGGGCATTTGCCGTCGATCACTTTCTTCACCGCGTCCGGCGCCGTGAGAACAGGACTCCAGCTCGGAACCTTCCAGTTCCCGGCCTCCGCCCACACATTGGCGGCCAGCACAGCCGCCGCAAACGACATTACGCATTTTGCTCTCATCGTATCTCCGCTCCCTTCATAAACTCCCGTCCGCAGACCAGCCCGTGGCGTTCAGGTCACATGCAAGACGGCTCTCGACCCGCACCGGTTTTCGGTTTACAAGCATCATCGGCTGCGTGTAGATCGACTCGTCGGAGCCGTCTAGGGCGTAGGCCCTCGCCCGCAGAAAGACGTACTTGCTCTCGTCGCCTGGAGAGACGGAGAACGACAGCTCCTGCGCCTTGTTCCTCCACGCGCTGATTCCGCGCCCCGTCATCAGCTGTATGTGCGCGGGCTTGTCGAGCGTGACGCGGAACTCCCGCCCGTCGAAGCGTATCGACGTGAAGCGGAGGATTCCCCGTCCCTTGATCGCTCCGTACCAGTTGCCCTGGCGGTACGCCCGGAGACACGCATGCACGGTCTTCTCCGGCACAAGCAGCACGTTCGTGCCGCACGTCTGCCCCCAGTCCGGCACGAAGAAGCCGAAGCACTGGCGTCCGGTAAGGAGAATCCGGTCCCAGTAGTCTTCGCAGTATTCCTTGGTCCAAGGCCAGGTCTTGCTCATGTTGTACACCTCTATGCCGAGGACGCGGGGGTCGAAGTCCAGAAGATCCCATATGAGCTCGTCCGGATGGTTGGACCAGGACGGATGGTTGATCGTCACGCCTCCTCCGTCCGGGTAGACGAGCGCGTCAAGCATCCGGCGAATCGAAGTGTGCACGTCCTCCCCGCATCCCCAGCTGTACCCGTGCTTGAACGTCTTGAAACCACCGCCCTGGTCGAACGTGCCCGAGGCGTAGGCTGAACCCGGCGCGCAGAGGTGCAGGCTGCAGTATCGGTCGGTGAACCAGTGGTGTTCGGCGTTCGGCGCCTCGAGTATGTTGTCGGGGGCGTTCGGGAAGCGAAGCTCGCCTTCGGTGAACGGCAGCATGGCGCGGCGCTCAGGCTTCAGCTGATCCGCCCACTGCCCAACGATCTTGTTCCAGTCGATCGGGCCCTCGATCCGTTTGCCGTTCAGCATCACCGGAAAGTCGTGGTGCACCCAGTAGTGCCTGTCGCGGAACGTCTTCACCGGCATCGTCGGCGCGGACGGATAGTAGTTCGAGAGCGTCAGGAACTCAAAGCCGCGCTTCAGGTACGAATCCAGCATCTCCTGGCTCGTGCAGTGGCAGTGGGAAGAAGTATGCACCTCCTTCACCGTCGCCCAGTCGATGCCGGAGTAAGGCCTGGGATTGCGCGGCGGAACCGTAGCGGCGGAGCGCATCGCCCCGGACTTCGCCCCCTCGTCCGCGAAACTTCGACTTCCCAGCACCGCAGTGGCGGCAACGCAGAAACTACGTCTTGTCATCTTCATAGTTCGATCATTTCCTTCATTCCGACCTCAGACATCAATGGCGTTCGGTGATTTGACGCCTTCATTGACACGCAAGCATTGTAATGCAACGGCGAACATTAACGTATCTCCTTAGACTTAAGCAGCTGAATGTTGCGGAGCCAGAACGTGCATTTCATCCCCTTTGGATTCGCCCCAAGCCGAATGGCTTTCACAGCCGGCCTCTTCTGTTTGCCGCCCGCCAACTCGGTCGAAAGCTCTATCCGGCGTGGTTCCCATTCCGAAAGCGGAGCCGGATACGGCATGAAAAGATCTGGCTTTGCGCTGTCCTCGTAAACAAGCATAAGATACTGGCAGGCGAAATCGTTTTCCGGCTTGTCCTGCACGCTCTTGACCTCAAACTGGATGAACTGGGCATCCGCAAGATTCTCCGTCGGCAAGTTGAGCGTGTATGTCGGATAGAACCACTTGTCCACCCCCTGCTTGTCCCAGGAAAGGTCGAAGCGGAGAGCCTTCTCGTTCTCGTCCCAGACGACGGAATATCCGCTTGCCGTCGTGTTCTTCTTCCAACTGGCGGGGGCGTTTGCATTGATTGGCTGTCGTGTACATGAATCAAGAAACTTCTTCTCCAGACGCACCGGCATTGAAAGCCGACTTGTCCGCCGACCATCAAACATGCCCGACAGCACAAGACCGGGTTGAAGGTTTGAGAGTTTGAGAGTTTGAGAGTTTTTGGTTTTTATTTCAACCACGGAAGACACAGAACTCACGGAATTCTCCTCTCCGTGTATTCTGTGTATTCCGTGGTTAATATCTCCCTCATTCGGCACAAATAGACAGTCGTAAGCGACGCAGCCTTTCGCCGGGAGCAGTATTCGTTCGGGCAGATTCTCAAGCGTTCCACCGCTGACATCCACATGTCCCTCTTTCACCTTGCCGTCCAGATTCCAGACTTCGACACGCATACGCCCCTTGTCCTTCTTGAGTTCGGCGACAGACTTGTGTCCGGCGATTCCAAAATCGCGCTTGTCGAGATCAACCCTGAAGATGACACGCATGTCCTCGTCCGCCGCCGCCTTGTAGGGTGTAGGCTTGCCGCACGACAACGCCGGCACATCCGCCTTGAAACCTTCCAGCCCCGACAGATAGGCCGGATAGCGCATCGAGGAAAGCGACAGCGTCCCGTTCTCCGCCCGAACTCGTGAACGCATGCCGCACAGATCGGTCACATCGTACTCGCCATCACGGACCTGCAGTCTGAACGGTTTCTCAAGCAATGGCTTGGCCGACGGCACGTTTGCGTCCGTGTCAACCGGCGAAACCGACCAGAACATCATCGTCTGGATGCTGTTCGGCTGCTCAAACAGATACGCGCGCTGTCCATCGCCCACGCGCACTTCACCAAGCAGACGAGCGGAGCCGAGTTCCTGAATCATCGTGCTCATTGCCGAATACGTGGGCTTGACGGTTCCGTCCCGACGCATCACGCCCCAATCTTTGCCGCCCGCCCCTTCATTGTAGGTGCCGAACACGAACAGATAGTTTCGCGCCACACCCTGCATCTGAAACGCAACTTGGCTCTTCGCGTAAAACTCAGCATGTATCAACTCCTGCTCTGGCGAGTGCGCCTTGACTCCGCGAATCACACTCTCTCTGGTGCCTCTCCCTTCCTGTTGCGTTCCGCTCTCCGTCATCCACACAGCACGATCTGGAATCCCAACACGCTTCATGAACGTGCGCAAATCCGCAAAGACACCCGGATACTGCGCGATAGGCGCATACGTATGGAAGTTGAACACATCGGAATACTTCGCCAAGTCGTTGGCAAAAAGACCTTCATCGTAAACGCTCCGCGCGGCAATGCAAAGCGAACCGGGCAAAACGAGCATTTCGGGATATCCAGCATCCTTCGCTCCATCCCTGAAGCCGAGATATGCAGCCTTCATCGTGGCGGCATAGTCCCAAACTGGCTCTGGCGCGTAAGCCGATACGTCTATCTCGTTCCAGAACTCCCAGTCCTCCATCCTGTTTCCGAACGTCGCTGCTGTCTTGCGGCAGAACTCATGCAGAGCCGTAAGGTCGGAGGGCAGCTTCTGCATTTTCTTCACGTATGTCGCCGTGTCGTGGAACATCCCCGATATGCCGATCTTCCGCTCATGCAGCAAGTCGGCGTTGTAGAGGTAGTGCCCGAAATTATACTCTGACGGATTCTTGTTCACCTCCGCCCAGCTCAAGCGGTCACGAACATGTGGAATGCCAGCAAGAGCGATCAAGTCACTCACCAATCTAAACGTGTCGCCGCCGTACCACGGACAAAGAAACCGTCCTTTGCGCGACACCCAACTCTGTGCCGAATCGACGCCATAGAACGAGTTCTTGTCGAACGTGCGCTTCTCCGGCTTCGGAACGACGGCAAAGGTCACGTCCTCATCCCCGCAACGAAGATGGTAATATCCAACCGAAAGGCATGAGAGTATTTTTTTCGACAATTCGCGGCCTTGCCAGTCGGTAAGCGTCCAGACCGAATCAGCAGGAGCGTTGCTTACAGTGAGAGTCGATCCCTCTACATAGACATGCCCCGGAGCATCAAGCGACACACCAGCCGAAACCGCACTCGCCCCCGCAACGACAAGTGCCAAACATAAGCATTGATTCTTCACAAGCTTTTTACCTGTAAGGTTGAGTCCAAGCCACTTTCATTGGCGGATGCATCTTCTGGATGGCGTTCGGATAAATGGCTGGTTCGTCCGCTTCAACACGAGCGCGGACATAGAGGTCATCAGACCGCATCTTATACGACGCACGTACCGCCTCGCCATTTCCGAACGCGACGGACTTTGCAACAGCTCCAACTTCGCCAGAGTAGATTGGCACCCTGCGCACAGGCCGATCCCCTTTCTCTGGAATCGTCACAACGTCAACTGGCTCGGTGTTGGCCCCACGCCTTGTCGTGATGAACTTCACCTTGTAGGAGACGCCGGGCTTTGCCGGAACGGCGACCGAGAGCGTATGCGTCGCACCGTCAAAGCAAACGTCCTCCAGGTCGAATCCGCCAGCCGCATAGAAGTCGCCTCTGTCCATGGCCGCAAAAAGCGCGGACGGCGTAAGCGCATCGGCACGGACGCCAATCCACGCATCGCGGAACACGATGGGACTGTGGCTTGTGCCGCTGTCGGGATACCAGTGCGAGTCTTCAGTCGCCACGCCATATAGCAACGGTTCGCCGCGAAGACACCTCACGGCGTTCACTACGTCCCAGATGCGGTCGTTGTCTAAGCCGTCATGCGGCATCGGAGCCTCCGGCGGCCAGTCGCAACCGGTGTTGCATACCTCAAAGAAGCGCACGTCGGGGTTGGCAAGAATATCCTCTGGCAGAACATCATAGTAGCGCCAGTGCGGATGGTTGGCGAAGAAGATATGCGGCGCATTTCCTTTCGTCTTCGCCATCGCATCCACCTGATCCTTTGCTTCGCGCATGACCTCGGCAACGGTCTTGCCTTTTATCTCCTCGATGAGCGGCTTGCCACGATAGCGTGGTATCACCTCGTCAAGGCCGACATAGTTAACGTGCAGATCGCGCCGCACTCCTTTCGCGTCCAGAATAAGCGTGGTCACTTCGCAGCCAGGCATGAACAAGAACTTTCCTGGCTCACTGAAGCGGGCGGCGATCTCGGACATCGGACTCATTCGCACCTCTGTCTTGCCGTCCCTCGTTCGCCACTTCGCATCGGGGAACGCCGCCTTGAACGCCTCGAACACGGACGGCTCGATTGTCTTCGGCGGCCATTTGCCGTCAAGCGGCGCGACCTCGATCCAGCGGTCGGGGTCTGCGCCGATGCGGTTGTGGTCGGTGATGGAGAAGAAGTCGTATCCGCCGTTCTTGTAGGCGGCGACCGCCTGCTCCGGCAAGGCGCGTCCGTCAGACCAGCAGGTGTGCGCGTGGATCATGCCGCGATACCAACGCTTGCCAGACGCGGTAGGGCGCGTTGTCCCCAACGCGCCGCCAAGGCACGGCCTTCCCGCCACCGCAGCGGCGGCGACGCAGAAATCACGTCTTGTCATCTTCATCGTCGTCTTCAACATCCAGCGTATTTACCGAATGCTTATGATCATTCCGTCCGGCGTGTACGTGACAGACTGGATGAACTCGCTCGGCTCCAACGCACCCGCGCTCACGCGCAGATCGTCGATGCGGCCGGTAAAGCCGCTGCCAATCGTGATTGAGCCGTCGAGGATCGTAGCCGCCCTGTCCCAGGCACGACCAGCAGGCATCGCGCGCTGATAGTCGACATAGAATCTCACGGCGTCGGCACCGCTCTTAGTACGGTCGATGACGAGCGCGACATGGTGCCAAGCCCTCCTGCCAGCAAGCGGAGCGAGCGCGGCAGTTCCGCCGTTGGATGCGGCGAGATGGTCATATGGGACAAACGAACCAGAGAGCGTACCCGCCGTCGCATCGGACGCAATTGCGAATGAGCCTGCGCCGCTGCCGAGGCTAAGCAGCGTGCCAGAAGAAGGCTCGTTGCCGAAACAGACAAAGCACTCGATAGTCGCCTGCGTCAAGGCTGAAAGCGTGAGGTTGGTCGTCGTTGCAGACGCAGTTCCTTCAAAGAAAAGTCCGTCGTTGCGAAGCTTCACACCTTCCGCAGTCAATCCATCAAGTCGGGCAAAGTCCCAGTACGCTAGCGTCGCCTTCGTTTCGGGGTTCGGAGGGAGGTTGTCCAACACGTAGTCTACTGTGTCAAGCTTAACATCTGAAACGGCGACGCGTAGAATCTTGCCCTTCATCCAACAGGGATCAGTAGAGGTAGCGCTGTTATACGAGGGACTATATCCAAAGCACAGGACAGGAGTGCCAAGAGAATCAAATGTTTCTGACTGGGTATTGGGTGTAGACGTCCCGTCCACGCAAAGGTTAAAGGTCATCGTTCCAGCTGTATTGGCATCGACCATGTACCGACAACGCCTATAGCCGTTAAGCATCGCCCCAAGGGTCTGATTGTAGTAGTTGACCCACGTCGTTGGATTCTTCCGGAACTGCGCCTGAAGAGCGTTCCCAGTACGATAGATCACGAACCCACCCCTTTCCGTCGTGGCGTTAGAACTCGCCGCAATCACATAAAGCGAACTGTCTTTTTCTTCTGTTGGATTTTCGCTGTTGTAATCGAACTCGATTGTCATCGCCTTGGTGTTCGAGAAATCCACAGGGTTTTCGGTGTGTATCCATTCCTTGTTCCCCTTCTTGCCCGTCAGGACAAGCCCCGGACCACTCAAGGGATAGCCACCATCGCCAAACGTCGCCGTGCCGTTTTCATGGACAAGTTCATGTCCGTTGCCTGTCTGGTCTTCAAGCGTTTCCATGTCGAAGCGGTAGAGCGCAACCGTCGAACCTACAGAACGGCTCGCCATAAACTGGTCTGGGGTAAGCGCCCCAGCCGTGATACGTACATCATCAAAAGAGCCTACGTAAGGTGAACCTTTGGAGTCGTTGATGTTTATGCGTTGAAAGTAAAGCGTTTCGTCCAAAAGCGCAATCGCCCCTTGATTGACATCTGTCGTGGAATTTGACGCTGCGATTCCATCGATATATAACTGCATGATGTCTTTGCCTGTTTTCTTGGGATCATAAACCGCCGCATAATGCCTCCATTTGCCATCATTGAGCTGCCCAAAGTCAGTCAACGTTGAAGTAGCAGACGCGTATTTTCCGCTGTCCTTACAACGAAACGTCGCCGCCATGGACTTATGACCACCTTGCTCCGTATTGGAGCCGACACGAAATGCCCCAGCATGATTGTAATAGTAGAGGTCGGGAGAAACGGTAAGGACATTTCCACCGCCCGTATCCCCAGAATCCGTCCAGGCAAAGAACTCAATCGTGACACCAGCCGTGGAGAACACCGAGAACGGAAGGTTTGTGCACTTGAAGTCACCAACCCAGGATGTCCGTTCCCCCCAGGCAACTTTCGGCGTACCAGAAAGCATCGGCACTTTGTCGCTCATCGCCAAATCGAAGCCGTTGCCGGACACGTCCTTGCCACGCTTGCCGCCAAACGGCCAATAGGCGACAACTGGCAACTTGCCGTCATCTGCCCGCATCGTCTTTCCGACAGTCGGATACTTGAGGAAATTCTCAGGCGCGACAACACCGCGGCTGATGCGCACGTCATCGATGTAACCTCGAAAATAGTTATTACCTACCTCATAGGTTTCAGAGCCGCCTCCAATCAGGAAAAAATCGTTGAAAAGAGATGGAAGAGAGCCGGAACCACCACCATTACTAGTCCTCACCCCATCAACATAGAGACGGCAGGAGAAGTGATCCGTCCGTGAACGTTCAACAACATAGGCGACATGGTGCCACATCCCATCGTTCCATGCGGTGGAATGTACATCGGTATAGTCAATATGCCAACCCGATGTCGTTGTACGGTACTGCGACTGAATACGGCCGTTGTTCGTAATGATAAATCCACCCGTCCCGATATTCGGGCTTGCACTTGACATGAGCAGACATGTCACAGAGGCTGGTTTGGCCGGGTATTGCCGCCACCAACACTCGAACGTGACCGCCGTCTCGCCAGAGAGATCGAGCGCGGCCGCCGTCTTCAGGTACTGATCCGTCCGTCCCTGATTCAGCGTGACGTAAGCCGCGTCGCTCTCCGCGATCTCCACGCCCACGAGGTCGTGTCCGTTGCCGGAGACGTCGTGGAAGCCGTTTGTGCCGAAAGACCAGTAGGCTATCGTCTCTGTGGCGTTTTCGGCGAACGACGGAAGCCCCGTTGCCACAACTGCAAACAACGTAAGGCAAGACGCGGCGAAACGTCCGCAAGCTGCAGGTGAAAGCACTTTCATTGCGATCATCTCCTTCGGTTGCGCGGCGGGACAATCCAGCCGACATGGCAATGATACCAAAAAGCGCCTGCTTTTTTCGGCAAATTCCGCCTGTAAAATCAGGAAAGAGGAGGTTTGAGGGGTTTGAGACGTTTGAGGGGTTTGAGGGGTTTGAGAGGTTGGGGGATTGAGGGTCATTTCGCCGCTCGCAGGATGACGCCGCCCCCGCGAACAAGGTCGAGGTCGAACGATGCACCGACGCCCGACCACGTTCCCGCCACGGGATCGAGCCGTTCCATCGCGAACGGCGCATCGGCGTGGAGCGTGCGGTTCTTCCTGTAGTCGCAGTTCACGGCCATCAGGTAGGCCCGCCCGTCGGGCGCCGCGAAACGCGTCACGAGTGTCGTGTCCACATGGCGCTCCACTCCCTTTATCTCGACATAAGGGGTCTCCGGCGAAAGCTTGAGAAGCGCCTGCGGCCCGTAAGGCGTCGTGCCGGGCGTATGAACGCCCTGCATGTAGGCGCCCATGAAGCGAAGATTGCGCAAGACCGTCGAGAACGCGATGAATTCCCGGTTGATCTTCTTCACGCCTTCGTACTTCTCGCCGACCGTGCCGTCCGGCGCGGCGATCGTGCCGTGGTGGTTTGCCCGGGCGTACACGTACCAGTAGAGCCCGCTCGCGCCGTAGGCCGCCGTCGTGTGCGCCAGATACCGCATTTCATCTACGTCAGGGATGCGCGGCGACCGAGGGGACGCGAGGTTGCCGGGCACCCACGAGCAGGCCTGCAGACCGTTCCAGAACGGAACGCCTCGCGCAGCGGCGTTCTGCCGGATGATCCCGAGGTTCAAGAAATATTCGACCTTGTCGCCAGTGGTCATGAACTGGTAATAGTCGTAGGTGATGAGCTCCGGCTGATAGATGTCGCCGAAGAGCCTAACATGCTCCCAATAGGAGGCGATCTTGTCGCTTCCAAAACCCATTCGCAGCTCTTCGCCGGCCTTGCCGCCAACGCCCAGCTGCTTGTGGTTGGCGTAGGTTGGCAGAAGGTTGTGCCAGCACGGATGGTGCGGGTCGAGTTCGTGGATGTACTCCTTGACGCGCGCCAGGTCCGGAAACTGGTCCGCCGCCGCCTCGTCGTAGTGCTCGTAGATATAGAGCGCGGGATGGTTCTTCACGCGGTTGATGCGCTCCGTGAGCGCGGCCTTCTGCACGGGGTCGTCCAGATCGACCTTTGCCCATACGGTATTGGGGTCGACGCTGTAGATGACGCGCAATCCATGCTTGGCGGCGATGTCGAGCTCCTCCAGATTGCGCGCCCACACGGTGTTGAAGCCGCCTTCCTTGAGCTGCCGGGCCCAGGCGTCGGTCATGGCCAGGCTGAGGCGGTTCGTGCCCGGGCATCCCGGCCCATACCAATACGTCGTCACCGGTTCGCCCGGATCCCACGTGCCGCCATCCGAAAAGGCAGCGCCTGCCGCAAGCGCGACCGCCGCCATCGCCATCATTGCAAGTCTATTCATCTGCGTTTCTCTCATGTGCAGTTAACGATTCAGCTTTCGTCGGCAGGGCTTCGGCTACTGTCGCGCGACTATGAGGAACTCCGGGGTCGTAGGCGGCAGGGAGCCGGGCGGAAGGTGGAACTCGGAAGACGCCGTGCCGAGAGGTTCGCGCGAGCCGTCCGCCGCGATGCGGCTTACCGTTGCCCCCTTCCATTCGGACGAGAACCTCAAGACGAAGTCGTCCCTCGGCTCCCCGCACAGGTTCTCCGCCATCACCAACAGCTCGCGGTCGTTGCGCGCCGCCAAGATCCACGTGCCGGGCGTCGACGGTGCGCACACGTCGAGCGAACCCTTCGAAAGCCGCGCGAATAGATTGGCGAGAAGCTCCTGCTTGCGCTCCGAATAGATCGACGGATGTGGCTGCGTGTCCAAAGACCTGCTCATCACGCCGACGCGTCCGCCCTTGGCGTTCCTGAAGAACAGAGTGGCCGGCGCGACCTTTCGCCCGTCGATGTCGAACAGGGCGGAGAGCTCCTCCGCGCCCGGCATGGGCGTCAGCTTCGCCGTGACGCTCTTCTTCGGCGTCCATCCGATGATCGGCTTCGACTCGTACCTCCTGTTGTACAGCCTGCGCCCGCGCGAACGGCAACCAGCCGCAGGAAGAATCTCCTCGTATTCGTAGAACATGTCTGGCGGCTGCCCTGCGGCATCGCAGCCCATCAGTGCGCCGAAGCCCCGCGCGGCTAAGAGCACCGCCGCCTCGGCGTCCACAAGGACGCCGCCCGACAGGATGCGCTCTATCTCCGCGTCGGAGAGCCCGTTGGGCGCCGATCCCACAAGCAGCGCCGCGGAGGCGTCCGACTCGGTCGTCATGGGCAGCCCCATCTTGGAGAGGAAGTACGCCCCGACGGACAGCATCCCGCTCGCGGAACCCTTCTCCGTCTCCCGGTACATGTAGACTTCGGCCGGATCGTAGACCATGCGAACGCCGCACGGACGCATCGTGGCCCTTATGCAGCGCACCTCCTCCAGCCTGCGTGATTCCGCCTGGAACCTCTTCGCATATCCCGGGTCGCCGAGAGGATCGTCGTTGTACTGCGTGCAGTAGTAGTATGACCCGTCCACCCCGGCCATGACGGCGGCCGAAAGCTCGGAAAGAAGATACAGCGAAGAATTGTAGAACCGTGTGTGCGGGTACGGGTCCGTCTCGTGGACCAGCTCCACGTCGGGGGAGATATGCTGTGCGCTCCACACCGTGTGCGCGACTTCGCACGGCAGCTTCGCCGGCGTCTCGGCGAAGTAGCCCGCGCCGAAGATGCGGACCATCGGGCGCGTCCCGCCTGCAAACGCGCGGGCCACCGCCTCCGTCGAGTCGCCGTCGACATCGACGAACCCGCTCTGGCAGAGGCACACGCGGATCGACGGGTCGACGCGGTCGATCGTCGCGCGAATCCTGGCGGCAAGGCGGGCAAGCGAATCGCGCGAAAGGTCGGCGAAGGCCTTGCGATTCGCGGCGTTGCCGGCGCCAGGGTTCCTGAACATCGCGGCGATTTCCTTCGCGGAGTATGCATGCCCGGTGCGCTTCGCGAATTCCGCAAGGTGAAGCGGACAGAAGCAGCCCTTCATCTTGTTCATGCCGCCGTGGTTGGAAAGCGTGTAGTCGTCCTCGACGAACATGACCGCCGGACGCGCGATCCTTACGCATGCCTCGACGCGGGCGCAGAGCGCGTCGGCGAACTCGTCCGAGAGGGGACATGAAGCAAACGTCACGTTGCCGTCGCAGTCCATGACGCGCTGCCCCGGGAAGTCGCGCGAACTGCCCATCGAAGGAGCAAGCCACCAGCCGATCTCCACGTCGGGCAGGTCCCTTAGAGCCTCCCTTGCATACGCGATGTCCCGTCCCGCCTTCTCGTACGCCGCGACGTCGGCGCGGCCGCAGTAGCGCTTGGTCCACGGTGATATCAGGACGAACCTCCTGAACCCGAAGCCGTACAGCCTGCGGATATCCGCCACGCCTTTCTCCGGCGGCAGGTGCGACCAGTCAACCGGCACAAGCGCATCCAAGGCTGCGGCACGTCGCCCCTTGAAGGCGAACGAACCGAACGCCGACTCGTCGGCATACGGGATCTTAGGATTGCCCTTCCAGTAGAGCGCGAGGTCGTTCGCGCCTCCGTCGTCGTCGTCATGGACGCATATCGTGAACCCGAACGCCACGTCCTCGTCCGGACGCGGCGTCGGCCTGCCGAGGCACTCGTACCTGAACCAGAGGCGGTAGTGCGTGCCGACGCGGCGGCCGCCTTCGGTCCACGGCTCCGCGATGCCACCCCACAGCCTGCCGAAGCACTTCTTCGCCGAGGCGTAGTCGCTCTGCGTGGCGCCGTTGGCGGCGATCGCGTACTCTCCGCCCGCATTGCATGGCGTCGGATTCGTCTCGTATTCCGGCCCGCGCGTGTTCGGGTTGCGGTCGTTGTCGCCGTCGAAGAAGACTTCGAGGCAGTCGTCCTTCCACGTCTCGCATGAAATGCCGCCAGCCTTGCAGTCGTCGACAACGACCCTGTCGTCCCGCACGAACGCCTCCACGCCGAGCGAGTCGGCGTAGCGCGAGACGCGGAAGCGGAACGAGCAGTTCGCAGGATCGTCCGTCCGCCTGTAGTACTCGTCCCAGACGCCGTTCTGCGGAGTCACGTCTATCCACTGCGAACTCCATGACACTGAACATGGTTCGCCGGCAACAAGCTGGGCCGCGGCGAGGCATGGCGCGCAAAAAGCAAGAACTTTCATTTCCGAGTTGTCTCCTTTCTTACATTCTCTATTGTCTGTTTTTAGATTGACTTTCGTGATTTTATAGAAGCGATTCTGCAGGAATCAAGACGTCGAAGAAGTCGTTCCCCTCCACCTCTCCGTCAAGGTCTCCGAGACATGGCCATGATACCATATCGGGCGTGAAAATGCAATTCCGCATTTTCACGCCTGTAGAGGATTGCCGTCATTTACTCCTCCTATGCCCTTATGAAGATCTTGGCCCGGTACAGAAGCCAGAGAAACAGCCATGCAAAGAAAAACGCCCCAAGCGCGAGGACAAAGCCCCCGCATGGCGTTAAGGACGCGATGCCGCCGAGCAGAAAGCTGCTCGGCTTCATGAAGTCGAGGAAATACGGCGAAAGGTACGCGGCAAGCGAGTTCATGCCGACTATCCTGAGCGGATAGGACCAGCGAACGAAGCCCTTCACGTCTATGACCCAGTGAAACGCCGCGAACAGCAAGAAGCACAGTCCGCCTGAGACGAGCATGAAACTCGGCGTCGAGAGGTTCTTCACGACCGGGCATCCCGCCGCAGCCAGCAAGATTCCGAAAAGCAGAAGCGCCGCGCCGACGACGGCGAGCGCCAGCGACCTGCGCTCGGGGGCGAGGCTCTCGGCACGGACGATGTCGCCGGCGAACATCCCGGACAGCGCAAGCGGCACGGAGAATACCGACAGCGGGATGTCGCGTATCTCAAATGGGTCGCGCCCTATCCAGGCGCGAAGCGAAAGGAAGCTGTCGAGATAGTCCACTATTCCCCCTCTCACGGCATAGTTGTCGGCGCCAGGCGCTCCGATCGGCGACTGCCAGAACGTCAGTATCGCCCAGAACGCGGCAAGCATCCCTGCGGCCACGGCGACACGTGCCCTTGGGCGCAGGTGGATGTATACGAGGGCGGCGAGGAACCACGGCAGCGCAATCCGGACTAGCACGCTGGGGTACGTGTACTTCGCGGGGTCGAACGCCATTATCCCGCTCTGGACCATCTGGAGCGCGACAAGCACTGCGACGCGCTTCACAAGGCGCATGTGAATCTTCAGCGAGGGAACGCCCCTTCGCACCTGGCTCGCGTACGAGAACGGAAAGGACACCCCCGCCATGAAAAGAAAGAGCGGAAAGATGAGGTCGTAGAACCTGAAGCCCTCCCAGCTGCAGTGGTGCATCTGCTTTGCGAGCCACCACTCGTCCCCGCCCGGGAACGCGCCGCAGAAGGCACGTATCGCCGCGGCGAGGCCTATGAGCCACACCATGTCGAATCCGCGAAGCGCGTCAAGGGAAAGAAGCCTTTGCTTGTTGTCCATGCTTGTTATTCAAACCATTCCGGGCCGATCTCGCGGCCAAGCAGGTAGAACTTAGCGTCGTTGAACCACAGGACGCCCTTCCCGTCCTGCACGGTGTAGCTCGTGTAGAAGCTGTTGCCGTTGCGCGGCGCGAACAGCTTAGGTTCCGTGAACCAGATCGGCTGCTCGGCGTTCGGCATGAACGTGCCGGCGATGAGGTAGAGCGGGCCGCGACGCTGGTAGGCCGTGTCGCTCTTGAAGTCGAACGTCTGGTGTATGAACGCGAAATACGTTCCGCTGGCTGCCTCCGGGCCTTTCCAGTCGTAGATCGGACACGGCGAGCGCGGATGCAGATACGGCTTGCCGCCGTCGCGGTCGAGGAGCGGACGCGGGCGCGACCAAGTGCGTCCGCCGTCGCGGCTCTGCGACCAGACGGGGTGGCCGATCGACGAGCGCATCAGCGCGAAAAGCCGTCCGTCGGGCAGCTTCACGATTCCCGCCTCTTCTACGGCAGGTCCCTCCTTCGGCATGAACGAGCACCCGTCGATCTTCGCAGCGTCGAACGCATCCCTGTTCGTCGCAAAGAAGGAAAGCCTGATGTCCTCGACGTTCGGATTGTCGTCGATGTTCTCGAACTGCCAGAACTCCACCTTGCAGCCCGGGCGGGCATCGTAGGAAGCCTTGCCGTGGCGCGAACAGCCGACAAAGAACTTGCCGCCCTCGCCGAGCCGCAGGGGGCGCTGCCAGTTGCACCACGACGGGGGAACGAGAGGGTCGGTCGGATCCATGTCCATTCTCTCCTTGAACGGCACGAGCTTGGGGGAGCTCCACGTCTCGCCGTCGTCGTCTGAGAACGCGCCGAACATCATTCCGCAGTGCGGGCCCCGGCTGGTCGTCTGCTGGTTCCACAGGCAGTAGATCCGTCCGCCTTTCGCGAGCATGGGCTGCTGCCAACTTGCGCGAAGCGAAGGATTCTTCTTGTTCGCAGACCCCGCAAGCACAACGGGCGGAGACCACGTGTTGCCCTTGTCGACGCTCTTCGAGAACGCGATGTGCTGGTCGACGTCGCCCTCCCTGCTGGCCTGCGTCCAGAATGCGTAAAGGCGTCCGTTGTCCGGGTTGTCGATCACCTGGAAGTGGTCGTTGTAGGTGTCTCCCGTCTTGGCCGGGTCGCGCAACTCCGGCTTGCGCGGCTGCTTCGGCACGTACACCACGTAGTCCGGCTTGTTCACGAGGATGTCGCGCGGAGCCTCCGCCGCGCTAGGCGTTCCCCTCAGGCAGGAGAGTATGCGCCTCTCCTTTTCCTGCTGCGTCGCGCTGACGTCCACCGCCGCGCCGTGCAACACGGCGCAGGCCAAAAGAACCGTCGCAACTGCTTTATTCAGCTTGATCATCTTGCCAATGTCATTTCCGCCTTTTCGCTTCATCATTCACTTTTCTTTCTCGCTTACATGTCGCTCCCGCACCACGAGCGACACGCCGATGCGACTTCAACCTCGATGCCGTGTATTATACCAAAATTCGCGGCAGGGGGCGTTTGCGGCGTCCATGACAATTATCGGAAATGCAACTCGGATATTGTCATGGGGGCACATTGCGGTAACGTGCGGCGAACGCCATCAGGCAGAACCAAAGTGCCGACGCCATATCCGTCGCCCGTTACAGACAATACGTCATTTGAACATGTGACATGTATTTCGCCGTGTGGCGTTGGCACAACGCCGTCAATCCATGCGAGACCTGAAAGATTTGGACGAACCTCATACTCGGCAAAGCCGGGTTTCGTGGGAGTCACGCCGAGAATGTGTTTCCCCATCAGGTATATCGGCCCTGCACCCCAAGCATGGCACAAAGATTTTCCATATGGCCGCCTGTACATGGCATATTTTTCAGCACCTTTCTCTTTGGGATTGTAAAGCTCCCAGAAAGACGTTGCCCCCTCTGCAAGCATGCCGCCCCAGTACGACCTTACTGTGTGCAGAACGTTCTTATGCAGCCCTAGGCCACACAGAACATCAAGTTCGTAGAAGCGCATATATGGCGTCTGTATCTCCATCACGTTGTCATTGAAAATGACGTTCCCAAGGACGCTTTCTCGCTGCTCGGCATTGAAGTAGCCCCAGCCAAGGCCAAACATATTCGGATATCTCGTCAATTGCCCATCCAACGTTCCGTCATCGCGCAGAAGATGCATCAAGCCTCCTCTTTCCTTGCTCCAGAAGAGCGGCACTATCTCCGCACGAAGTTTCGCTGCGCGCTCGCGGTACGCCGCCGCGTCATTTCGCCCAACGGTATCGGCTATTTCGGCCAACGCCTCCAGAGCCTCCACAAAAAGCATCTGCTCAAAGCTCGTCACGCCGCCGGTGTTGTGCAAAGTCTCCGGCGCCCAGTCGATGAACACCCAGTCGCCCGGTCGGCCGTGCGGACGCCCCTTTTCATCGAGCCGCCCGATCGCGAAATCCATGAGCGACACCATGCGATCGTAGACTTGCTCCAGAAACATGCGGTCGCCCGTGTAGAGATAGTATTCGCGCACGGACATGAACCAGTAGAACGTATAGTCCATGATCTGGTTGATGTGCATCGCCACGGGATCGCCGCCGCGCTGGTAGAACAGAGTGTCTTTGGCGAGTCTGCTGTCGCCAAAGAGGTAGTAGCCCATCAGATAGCTCTGCCGGGCGTCACCGCTCCACGTCCAGCGATCGCGCTTTGCGCCCTCGATGTAAAGTTCACGCGTCGTCAGCTCCAGCGTCCGCGCCGAAACATCCCAAATGCGGTTCAGCAGCCCATCGGAACAGCGGAATGAACCTACACGTTTCAGCGGACAAAGCTCCTCGTCCATGGTTACGCCCTCCACCGACACGCCGCCTTCAGGAATCACATGCACGTACCGCCATCCGCGCGACACCTTAAGCCGCTGTTCGCCGCCCGCTTCGGCCTCGACATATTCCCACTGGTCGGGACCGCTAAAGTCCTCGCACAGCGCTTCCGGTTCGCTCTCGCCATAGACGATGCGGATGCGTCCCTTGCCCTTCACACCCTTCAGTTTCAGGAACCCAAACGTCTCGCGCCCGAAGTCGGCGAAGACATGACCGCCCCGAATCCGCTTCTGCACCACCGGCTCCGCCGCATGTGTCGCAAGCGTAAATTGGGAGGGACGGGCACCGTCCCGTCCGCATTCCGCAGGCGGCGAAACCACACCCGGCTGCCAAGCCGCCGCCATACGCCAGTCGGCGAGCCACGACGAATCCGTTTTGACCGTAGGGCCGTCTATATAGAGGGCTGGAGGCTTCCCCTGCGAATAGACGCGCGCGACGATCGTGTATTTCCCGGCGGGGAACGTGAACCTGTTCGAGACGACCCCCGGCATCGGCGCGGGCAAACCTAATCCCATGATCCGGCAGACACCCTCCGTGGCGATTCCCACCGTCTCCGGAGCCTTGAGCTCGACGTCCTTGCGGAAATCGATAAGCGGATGCGGCGCATACGTCGCCCAAAAGACGGGATAACCGCCGCCGTACTCGATGCGCCGCGCCTGAAGGTCGTTGCCGCGCCAAAGCGCATAGTCACCGGGATACGAAATCCACGAAGCCTCGCCGTTCGCGCCATTCAGGGCAAGCGCGATCCACGCGGCACAAAACGTCAGAGCAATCTTCATACGAAGAGATAGTCTCTTTTCGTAAGCACGTAGTTCTTCTTGACGCCGAGATCCTGCATCCAGCACTTCACGTAGTTCGTGCGCCAAGGGCCGGACCCCATTCCGCCGCCGTTGTTGTTGTCCCAAAGCCAGCTCGGCGTCGGCCAGACCGCCGCCTCTGGCGCGACCGCCGCATAGAAGTCCTTGTCCACGCCGTTCTGTCCATGGTGCGCGAGGAAGACAATATCGTGCTTCAGGCGCGCGCCGAGATTCTTCATCGCGTCGCGTCCGCCCTCAACGCCCATGTCGCCCGTCTCCAGCCATGTCTTGCCGCCCGCCTTGACGGAAATCATCACGGACGAGTTGTTGATGGGATTCGCGTTCCAGATGAACGGCGCGTTGAGAATCTCGAATGACCAGCTGCCGAAGTTGATGACGCGCCCCGGAGAGCAGTCTCCGTGCTTGACATCCTTAAGGCATTTACCGATGAGATTGCCGTAGAACTTCCTGAAATGTGGCACCATGTCCTTCTCAAGCGATTCCATCCACTTGCGGTCTGGGAAATTGTAAAGCACCTCGCCGATGGTCACACCATAGAAGTCGGGCTGTTCCGCCATGGTGATCAACGCGCCGAAGTGGTCGTCGTGGGCGTGTGTGATGAACCAGTAATCAACGTGCCCCCCCAGCTTGTGCAAGAAGTCCCCCAGAAACTTTCCGTCGCCGCCCTGATAGAAATGGCCGCCATCAACAACAAGAATCTTGCCTTCCGGCGAGACGAACACAGTTGAGAGCGAAATGCTGTCGATGCGGCTGGAGAACGCGTAGACGCGTCCGCCGCCCGACAGCATCTTGACCGTCTGAAGGTCCTTGAACTTCACATCCGGCGTCGTCAACGCCGTCTTGCCTGCGGGAGAGGGCTTGCCCTCGTGTGCCATACCCGCCGCCGCCACCGCGATGCCGCCCGTCAGAAAATCCTTTCTTGTAAACATCTGTTTGTTCCTTAATTAACGGGAGTGAAACGGACATTGCGGACGCTTACCGCGCTCTTGTCGCCCGGCAGCGAATACTGCGGTCCTTCGAACTTGATCAGCGCCTCAATCCTCACCTTCTTGCCACCGAGCGCGTCAGCGTTCTTTGGCGGAAGGTAGAGCTGCATCGTCCAGTCCTTGGAAAGATGGATGTACTCGACGCTCGGAGTAAACTCGGCCACGCCAAAATCATACCACTTCCAGCCGTTCTCGGCCTTCTGGATGGGACTGAATCTCGTGACCTTCTTCAACACCGGATCCCACGCCTCGCAGTCGAACGGCAGGCCAAGCGACTTGTTGCCGTCCGCATCCTTGGACTTCGCAACGACGGCTCCTCCGAGATCGCCGTCCTCGGCAAATTGGAATGTGCCGTAATAGGCAAAGCACCAGCTGGGATTGCGAAGATCACGGCTGGCCGGGCATTCCTGCGAACCGCCTTCGCCAATCTTCCACCCGCGACATACGCTATCGACCCGGTCGATGCTGCCGCGCGCAAGGCGGACTCGCTTTTCAAGCTTCGCATCACCGGCTACTTTCGCCGCGGCGCGGTCGAACGCCGCCTTCATGGCCTCGAGGTCGGGTCCGTCAAGGAAGGTGAACTCGCGGAACTTAGGCATCCATCCGAGATTGACCTTCTCTCGCTTGAAAGCGTGCCGCAATATCTTCCGCGCCTCGTAGACATCCCGCGCGGCCGGGCCGTAGTAGCGGGCGTAGAAATCGCGCATCACCGCCTTCGCGTCAACCGACGGATCCTCCATGACCTTGCGGATGAGATAGATCTTGAGTTCGTACATGTCGCTTACTTCACTTCTGATCGCGTGAGTCATCTCGACAAGGTAGCCCTTGACATTGTGCTCCTCGTAATAACGGTAGGTATCGACTATGTTGAACTCGCTCGGGAACGGAAAGCCCGATGTCGGAGGATGGCACAGGGTGGCGTATTCCCAGACAAAGAGGTTTTTGCACAAACGCCCCCACTCGTCAATCTGCTTGCGCATGAATTCGTTGCCAGGGCCTGTGATTGGCTCGACCACGTTCTGCTTCGTGTTGCAGAGCTTCACGACGACGTTGTCCGCCGCCCGCACTCCGTTTGAGGGCGACGCCTCCGATTCGCCGTAGGCAAGAACAGAAAAGAGCAGTTCCGGATGTTTCGCGCCGACCGCCGCCGCGACCGCGTTCTCGAACCGCAGCTGGTATCCGGAAAGACCGTATCGCGCAATCTCCGCCTTGCACGCATCGCACTGGCAGTGCTTCCCCGAATCGTTCATGGAGATGTCGTATATCCGCGGCGCAGGGAGTCCGGCGGCCTTCGCCTCCGCCGCCCCCTCCGCGACCGACTTCTCGACCTCGCCGATGAAAAAGTCCATCATCTCTCGATTGGTCAAGCAAAGCTGGCCTTCAATCACGCCGCCGATGCGCTTGCCATTGACGAGCGAGAACCATTCGGGATGCACCGACCCGTACTTGGCGAACGGCACATAGCGGTCCCACGTATGGCAGTGATAGGGGGGCCCGTAGGTGAATCCGCCGCCGAATTCCTTCGTCAGCTTCGCCTCTCCGTTGCCGTTCAGCCGGGCAAGCGCGGCGAAGCGACGTCCGCCCCAGCCGCGGTAGATGTCGCGGCAGAGCGTATGCGGCTTCCCGCGGCGGTCGAGCGCGGCAAGAGCGAGCGGCTTCGCGGCGGGCACGTCCTCGTCGTCGTCCTTCCACCACCTAACCTCGCACTCGTCCTCGAGAAAATGCGACACCGAGTAGAAAACGCCGCGTCCGCCTCCGTTCAGCACGACATCGCCGCCGAACGACTTGATCGCCCATTCCTCTTCCGCAAAGGAGGTCGACTTCAGCCCTCGCGCCACGGCGAAGGCATCGTCTCCGACATGGAACACGACGTTGGTGTTTCCGCCGACGGAGATTTTCCCGTCGCGGACAACCATGTCGAGGTAGTGCACGAGTTCCTTTGCGGCGTTCTTCTCAACCGGCGTTGGAGCATTCGGAGAGACGATGGAAAACGCGGCAAGTAAAAGGGCTGTGGCATTCATTGCGCAAAATCCTTCTCGTCAATTGATGGTAAGCACTGTTCCCGTGCGCTCAACTGTGAGGAAGAAAGTGTCGCCCTCAAGACTGACTGTATAAATGCGGTTCCGGCAGCGTCTTCCATTCTTCCGCACGGCGGAGACGTCAAACGACATCTTCGCGGGATCGTATCCTCTGAAATCCGAGACCTTCAGAAACGGCATCTTCACCTCGTTCTCAATAAGAGCCCCCTTCTCCGCCGTAAAGCGGAAATGGATGCCGTCCGAGCCATCAAGAAAGCCATCGAACTCAAGGCGTCCGAGATTGCCGTCCGCGTCGAAATTGAAGACGAACACCTTGTCGGCAGTGGAGTTGGCACCGTTCGCCGCGCCGAACCACTTGGCGGTCAGGTAGTCCTGGACGCGGGCGCGGGCGGAAGGCTCCAGCGCCGAGGCGAACACAACCTGCTCGAACATCGCACCGCCGCCAGTCCCGCAGTTGTGGCGGTCCGAACCGATGTACGGAACCTTGGCAAGCGCCTCCATTGTGAACGAGAAGAGATGCGTTCCGTTCGGAGCTCGCTGATTCTTCGTGTACTCAACTCCGTCAACTTCGATCAGCGACGGAAGTATCTTACTGCCGATAAGATAGCCGCCGAGTATCTCCCTATTGTAGCCACGATTCCAGAAGGCGATGTCGCTGCCGCAGCCGACGATCATCCCGCGTCCGGCATCATCCCCTGTGTAGTTTGGCTCGTTGAAGACGGTGTAGAAATCAATGCCCTCGAATGTTGCCGACAGCTGAAAGCCGGCAGCATCGGAACTCTTCATGGTGCCAAGCTTGACCGCCGGACGCAAAACCCCGCCGATATCGACCGTGTCAGTGATTGGGTGTGCGTGGGCGTAGGCGTCACCCGGGCAGGTTTCTCCCTGGACCGTCCAGAGCGAAGTCGCGAGCGGGCCGGAACGCCGCACGTCCTGCCATGTGAGGACGTTGCCGCCGCTCAGTTCCATGCCCGCCGTGTCGGCCGCATCGAAATGGATGACCGCACCACGATCCGGAAGCGAATCACGCAGATTGAGGACGCCGTTGACCGTGATGTTCGTGAAGTCGTCAATCGAGCCGGTCACATCTGCAACGCCGGCACCGGTCTTGACAAGCGAACCGTTGCCTCCGTAAACACGGTCGTAGGTGGCGTATCCGTCGGAATCGACCGTCACCGGCTCGTTTGCCGCAAAATCCACCGAGCCAACAACCGCCAGCGGGTGGGCCTTCGCGAACCAGCGATTCATCAGATATGCCTCTGTTGAGGCGACTTCATCTGCGGAAAGTTTCCGGTCATACGAAATGAACTCGCAGATCTGGAAGCCACCGGAATTGTTCGCATTGTCTCTCTCGGAGAAGAGGCGATCCACGACAATCGATGTGCCGCTGGAGAAACTGACGAGGAAGAATTCGTCCGTCTGCTCGAACCAAGAGAGATTAACTGCCGGGCTTACCGCCGAACCGTTGACATTCCAGCCTGCCGCTTCACCGAGACAGTTGTAGTAGTAGCGGGAGAGAACCGACGCATTCCTGAACCGGAACAACTGGAACTGCGAATCGCCGAAAAGCGGCGGACGGTCGTTGTAGCCATAACTGGTGTCCTTCTGGTTTGGACGCACCACCATGAACGCCGCGTAGGCGTTCGAACCGTCAACGTTGAATTTCATGTAAGTGCCGCCCTGCCCTCTCGCTATGCCGAAATCCACGGCGGGACGACCCGCAAGCGCGGATGCGACGTACTGCGGCTTGTTGGCAATGGTTTCCGGCGTGTAGGCGTACCGGCCGTTGTCGCGTTTGTCGGACCATCTCGCAACATCGCCGGACTGTTCGACACCCGTCGAGGAGTCAAGCCAGATGTAGGGATCGGCGGCTGCGGACGTCCCGATGCTGAGAAGTCGCCCTGTGGCGACCGAACCGCCGCGCACATCGGGGCTTATTCGGAGCGGCTTTCCGTTGTCATCGACGATAGCACCCACTTCCAACGTGCCCGCGCCGGTTTTTACGAGACCAGTCGAAGAATCGGTGATGACATAGTTGACTCGGGCCGTGACGCCGGCGGCGACCTCGATGGACGTGCCGGAGGCAAGCCTCACCGCATCGACGACCGCATCCGGCGAGACACCGCCCTTGTCAACGTTCTCGTGCCATTTGCGGTGCAGATAGTTCTCAAGAACGGTACGTTCGTCATCGGTGAGCATGTCTTCGAAGAACAGCACCTCCGCCATGCGCATGCCGCCTGTGTTCGCGGCAATGAACCGATCGCACGCGAGGAGCGAGACCGGCGCTGCGGAACCAAGCGCCACGTCAACAGTATGGAGCGAGGTTTGGATGGACCTGCAATCGCCTCCGAACGGAAACGGAGAACCATTGACAAAGCAGTATTTCTCGGCAATGGTGCTCAATGGATACCCGCTGGCAGTCAGGAAAAGCGCATAGCCACCCGGATGGAAATAGTAATTTGCCGTGTCGCCCATCGCGAAACTTTGGTTTTGGTTGTCAGGGCGGGCAATGACGTAGACGACTTCCTTCGCCTGGAATTGGCTTGAAAGCCGCATTCCGCAGCCGGTCGGACCCAATGCCGGGTCGTCATTTGGCGTCGCGCCGAAATCAACTAGCGGAAGTCCAGTCGTGGATTTCGCTTCGGATATGTACGGTGCCCGCGGATTCTGCAGATACACCGCGTTGTCGCTGACTACATCCGACTTTACAATCGGGCGCGCGTATTCGCCGTTCCCGCGCACATCGTTCCACCGCTCGACGGTCGTGCGGCCGTCGGCGTCCCTGCCAAGCGTCATCGAGGCCGCGTCGCTCGCGTCAATGTGGAAACTCGCCTTCGCAAGCACCGATTCGAGATTCGCCCGTGCGCCGCCGAAGGCGAGCGCCCCTTCCTTCACGAACACGCGATTGCGCCCCGTGCGCGTGGAGTCGATCTCGAGAACGCCCGTACCGGTCTTGGTGATGTTGCCGCGAGAGAAAAGGTCGGCCACAACCGCCCTTCCGCCGGAGGCAACCTTGACTTCGAGATGGGTGCTCGGCGCAAGATGCGCGACGACCGGCGTTCCGGCCGTGCACGGGAAATAGAAACGATAATAACTATACCCCGCTTGAAGCCAACCATGGAAGTCGTTGGGATTGACGATTGTGAATTCGGAGACGTTGGCCGGAGTATCAACCAGAGAGGCGGTATCGTAGGTGCCGCTGAAATATCCGTATTGAATGCGCTGATAGCTGCCATGAAGCGTGCCGATCGCATAGTCCGGCATTTTGCTTCCGGAGGTCTTGGTGCCATATGCCACCTCTTTGTCCCAAGAAGAAGGCGTAAGCGTCACCTCGTCACCGATCGATATCGGCGCTGTGGTCAAGGCTTCGCCAGTTGTGGCGTCACTCCAATTGGACGGGACCAACCAGTCTGTCGCACTTTCTTTCAAGACCGCATCTACTGCGAATAAACACGGTGTCCACAATGTTGCTATTGCGACGAGTGTCGCTTGGCAAGCAAGTTTTCTAATCATGTTCGGATTGTCCTTTCTGTTGAATTGGCGCTATCATAGCAAAACCGACAGTAAAAATATGCAAGATTGCGGGTCGAGATGCACAATGACATGCAATATGCTATAATACTTGCATGGAAAAATGGAAGATTACCATA
This sequence comes from Kiritimatiellia bacterium, assembly GCA_017405115.1. The sequence continues at coordinate 43,954 of JAFRBA010000057.1, forward strand.
GACCGCAAACGTCCAGACCTTGTAGGGCAATTCGTCGAAGCCGTTGAAACAGGCATCGAGGATGGGCGCTACACGCACGGAGATAAAATGCCGACGATTGCCGAATGGAAGAGTCTCCTCGGCGTAAGCGCTTTCGTGCCGCGCCGCGGCATAGGCATTCTGGCGGAAAAGGGTCTTGTTTCCGTACGACGCCATGTGGGCGCGATCGTAAACGGACTCGCCTACCGAAAATGGCTCGGGAAAGTCCTTTTCGTAACGCACACCCACGGAGGATTGTTTCATGATTCCCGTATCGCATTTGGAATGCAAACTGTGTTGGAAGATGTCGGCTACGAATTCTCCCAAGTCCATCTGCCGTGGCAGGGCAAGGAGGACGGCATCTTCCGATCGGAAGCTCTCCTCCGGCATCTCGCCAACGGAATCGACTTCGCAATCGTCAACAGTGCAAATGCCACACTCTGCAAGATGCTCGTTAATGCAGGCGTGAAATACATGGTTCTCAACGACTATCCAAGGGAGTTGCCAAAAGTGACAGCACGCCTAAGCTGGACAAGGCCAGATTCCAAATGTGCACGACAGCTCGCCGATTACTGGCGCAAAGGCGGGGTCAAAAGCGTATTGATCGTCGACTTCAAGCGAATGATGCCCGAAAGGACCTATACACGGGCGTTCTACGATGCAGGCATTTCGGTGAACACGTTGAACTTTTGTCCAGGCGAGCACGTCAACGCGCTTCACGACCTGCCTCAAGCGGCGCTGGAAGGGATGAAAGACTACATCGACCGCAATCTCCCGCGTAAACATCTTCCCGACGCGATTTTCTTCTACGACGACTTCCTCGCCATGGGCGGGCTCACGGCGCTCGCAGCCTGCGGACTCACCGATCCGGCCAACATACGGATTGCCACGATTTCCAACCGAGGCTTCGCCTCATTCTGGTTCCGCCCGCTTACCAGAGTCGAGTACGATCCGATCTCGACCGGAAACCACATTGCCAGATTCGTTCTTGACATCCTGAAGGGACGCCATCCCCGTCTGCCGACGCTGAAGGCCCGTTTCATACGCGGCAACACCTGACGGGGACAGGCCTCCGCCGTCGTGACCCCTCAAAAGTCAAAGCACTCGCCTTCACCTACACTGGCTTGGCGCGGGAGCCGATGGCGGCGTAGTAGAGAATGTAGGCGAGAAGACCCGTGAAGACGTAGCAGCTGGAGAGCAGGCCGAAGCGGTCCGTGACGACGCCGACGACCGCGAGGAGCGCGCCGCCGGAGACGAGCGACATCGTGATGCCGGAGGCGACGGGCACGAGGCGTCCAAGCCCCTCCGTCGCCAGATTGAATATTCCGCCGAACATCACCGAGATGCCAAGACCGCAGAGCGTCATCAGGATAGCCGACACGGGGACCGCCGTGGACGTGAACGGAATCGCCACCTTGGCAAACGGCACGTTTGCCGCCGCCACGAGAAGGACGATGCAGTAGATGGCGGCGGACGATATCATCGCCCGCGGAGAGACGCGGTTGCCGAGGATGCCCGCGCCGAAGCGCGCGACCATCATGAGGGCGCAGTAGGCGGACACCATCGCGCCGCCAACGACCGCGCCGGCGTACGCCGGAGTGCCCTCTGCCGTGAGGTAGAGGTTCACCATGTTGCAGATTCCGCACTCGACCGGCTCGAACAGGAACATCGCGAGCGCCCCGAGGGCGAACCGGCGGTACTTGAACGCCGCAAGGACGTCGCGCCACGGCGACGGCGCATTCGGCTCGAGGTGCGGCTCCGGTATGTCGGCCCGCACGATCACGAAAAAGCCGAAGAGGAAAAACACGAGCGCGGCGATCTGCACCGGAAGCGCGTCCAGGACGTTCGCCTTGGCGACCTCGTTTCCGATGAGGAAGCCGAGGATCAGCGGCGAGCTCATCCCGCCGACGGAGTTGAACGTGCAGCCGTACTGCACAAGGCGGTTGCCGCCGTTGCCGCCGCCGCCCAGCGTGTTCAGGAGCGGATTCGCAGTGACGTTCAGCATGCACATCGAAAGCCCCGCCACGAACGCGCCCGCGACGTACACGCCGAACGAGGCGACGAAGCCGGCCAGAATCTGCAACGCCACGCCGAGAATGCCGACGGACACGGCCGCCAGCGACGTGAAGCGATATCCGCGACGCTTGAGGACCATCCCGCAGGGAAGCCCCATGAAGAGGTATGCGAGGAAGTTCGCCGAAGACCCGAACTGCGAAAGCGCGTTCGACGCGCCGAACTGCGCCTTCATCACCGCCGCAAGCGGCCCCGTGAACATGGTGACGAACCCCACCATGAACACCATGCCGAACATCACCGCAATCGTCAGCTTGTTTCCCTTTGCCATCAACCAACCTCCTTGCCTCTACCCACTAGCCACTAAGCACTAGCCACTAGCCACTAAGCACTAATAACTATCACACCTATAGAACTCGATCGCCTCGTCGGAGACCTCGATGCCGAGACCGGGCTTTGTCGGAACGTCGGCATAGCCGTTGACAGCGGGAATGTCGTCCGGCACGAGGTCGTGGCGTATCGGCGTGTCCTGCTCGCAGTATTCGAGGAGCTCCGCGTTCGGGATGGACGCGATGATCTGCAGCGACGCCGCCTCGACGATGCCGGAGCTCCAGCAGTGCGGCACCACGTTGATGGCGTTCACCTCGGCGTAGGACGCGATGCGCACCGCCTCGGTGATGCCGCCGCAGCGCGTGATGTCCGGCTGGATGAATCCGAGCTTGCAGTAGTCGATCAGCTGCTTGAAGCCGAAGCGCGTCGTCTCGTTCTCGCCGCAGACGATGCGCACCGATGTCGATTCCTGCAAGCGCTTGTAGCCGAGGTAGTCGTGCGGCCAAAGCGCCTCCTCGACGGCGTAGGGGTTGTACTTCTCTATCGCCTTCACGAGCTGGATGCGGCTGGCGACGTCGATGGTCACCTTGTCGGACGGGATGTACCCGATGTCGAAGATGAGGTCGATGTCGTCTCCGACCGCCTCGCGCGCCGCCTTGACGAGCTTCACTTCGGTGTTGAGGTCCTGCTCAAAGCCGCCCCAGCCGAGCTTGATGGCCGTATACCCCTTCTCCTTCCACTTGAGCGCCTCTTCCTTCGCCTCTGTCTCTGAGTAGGGCATGAGAACGGACGCATAGCAGCGCACCTTGTCGCGGTACTTGCCGCCCAAGAGCTGCCAGATGGGCTTGCCCAGCGCCTTGCCGAGGATGTCCCAGATCGCGATGTCGATGCCGCTCATCGCCTGGATCGCCGCGCCGTGGTTGCCGTAGAAGTTGCAGTGCAGGTACATGTCGTCCCAGATCTTCCTGTAGTCGAACGGATCGCGTCCGACGACGACGTTGGCAAGGCCCTGGCACGTGCGGTGCGAGACTGGCGATTCGATGATGGACTTGATGACCCACGGCGCGGAGTCCACCTCGCCGTAGCCGACTATCCCCTCGTCGGTCGTCACGCGAACTATGATGCCGTCCTGCGCGCTGTCGTTGATCTCCTTGATCTCACCCTTCTGGCGGACGGGGATTGCCTCGACTTTTACGATTTTCATGGTTAGTCCTTTATTAGGTTTGAGAGGTTTGAGGGGTTTGAGACGTTTGAGGAGTTTGAGGCGGTTTGTAACGCTCGCCTGTAATGGTAGAAGATTTGAGGGATTGAATAAATTTGTAGATTAGATACGCACAGTGACGTGCTTGTTCTGAAACCTCTAAGACCTGCTCTTCTGAGACATATCCAGCGTCTATCGCAGTGTACAACTGCGACACAACCTCTCCGGCCGACCCCTTGGCAATCCAGAGGAACTTCTCGAATTCTTTGTTGCCATTGCGTTCAAAGCCCTCCGCGATATTGCTGCCAACACTAACCGCAGCACGCCGAATTTGATCTCTCAACCCAAAATCCCTTGCAAAATCACCAGCAGAAGTTAGACAGTACACCATGCAGGCAAGTTTACGTGCCTCTTGCCATGCTATGATATCTTCAAACCTCTTTATCGTTGCCATACCATCAACCTCTCAAACTTCTCAAACCTTTCAAACCTCTCAAACTGTTTCTTTGTTGCCATACCATCAACCTCTCAAACCTCTCAAACTTCTCAAACCTCTCAAACTTTGATCACTGCCTTGATCAGCCCGTCGGGATGGCGGTCGACGAGGTCTATCGCCTTGGGCAGCTCCTCGAATCCGAAACGGTGAGTCACCATGTCGGCGTTGTTGAACCTGCCGCCTGCAATGAGGTCCATGAGCGGAACCCAGGCAAGCTCGTTGTTGGTTCCTCCTCGGATCGTCAGCTGGCGGAATATGACGTCATCAACCGGCAGCGCCATCTTCTCGCCCGACGGCGGCAGTCCGTACAGATGGACGACTCCGCCTGCTGCGCACAGCCTGAGCGCGTTGTCGAAAGTCGCCGCCGCGCCTGCAGCGTCAATGGAGAGGTCGACGCCGAGACCGCCGGTCTCCTCGCGGACGACTTCGGCTAGGTCCCGCTCCTTGACGTTCACGACCACGTCGGCGCCGAAGCGTCTGGCGTCGTCAAGGCGCGACAGATTCCGTCCGGCGGCGATCACCTTCTTCGCCCCGAAACACTTCACCGCCTGTATGAACGAAAGCCCCGCGACTCCAACGCCCTGCACCAGAACAGTCGCGCCCATCTGCGGGGGATTCCTGTAGATCCTGCCAAACGGGCATATCGACGCCTCCAGTATCGCGCCCTGCTCGTCCGTCATCGCGTCCGGCATCTTGCGGCAGCAGTTGTCCGGCACGGCAACGTACTCCGCGTATCCGCCGTCGAACGGGGGGAACCCGATTTCGCCGGCCTCGGGGCAGAGATGCTTGTTGCCTGTCCTGCACTTGACGCAGATCCCGCAACCGACGGAAGTCTCGACGACGACGCGGTCGCCGACGCCGACGCCCTTCGCACCGTCACCGAGCTCCACGACTTCGCCGCAGATCTCATGGCACAGGACGCCGGGCGGATTCCACGCGCCGAATCGCCCGCGAATGATCGACACGTCCGTAGAGCAGATGCCCGCAGCACGCACCTTCAGGACGACCCAACCTGGCTTCGCCACCGGATCGGGATATCCCGCCTCCAGGCGGATGTTGTCCGTTCCCTCCCAAACCCATGCCTTCATAACACAAAGAACTCCATTTCACGTGGATAGTCAAAAAGGTTCGCAAGCCCATCGGCGCCGACAAGGTAGTCGTTCTCGACGCGGATGCCGAAATCCCCTTCGAAATACAGACCTGGTTCCAACGTGCAGACGACGCCGACGTCAAGGCGTGACCGGTCGCCAAGCTCAAACGCGGGCTTCATGTACGGCTTCTGCCCGACCAGGTGCCCGACATGGTGCGGCATCTTCCCGCCAAGGCCGCGAGCAGCCAAGAACGCCTCCACCTCCCTCTTCACGTCTTCGCAGCAGACTCCGGCGCGGACAATCCCCTCGCCGAGCCTCTGGCATGCCAAGACCGTCTCGTACGCATCGCGCTGCCGCGCCGAAGGCTCGCCAAAGAAAAACGTGCGGCACGTGTCGCTCCACGTCTCTCCACGGCGGACGGACAGGTCGAGTATGAAGGCGTCGCCTGTCTGGAACGCGTAGTCTGTCGGCGGGCCTTCAATCGCACCAGAACGCGCCCCTCCGACGAAATCGCCGATGAACTCGTGCATCTCCGCTCCGCAGACCGCGTCGACCGCATCGCGCACGACCGCGAAGGCGTCCTTCTCGGTCATGCCGACGCGCAGGTTCGCGCGCAACGCATCGTATGCCGCACGGTTCGCCTCAAGCGCCCTTTTCACCTCATCAACCATGCCCAACTCCCAACTCTCAACTCTCAACTCCTAACTCTCAACTCTCAACCCCCAACTCTTAACTCCCAACTCTTAACCCCCAACACCCCTCGCCTTCTCCATCATCGCGTGGAATCCGAGCATCATCGCGCTCGTGTCGTTCTTGATCGCCATGAACTGCACTCCGCGGCGTTTCCACAGGTCGAAGTCGCATTCGGTGTAGCATCCGAGGAGGATGCCCTTGGCCCTGACCTTGCGGCAGCACTCGTCCAGCGTAGACACGACCTCCGGGTCGTGGAACTGTCCGGGCTTCTTCATCGACATGGTGAAGTCGTATGGTCCCACGATGACGGCGTCGATGCCCGGCACCTCGAGGATCTCGTCGAGGTTGCGCGCCGCCTCGATGTGCTCAAGCTGAATCATGACGAGCGGCTCGTGCGCAGACTTCTCCAGGTATTCCGCGGCATCGCCGGCGCCATAGTCAAGCCCGCGTCGAGGCCCGAAGCCGCGGCTGCCGCCGTTGGTCGGATAGCGGCAGGCGTCCACCGCTCGCGCCGCGTCCTCGGCCGTCAGCACCATCGGTATGATGACGCCGGCCGGCGCGAAGTCTATGATGCGCTTTATCTCCGTGTGGTCGCAGTTTGGAACGCGGTAGAGGCTCGCCACGCCCGTCCCCTTCACGGCCATCAGGTGGAGCATGGCTGTCTCGCGGCCGAACTCGCCGTGTTCGCCGTCCAGCCAGACGAAGTCCAGGCCGGACGAGCATGCGAGTTCCGTCACCGCCGGGTCGGTGAACGTTATCGCCGCGCCGAGCGGCATCTCGCCATTGCGGATCTTTCCAAGAAACACCTCCAGACCGTTGATCTCCATGTTCAGCCGCCTTTCCTGCTGTGGTTCCGATATTCTCCCATCGAGACGCCCACGCGTCTCATGAACACCTTGCCGAGGTACGATTCCGTGCGATATCCGCACATCTTGCATATCGTGCCGATCGAGTGCCCGCTGTAGGCCAGCAAGTGCTTTGCTCGCCTTATGCGCGCAAGTATGATGTCGTCCCGGACGGACACTCCCTTGAACTGGCGGTAGCGGAGGTCGAGCAGACGCCTCGATATCTTGAGCTCGTCCGCAATCGCGTTGGAGTCCAGCCCCTGGCATGCGCGGCGGGCGATGATCTCCTCCGCACGGCGCACCATCATGCCGGCGGGCGAGCTCGGAGCCGTGGACATGCGGCTCGTGACCGTCGGATTCCCCGTGACAACCATGCGCCTGCCGCACTCGCTCCCGCCCATCAGCCGCGCCAGCTCCTTCGCCGCGAGATAGCCCATCTCCTCGAAGTCCGGATGTATGCTGCTGAGGGTCGGCCGCGTGTGGACGCAGAACACGGGATCGTCGTCCACCCCCAGGACCGAAAAGTCGTCCGGCACCCGCAGCCCGCCGCGCATGCAGGTCTTCATGACAAAGTCGGCTGTGCAGTCGTTCGCGGCGAATATCGCCGCGGGCCTGGGAAGCGCGGCCAGCCACGCCAGCAGGCCGTCGGACTCCGACATTGCGTCGCCATTGAACATCCGCACGTTGTGCATGCCGTTCCTCCGCAGTTCGCGCGCGAAGAACGCCCCCCGGTTCCGCGACCAGACACAGCCCCGATATGCGCCGACGAATCCATACGAGGCATACCGCCCCGAGTTCATCATCGTCTGCGCCGCCAGCTTGCCGATCCTCTCCGAGTCGACGTTAAGAAAGGAGAACTTGCGTGGCAGACGGCCCTTCAGCTCCTCGACGGGCCAGTCCAAGCCGACCATCGGCGTCTTGCGCTCACTGCAGGCATCCAGGCATGCCGCAGGTATGTAGGCGTCGCTGCGGGCCACCTCGATGCTGCCTATCGACCCGCAGATCACACCGGACGCCCCCTTCGACATGAACTCGCAGAACTGCCCGACGGCCAGTACGTCCCTGACGATCCGCAGTTCCCAGTCGGCCCTGCTCTCGCGCAGGTAACGCATGATGCCGTTGTACTTGTCTATGCCGTCCTGGTAGGCGAACGGCAACGCAACGACCACAACCGGAATCTGTCCTGGCTTCCTCATCGAACGTATTATACATGATTATTGCATAACAACTCGGCAATATGTAATATCACAATCCGGCAACACCTCGCTAGAACCTGAGAAATTGAAGTTGGCGCCTATACAAACGGCAGCATGTAATGAGGGAGATATGTCACGCCACCATCCATGTAGACATCCTTGCCGGAGAAAAGGAAGGCCTCGCCGCACCACTCCGCGTACTTGTTCATGAACTTGTCGAGGGATGAATGCGTGACATTGGCCCCGCCCTTGATTTCAATCGGAAGAATGTTGTGCCGCCGGGTCAACTTTGACTTTGACACGACGAAGTCTATTTCCATCCGGTCGTTCGCGCTTACGGAACTTGATTCGGAAGGGACAGACAGCGTGTGTCCGGAAGCGACAAGCATCTGAGCTGCAAGATTTTCGACGAGCATGCCCTTGTTCACCTCAATCTTGTCAAGTAGCAGACGCCTGTGTATCTCCTCCCTCGCAAGCTCGTTCTCGTCGAACGCATGGCTGACGAGAAGTCCTGTGTCCGCCATGTAGCACTTCATCGACTTCCTGTCCAGATTAATCTTGAGGCCGACATTCGGATCGGTCGAGTTCCAGCACAGATTCGCGAACATGGCGGATTCCAGCCAATGAAAGGCGTCAGACCAGTCCCGCATCCTCGCCTTGGCCTCAAGGCTGCCGACACGGAAGTTCTTCTCGTGGCGCGACAGCTGGTCGGGTATCTCGTCGAATATCCGCTCCACCTTCGGTGCCAGCGCACCGGCATGTTTCCAGATGTCGGCTCTGTAAAGCTCGAGAATTGAGCGCTTCTGCTGATCGACCTCGGTAAGATCGTGAGAGCGGACAAATTCAGAAACCACCTGCGGCATGCCTCCCACGACGAGATACTGACGATACGCCTCCATCATCCGCCGATGTACCGTCTGCCCTAGTGGCTTGCGCTCCGAAAAGAACTTCCTTGCCGCGTCCATCATCGATTCCCGCCCAGTCGCCCAGAGGAATTCCTCGAAGTCCATCGGATACATCTTCTGGTGCAGTTCTTCTGACGGTATCACGATGTTGGCGGTATTCTTCTTGACCGAGATGAGCGAGCCGGTTTCAAGATAGTGGTATCGCCCATCGGCAACCAGCGTCTTGACGGCTTCGCGGGCCCTTGGGAACTCCTGCACTTCGTCAAACACGACCAAGGCATTTCCACGGACGAGCCTTACTCCGGTTTCCGCCTCAAGAAGCATGAAGAAGGTGTCGAGTTCGCCGAGATTCTCCTCGAATATGGTTCTTATGCCGCGTGAAGCCTTGCTGAAGTCTATCAGCAGATAACTGGCGTATTCGTTTTTGGCGAATTCCTCGGCTATCCAGCTCTTGCCTACACGCCTTGCGCCATCGATCAACAGCGCAAAACGATTAGCCCGCTTCGCCTTCCACTCCAGCAGTGTTTCATAGAATTTTCGCTTCATGGCATAACATCCCCATTGGTGCTTCGGCGTGTATTATACACCAAACGGAGATTTTCCACAAGGCGTATATCACACCAAATGTAGATTTTTCACAACACGCACACTACACCGATTGGCGATTTTCATCATCCGGAAATTGGCGAGCGTTTCCTACTTGCCACATGAACGATTTGAGGTCCCGAGAAAGCCCCCATCCCCGCCGGGGCCTTGATCAATGCTCCGGCAAATGACAGAGAGCTTCTCGACCGACGCGGAGAAGAAGTTCTTCTCGAAGTCGCAGGAAAACGCCGCGACGTGCGGGGTGACGATGCACTTCGGGTGCTGAAGGAGACGACTGTTGACGTCCGGCGGCTCCTCGCACATCACGTCAATCGCCGCGCCGCCGACGGTGCCTGCGTCGAGAGCGTCCGCAAGCGCCTCTTCGTCAACTACGGGGCCTCGCGAGGTGTTCACGAGAATCGCGTTCGGCTTCATCAGCCTAAGCCGGTCGGCGTTGATCAATCCCCTTGTCTCCGACGTGAGCGGACAATGTATCGAGACATAGTCCGACTCCCTGAGAAGCGTATCGAGGTCGATGGAGTCCGGCACGAACGGATCGTAGTGGATTGTGCGCATGTCGAAGCCGCTCATCATCTTCTCAACTCGCCGCGCTATGTTGCCGTATCCGACAAGACCGAGCGTACGATGCGAGATGTGCCAGTCCATGCCCTCTACCTTGCCCCACTCGTAGCCCGCCTTGGCGCGAGCGTTGTACTGCGGAATCTGGCGGATGTAGCTGACAAGAAGCGCGACGGCATGTTCAGCGACACATTCGGCAATCGACTCTGGCGTGTTATAGACCCCAACGCCGTGCGCCTTCGCCCATTCGCACGGAAGCGCATCAAGTCCGGAGCCGGAGCGCAGCAACGCCTTTAGGTTCGGCAACTTCTCCAGTGCCTCGGGCTTGAGGCAGAGGTTGGGACCGAACATCCAGCAGACCTCGGCGTCGGGGAACGTCGCAAGCAGTTCCTCCGGCGTTTCGCAGCGCTTGGCACGAAAGTCTGCAAATGCACGGATAGCCTCCGCCGTCCCAGCCGGAAGCCGGTCTTCGCCAGCCGTCACCAACACAACCTTACGCATAAAACAGCATAGACTCCTGTTTGTGTCAACCTACATGAGGCGATGGAGCTGCTCAATCCTCGAGGAGGTCCCCGAGGCGCATTGCGTGCGACGCCTTGAGGAGCACGAGGTCGCCTGCGGAGATGTCGACGCGGAAGCGCTTCTTGAGCGAGGCGACGTTCTTGTAGACCAGGTGGCAGAGGCACTGCGAGGAAAGCTCGCCCACGCCGATCACAAGAGGCAGCCCGAGGCCCATTGCGTGCGCGAAGACCTTTTTGTGAAGCTCTGCGGCCTGGGGGCCGAGCTCGAACATGTCGCCGAGCACCGCGATGCGCCGCCCGTCGCACGGGGTGGATGCGAACGCGTCCAGCGCCGCGACCATCGAGTCGGGGTTGGCGTTGTACGTGTCGTCGATGAAAGTCGCTCCCCACTTCTCGACGCGACGCCAGCGGGCGCCGGGCAGCGCGAAGTCGGAGAGCCGCGCGGCGCACACCTCGTCGGACACGCCCAGGCGGCGCGCGACCGCGTACGCCAGGGACATGTCGGCCAGGTTGTGCGGGCCTGGGAGCGGACACGGGAACGGCGGCACGTTCGCCGCGGCGTCCTCCGGGAGCACTGCGAAGTCCCTTGCGCGGTTGGCAAGGGTCATCTTCTCGCGGGCGATGCCCTCGCGCGAGCCGAAGAACTCGAGGTGCGCAGTGCCGATGGACACGACGACCCCGATGTCGGGATCGGCGATGTCGCAAAGCGCGGCGATCTCGCCGGGATGGTTCGTGCCCATCTCCAGGACGAGGAAGTCGGCGTCGTCCGGGCAGTCCAAGATCGTCATCGGCAGGCCGATGTGGTTGTTGAAGTTCCCCTCCGTTCCGGGGCATGCGAGGAACGTCTTCAGGAACTCCTTCGTCGTGGTCTTGCCGGAGGAGCCGGTGACGCCGATCACCTTGGCGCGGAGCGTGCGACGGCGTTCGCGCGCGCGGCGCTGGAGCTCGTCAAGGCCGACGATGACGTCCGCCGCGCCGGCGGCGCGGGCCTGCGGGATGAAGTCCCTGCCGTCGCACTTCTCGCCCTTGAGGGCGACGAAGCCCATGCCCGGCCGGACCTCGCGGGAGTCGAAGGTGTACTTCACGCAACGCCCCTCTGGGAATGGCGGTAGAACGCGACGAGCTCCTTCACCTCGTCGAACTGCTCGACGTCGTTCTCTACGCGCTCGAGCGCCTGCGACCTGTTCAGGTCGGAGCGGTAGATGAAGCGGTGGGCCTCCTTCAGGGCCTGGATGACGTCCTTCGGGAATCCGCGGCGGGTCAGGCCGACGACGTTCACGCCTATCGCCCTCAGCGAGCTCTCGTGCATGTCGCAGAGCATGTACGGCGGCACGTCCTGACGGATCTTCGAGCAGCCGCCTATCATGGAGTGCTTGCCGATGGTGCAGAACTGGTGGGCGGCGCAGCTGCCGCCGATTATCGCCCAGTCCTGTATGTGCACGTCGCCGGCCAGCTGGTTGTTGTTGGAGCATATCACGTGGTCGCCGAGGATCACGCCGTGGGCGGCATGGCAGTAGCACATGAAGAGGCAGTCGCTGCCGATGATCGTCTTCTCGCCGTCCGCCGTGCCAAGGTGCACGGTGGCGAACTCGCGTATCACGGTGCGGTCGCCGATCTCGACGAACGAGACAGACCCCTCCTTGTACTTCAGGTCCTGCGTTTTCATCCCGATGCAGGCGTACGGGAATATCTGGCACTGGCTTCCGATCGTGGTGTGGCCGTCGACGATGGCCCCCTGCTTGACGACCGTCCCGTCGCCAAGACGCACGTTCCTGCCGACGAACGCGTAGGGCCCTACCTCCACGTCGGCACCCAGTACCGCGCCGTCCTCCACGATTGCCGTCGGATGTATCTTCGCCATTGGAACTTCCTTTCCCAGATCTCCAAGTCGTCCGCTCAAAGGTGCCGTCGCATCAGCCTGACCGAAAAGAGCAGGCATGCCGCGACCGGCAGCCAGATGAGTATCTCCGGATGCGCCCAGTACGCCTCTTCGCACGAGAGCATGAGGATGACGACGACGTAGTAGCCCAGCGCGACCGCGAGGGATATGGCCATGCCTATGGTGGACTCGCGGCGCTGGGAGCGGATTCCGAGCGGGATGCCGATCATGACGAAGCATACGGACGCCATGGCGAACACGAACCGCTTGTTCAGCTCCACGCGGTGCGAGCTGAGCTCACGCATGACGAAGTCGCGCTTGGCCCTGTCGACGGCGCCGGAGCCGGTTATCTCGGCCGCCATCGCGCGGAGCGCGCGGATGCGGCCGAGCATCTCGAACAACCGGAAGTCCTTCACCCGCTTGATGTACTTCGCCTGCTTTATCACGTTCCTCATCGTGTAGACGAATCGGTTCGCCCTGGCCATGGTCGGGCGGTCCTCGTCCACCGGGTCGACCGTCATGTGGTAGAGCTCGAGGTCAATGTCCGAGCCGTTCTGCGTGACAAGGGCCTTGTCGGCCGTGATCAGCCTGTCGACCTTCGGGTTGGAGTAGTCGAGCACGACGAGGTCGTAGAGCCAGTTGCCCTCCTTGCGCCCGAAGTAGAGCTTCACCTTGGGGAAGTCGCTTATGAGCCGCCCGGGCTCGAGCACGCTGAGCCCGGCCTTCACCGACACCCTGGACTTGAGGGTGCGCCTGACCTCGTGCCCGCGCGGCACGATCTCGTTGTTCACCCAGAGCCCCAGCACGACGCACAGCACGCCGAAGAGAACAGGCCACCGGACCACCGACAGCAGGTTGATCCCGCACGCGCGCATGGCGGCTATCTCGCTGTCGGCGGAGAGGCGGGAGAACACCAGGATGGAGCTCACGAGCAGCGCGATCGGCATCGACCACTGGAGGGTCTCCGGCAGCGACACCATGCTGAACTCGCCCACGAGCGACATCGGCACGCCGTCCATGATCAGGTCGACGATGTTCACCAGCAGGCTGATCGTCAGCACGAAGGAAAGCACCAGGAACGCGAGCAGGAAGCTCGAGAGGAAGGAGCCGAAGACGTATCTCTCGATGGTTTTCAAAACCGTAGGACAAAGTAGTTCTTCTTGCCGCTGCGGAGAACGGCCACCCCGTCGGCCGTGATGTCGGAATCGGCGAACACACGCGCGTCGTCCACGCGCGCGTCGTTGAGGGAGAGCCCGCCCTGCCGCGCCATGCGCCTCGCCTCCCCGTTGGAGGAGAACATGCCGGCCGCGGCCGCGACCGCGAACACGGCCTTGCCGACGCAGTCCTCGCGCCTGACCGTGGCGCTCGGCACGTCCTGGGCGCGCGCGACATCGGCGGAGGTCTTCTTCGCGTACAGGGCCTCGGTCGCCTCCTGCGCCTTCCTGAGGCCCTCCTCGCCGTGGACGAGGCGAGTGAGCTCCTCGGCAAGCGCCCTCTGCGGGATCCTCGCCTCGGGCCGGGCCTTCATCTCGGCCTCCAGCGCGGCGATCTCCTCGAGCGAACGCATCGAAAAGACCTTGAGGTAGCGTATGACGTCAGCGTCCGCCGCGCGAAGGAAGTACTGGTACCAGTCGAAGACCGGCGTCATCGACGCGTCGAGGAAAAGCGCGTTGCCCTCGCTCTTGCCGAACTTCCTGCCCGAAGAGTCCAGCAGAAGCGGGAACGTTAGGCCGAAGGCGGTCTCGCCGCGCATGCGGCGCACGAGGTCCGTGCCGGCGGTTATGTTGCCCCACTGGTCCGCCCCACCGACCTCGAGCCTGCAGCCGTAGCGGTCGTAGAGATGGAGGAAGTCGTTGCCCTGGAGTATCTGGTAGCTGAACTCCGTGAAGGTGAGCGCGCCCTCGCTGGCCTCGAGGCGCTTCTTCACGGACTCCTTGGCGAGCATCTGCGGCACACGGAAGTTGACTGCGATGTCGCGGAGGAACTCGATGGCGGACATTCCCTTGTACCAGTCGTAGTTGTCTACCATCACCGCGGCGTTCGGGCCGTCGAAGTCCAGCACCCGCGAAAGGTTCTCGCGGATGCCCTCCTTGTTGTACGCGACCTGCTCCACGGTGAGCATGTTGCGCTCCGCCGACTTGCCGCTCGGGTCGCCGATGAGGCCCGTTGCGCCGCCCACGAGGGCGATCACGCGATGCCCCGCCTGCTGGAAGCGCCGCAGGACGATCATGGACACGAGGTTGCCGGCCTGAAGCGACCGCGCCGACGGGTCGAAACCGCAGTACACCGTCGTCGGACGGTCCAGTGCGGCCTCTATGCCTGGATCCGTCAGCGCCTCCACCAGCCCGCGAGCCTTCAGCTCTTCAATCAGTCTCATGGTCACATTATACCAAATATCTCGTCCCCTTGCACAAGCCCTTTCAGCAGCGCTATCTCCTCGCGGTAGCCCTGCAGGTCGCAGGGCGTCTCAAGGTAGAACGGAAGCCCGCTGAGGCGCGGGCTGCTGACGATCCTCCTGAAGGCGTCAAGGCCGATCTTCCCCTTGCCGATCTTCTCGTGGCGGTCCTTGTGCGCGCCGAGCGCGTTCATCGAGTCGTTTACGTGGATCGCCCTGAGGCGGTCCAGGCCGATCACGCGGTCGAACTCGTCCAGGACGCCGTCCAGGTCGTTCACGATGTCGTAGCCGCCGTCCCAGACGTGGCAGGTGTCCAGGCAGACGCCCACAGACTCCGAGCGCTCCACGCCATCGATGATCGCGCGTATCTCCTCGAAGGTGCGGCCGATCTCGCTGCCCTTGCCCGACATGGTCTCCAGGAGGACGGTCGTAGTGAGCTCCCCGCGGGCCGCG
This sequence comes from Kiritimatiellia bacterium, assembly GCA_017405115.1. The sequence goes on from JAFRBA010000057.1 coordinate 59,154, forward strand.
GCCTTCGCCATCACGCGGTTGAGGTGCGACTGGACCAGCGCGATGCCCGCCTCCGCGCCCTGCCCGACGTGGGAGCCGGGGTGGAAGTTGTACATCGCGCCAGGCGTGAGCGAGAGGCGCTTCAGGTCGTCCACCATGACCGACTCCGCGAACTCGCGCACTCGTGGCTCCGCGCCAGCCGCGTTCAGGGTGTACGGCGCGTGGGCCAGTATCGGGCCTATGCCGTTCGACTCGGCGTATGAGAGGAACGCCGCCACGTCCGCCCTGTCGATGGGCTTGGCCGCGCCGCCCCGTGGGTTGCGCGTGAAGAACTGGAAGACGTTCGCGCCGATCGACACTGCTGTCTGCGCCATCGCAAGGTAGCCGCCCGAGGCGCTGAGATGGCAGCCTATGCGCAGCTTCGGACGGCACGCGCCCGTCCGCACGGGGCAATCCTCCGCACGCTTCACATCATCCTCCGTTTGTTAGACATGGCCTGCACTGATTTTGCATATTATAGCATAATTCTCGTGCAGGCGGATACAGTTCCACTGTGTTCTGGGCACGGCGGGCGCATCAAAAATCCGTTCTGTCCCGCATCAGCGGAAAGAAGGAGAGATTCTCCCAAAACCCATGCGGCTAGCGCGCCGTGAGGCAATATGGAGTGACGGGTTGTGCCGCGAGCGGGGAGCTGGACAAGCTTGCAAAACGGACAATTGCCGCGAAGTTATGCGTGCGGCAACAAGCTCTGGCGCTTTCGCCTCAGACCAACCGCCGCGAGGCCGAGGAGCAGCATGAGGCCCGACGACGGCTCTGGAACAGCGGACAGGTTGAAGGCGTTGCCGAACGTCAGCCCGGTCGGGGTCATATAGTCCATCAAGAGCGCACCGGACCTTACCAGCTCGTCGTATCCGTAGCCGGGCAGATATGCGGAATGACTGTATTCGCCCGTGCTCGGATTGAAGTTAAGCAGCTCCACAAAGAACGTCCAGCCCTCGTAGAGCCCCGAGCCGAACACCGTGTAGGTGTTCACGTACGTCCCCAGCTGCGTCGTCTCGTCGAGATCCTCCGGCGCCTTGACGTCCAGGAGCGTGCTGGCGGACTTGTCGCCGTCGGCGCTCTCCATCGTGCGCAGGGCCGCCGCGCTGAATCTCGGCCAGTAGTCGTCTTCGGTGGTCACCATCCAGTACAGGTAGCTGTCTTCGCAGCGGACCGAGAAGGCAATCGACATGAAAATCGTCAGCAGCAGGAAGCGAATGCTCGAGCGTTTGTTCGTTTGTTTCGATGGTGGTTTCAACTTTTCAACCTTTCAACCTGTCAACTATGCAAGTCGCAGGGCTCTGCGACTTGCATCTCATCCTACTTCTGCATTTCCCTGATGTACCAGAAGCCGCGGGCGGGGGCGATGGTGTTCGTCGCGGCCTCCTCCCACACGTCCTTCGTCACGTCCATGCCGCCGAAGGAGCCGACGACCTTCTTGACGCGCACGTGCCAGCATCCGCTCTTGTAAACGAAGGCGGTGGTCGCCACGCCTGCCGGAACCGACACCCTGTCGCCCTCCGACGGGCTCTCCACCAGCTCTGCGAGCGTCGCCGGCCCGTAGCCGCCGTTCGCCGCGAGCGTGCACGCGGCGAGCCCGCCGCCGCCCTTCACGGCCGCGCACGTTCCGGTGGGCGCGACACCGATGCCCGAGACGTACACATTGCCCGCGCCCTCGCCGCCGCGCCG
>JAFRBA010000058.1 GCA_017405115.1 Kiritimatiellia bacterium
AAGACGAAGGTCACAGTACAGAAAGGTGTGAAAACATGTAGTTGCTTGACGTGTTAAGCGAGAAATCGTTGAAGGTATTGAAAAACGCCGTCCGTGATTGGGGCGTCCCTTCGTCGGAGCGTAAGAACAGGGCGACAATGTCGCCCGCGCTCGCCAAGGCCATTGCCGAGGATGAGAAGATGCTTGCGCGGATATTGCTGTCGTTCGATAAGACGACGTACCATTATTTTCAGGAAGCCTGCGAGTCTGGCCCGCAGCGAGGTGGAGACGACCTGGGGGAGAGGTTCCAGGCTGTTGAAAGCTGTCCGTTTGTTTCCATTAGGCGGGTCGGATATGATTGTGAGATTCGGGTTCCGGAGGAAATCGTGCAGCTTTTCAACAAGGTTTTCTCCAGTGCCTTTGTCAGCCAGCGGTGTAGACAGGATTATCTGGTCGAGAGCATGAACGCCGCAGTGAATCTGTACGGAGTCATCTCGTTTCGTGAAATGGCGGAAGTGTTCAATTCATACAACAAGGGTTTTCGCGACGAAGATTGCAGACGGACGACGGAGAATGAATTGTGGGAAACTTGTTGGACTCGACAGGCTGGTTGGGATACTCGCTTTGCCGAATGTTCGTTTGTAGGCTTTTCTTCAGATAGGTATTTGGTAAACCGATTGCTATGTCACGTCTCTTATGGGAGTTATCATGGCGATGGCGCCCAGATAGAGGAGATCCTTGACGAGAGATGCGGAGAAAAACGATGGGATCCTGGGTTTGAGCGGTTTATGGCGGCGGCCCATGTCAGAGACACCTATGAACTTGATCGCATGGCCGAATCATGGCGACGGTACGGCAACCCTGTCAAACATGCTGAGGGGCCGGACGTGTCACGGCCGTTGACGTCAGCCAGTGAGGCTAGCAGGGAGTTGACGCTTGCGCTTATGTTTCTGATGCGTTGGCGCGCTAAGAGGAAACGCGGAGAGGAAGAGCCATGGTCGGCATGGGCAAACTACGATCGAGAAGTGTTGAACGAACTCTGCGACAAAGATTATATTCGCTGTGGTAGGCGCATGCGCCGTATTATCCTGTCGAAGAGTGGCATGGCCGAGGCTCGGCGCATCATTGAGAAGTATGGCATTGCCGATTGGGAGTCTCTGAAAGACGAATGTGACTGGCCGGAGCGCTACGACGACTGACGGCGGGACGGCGGCCCAAGGGGCACCCGCCCTGCCGTCGCGTGGATAAGTGTGGTATAATCCATGGGAACGATCGGAGAATAGAAATGACTTCAGACGAGAAAACACATTCTACAGGATTAGCAGCGATGCAAGACTTAACAGAAAAGACGCTTGCGATGGAGCGCAAGTACACGGGGAAGATTATCAGCGTTGATCTTCTCGACATCGAGCTGCCCGACGGGCGCAAGGCGAAGCGGGGGGTGATACGCCACGGCAACGCTTGCGACCTTGCTTCGCAAGGCTTCTCGCTTCGCTCGTCGGGCAACCCGACGCCTAGCGGCGCGGGCGAATGTCGCCATCCTCGCCCGCCGTCCAGACGGCAAGTTCGTGTTCGTGAAGCAGTACCGCAAGGCGGCGGAAGCGGCTCTTGTCGAGGTAATCGCCGGCGGACTCGAACCCGGCGAAGACCCGATGGAGTGCGCAAGACGCGAGACGGCGGAAGAGACGGGCTACCGGCAGATGAACGCGGCAGACTGGCGCGGGAAGTGTCGGCGGATGGTCGGTAGAAGGGGAAATGCATGAAATGCATTGTTGAGCTGTTTGGTGACGATCGGAACGGACGGAAGATGATCGCGTGGGGGCGGCGGATCGGATGCGGAGACGTTGGACATGTGTTCGATCCTGATCGCCGCAAGGTCGCGACACGTCTTCTCGTGGATGACGACAATCCTTCGCAGAAGTCGTATCTCCTTGAGCTCGTTGATAATCCCGTCGGCGTCAAGGCCATTGTCCCGGCGTAAGTGAGGGAAAAGGTGTGGTCGGCGGTTCATGGGGCGACTGCCTTGCCCACGCGAGGATGAGTGTGGTATAATTCCCATCGCGGAAGCGTATCTCGCGAAAACAGGAACGAATTCTTGCCGGATAAACTTCCTTTTGAGGCTGCTAAAGTTTCCGCAAAGGAGAAATGATGAACTACTGGACGATAGATGAAACTGCCAGAAAATGGGGAATAACGCCTCGGCAGGTGCGCAATTACTGCGCCCGCGGGCGCATCTTTGGGGCGATATTGGAGCGCGGCGAATGGAGGATACCGGCGAATGCAGCTAAGCCGGGGCGCAAGAGCCGTCGTCCGTTTCCCACGACAGTTCTCGGCGTATTGGACGCCGAAAGAAGTTCTCGTATCTCCGGCGGACTTTACCACCGCCTCCAGATTGACTTCACCTACAACTCCAACCACATCGAGGGCAGCCGCCTTACACACGAACAGACACGTTGGATATTCGAGACAAAGACAATCGGAGAGGTCGGTGCGGACGTTCCTGTGGACGACATCGTCGAAACAGCCAACCATTTTCGCGCAATTGACAGGGTCATTTCGACAGCCAAGGCGGCGCTGACGGAGGCTTACATAAAGCGTCTTCACGAAATCCTCAAGAGCGGCACGACCGACAGCCGCAAGGAGTGGTTCGCCGTGGGCGACTACAAGCGCCTCGACAACGTCGTTGGCGAAATGGAGACATGTCCCGCCAAGAATGTGCACCACGAAATGGCGAAGTTGCTTGGGTGGTGGAAGGGCGCGGAGAAGTCCTTCGAGAACTTGCTCGACCTGCATGTGCGATTCGAGCAGATACATCCTTTCCAGGACGGCAATGGTCGCGTCGGGCGCTTGATCCTGCTGAAGGAATGTCTCAAGTATGGCATTCCGCCGTTCATCATCGCCGACGACATGCGGAAGTTCTACTACCTTGGTCTTCAGGAGTGGCGGCAGGGCAGCCGTTTGCGGCTCCTTGACACTTGTCGCACGGCACAGGACATCTTCATTGTCGGCCTTCAGAAGTTCGGCCATGCGAAGATCGCCGAAAAGGCACTTACAACGCAAGGAAATGAAGCGTCTGCCCCTAGCCCATCATCGCCCTGAACTCCGCGAAGAGGTACTGCGAGTCGTGGGGGCCGGGGCACGATTCCGGATGGTACTGCACTGAGAACGCGGGCAGCGTCTTGTGGCGGACGCCTTCGATGGAGTTGTCGTTTAGGTTTACGTGCGTTACCTCAAGGCAGTCAGGAACGGAGTCCGGCAGGACCGCGAAGTTATGGTTCTGGCTCGTTATCTCGACCTTGCCGGTCCTCAGGTTCTTGACGGGATGATTGCAGCCGTGGTGCCCGAACTTCAGCCTGCCGGTCTTCGCCCCGCAGGCCAGCGCGAGCAGTTGGTGACCCAGGCAGATGCCCATTGTCGGGATGGGCTTGAAAGGTTGATCGCTTGAGGTCTTGGCGATTCCGAGGAGTTTGCGTATGTTGTCGATTGCGTAGGTGACGGCGGCGGGGTCGGCCGGTCCGTTGGACAGGAAGACGCCGTCGGCGTTCATCGCGAGAACCTCCTCGGCGGGCGTCTTCGCGGGTACGACCGTTACGCGCGCCCATGAGGCGAGCGAGCGGAGTATGTTGGTCTTTACGCCGAAGTCGTAGCAGACGACATGGGGTATATGAGATTGTTGAAGAGTGGAATTGCTTTCTGCGCCATTTTCATATTTGAATACTTCCACATTCGCCCGCGTTACGAGGGAGGCGTAGTCCTGTCCGTCGAGGCCCGGCCACTCGTTTGCGCGGGCCACTGCGACGCTCTCCGGCTCTCCGCCTACGCAGAGATATGCCTTCTGGTTGCCGTGGTCGCGTATGTGCTCGGTCAGGGCGCGCGTGTCGACGCCGTAGATGCCGGGCTTGCCGGCCTCTTTCAGGTATTCGTCGAGGGATTTCTCGGAGCGGTAGTTCGACGGCTCGTTCACCTCCCCGACCACGAGGCCCGAGAGCCAGAGCCCGCGCGATTCGACGTCTTCCGGATTGACGCCGTAGTTGCCGATCTCCGGGTAGGTGAGCGTCACGAACTGTCCGGCGTAGCTGGGGTCGGTGAGGATTTCCTGGTAGCCGCACATTCCAGTGTTGAACACGACCTCGCCCACGGCGTCTTTGTGCGCGCCGAAGGCGACGCCGTGGAACACGGTGCCGTCAGCGAGCGCGAGGAACGCCTTTCTTTCGCGCTCGGCCTGCCATTTCTCAATAAGACCGTTCATTGTTGTTCTCCAAGTAGTGTGCAAGCGCCGTGCGCAGTACGCGATACCCGCCCGGCGTCGGATACTCCCCCGTGAAGTACCAGTCGCCCGAGTCGTTCGGACATGACGCATGGAGCGACTCGACCGTCTGGAACACGACCTTCACCTCCGCCTTCAGGTCCGGCGGCGTGAGGAGCCTTGCGATTTCCGCGGTGTGCTGCTCTGGCGTGAAGCGTGCGTATAGGGGCTCGAGCGGGTTCTGCGGGGCGGCGTCGCCACGTTCGCGGGCGCAGAGCGAGTTGAGGTGCGCGGCGCGCAGCTCCGATTCCGCGGAGGGGCCGAGCAGGTTGACGAGCGCGCGGAACGCGACGAGCTCGCCGAGCGTGGACATGTCGATGCCGTAGCAGTCGGGATAGCGGATCGGCGGGGAGCTGGACGCGATTACGATGCGCTTCGGGCCGAGGCGGTCGAGCATCGGGAGTATGGCGCGCTTCATCGTGTTGCCGCGGACGATCGAGTCGTCCAGCACGACAAGCGTGTCCACGCCTGGCCTGACGAGGCCGTACGTGACGTCGTACACGTGCTTGTAGAACTCGCGCCTGGCCGCGGCGTCGGCGATGAAAGTGCGGAACTTCGCGTCCTTCACCGCGATCTCCCCGAAGCGCGGGATGCTGTCCGGGTGCTGTCCGTTCTCCAGGGAGAGTGTGAAAAGCCTTTCGATGAGCCCGTGGAAGGCGATGCGCGCGGAGTTCGGTATGTAGCTGAAGAAGATGTCTTCCATCGGGGCGCCCGCCGCGTCGAGTATCTGCGGGAGGAGCGCCGCTCCGAGCGCCTTGCGCTCGCGGTGGATATCTGCGTCGTTGGCGCGCGAGAAGTAGATGCGCTCGAAGACGCAGCTGCGCTGGGTTTGAGTGGTTTGAGGGGTTTGAGAGGTTGTCAAGTTCTCAAATTTCACTTCGCCGTCCGGCGAGATGACGAGCGCGGCGCCCGGGGGGATCTCCTTGACGGCCTCGGAGGGGACGTCGAACGCGGCCTGTATCGCGGGGCGTTCGCTCGCCACCACCGCCACCTCGTCGTTGACGAAGTAGAAGCCCGGGCGGATGCCGTGCGGATCGCGCGTCGCGAAGGACCATCCGTCGCCGGTCATGCCGCAGAGCGTCCATGCGCCGTCCGCGTTCTCCAGCGTGTTCGCCAGTATCTTCGCGATGTCCTCCGCCGCAAGCTGCGGGGAGAGCGGGTGGTGCTTCTGCTGCCGCAGGAAGTCGATCGCGCAGCCCAGGTGGTGCGCCATCAGCTGGGTCAGGAGGTAGCCGTCTGCGCGCGAGTCGGGGTGGTGCCCGAGCGCCACGTAGCGCGAGAATATCTCGGCGTTGTTCGTCAGGTTGAAGTTTCCGGCGAGGATGAGCGGCCTTGCGAGGCAGCTCGACTTGTGCACGAACGGATGGCAGCAGGAGGTGTCCCCCTTGCCGAAGGTGGCATAGCGGAGATGTCCGAGGAATATGCTCTCGTCCTCGGACATCTGGCGTTTCGCGATTTGCGCGAGCAGGTCGACGAGCGGCGTCGGCGAGGCGCTCTTCGTCACCATGTAGGCGCTTGTGCCTGGGACGGGGCGGGCGCGAAGGATCGCCGCGCCCGCCCCGTCCTGTCCCCTGTTGTGCTGCTTCTCGAGGAGGAGAGAGAGCTTCGTGCCGCCCCAGTCGGCCGTGCCGTGCTTCTCGCGGTAGAACGCCCCGTCCTTAAGGAGGCGCAGCAGGGCCACGCCGCATTCGTGCTTTATTTCGTCGGACACTTCGTCTCCGTCAGTACAGGAACAGCATGTCGCGGTACTTTGGAAGGGGCCATTTCGCGTCGGAGACGTGGTGCTCGAGCACGTCCACCGTGCTGCGCAGGGCGCACATCGCGGAGATGATGTTCTCGCTCTTCGTGCCGCCGAGCGCGGCGTCGAGCTTCTTTATGCCCGCCTTGAGCGCGTCGAGCCCGGTGCCGAGCTCGACGAGGCTCTCCTGCAGCGCGGCGGTCCCGCACGAAACGCCGCATTTCTCCGCCTTCACGAGCGCCTCCACGGTCTCCGAGTACTCCGCCTTGACCGCGGGGAGGATCATCTCGCTCGCGATGTCGCGCGCGCATGTGCCCTCGATGCGGACCTTGCCCGTGAACTCCTCGATGAAGATGTCGTGCCGTGACGCGAGCTCCCTGGCGTTGAGCACCCCGTACTTCTCGAAGAGCGCGGTGTTTTCCTTCTTCGCCAGCGCCGCGAGTGCGAGCGGCGACGTCGGCGCGTTGGGCAGCCCGCGCTTCTGCGCTTCCTCGAGCCAGCCCGGCTCGTAGCCGTTGCCGTTGAATATCACGCGCTTGTGCGCCGACAGGGTCCTCTGCAGGATGTCCTGCAGCGCCCTGTGGAACGCGACCGTGTGCTCGCCGGGCTTCGCCTTGTGGGCCGTTCCGCTCGCCTCGAGCTCCGCGGCGATGCGGTCCACGGATTCCGCGACTATGGTGTTCAGCACGGTCATCGGGCCGGCGCAGCACGCCGACGAGCCCGGCGCGCGGAACTCGAACTTGTTTCCCGTGAACGCGAAGGGCGACGTGCGGTTGCGGTCCGTCGCGTCGCGCGGCAGCGGCGGCAGGGTGTCGACGCCGACCTTGAGCACGCCGGCCTTCTTGGCCTTGCCGGACACGCCTCTCTCGATCCTGTCGACCACTTCTGCGAGCTGGTCGCCGAGGTATATCGAAATGACAGCCGGCGGCGCCTCGTTCGCGCCGAGGCGGTGGTCGTTCCCCGCGCCCGCGACGGACGCCCGGAGGATGTCCGCGTGCTTGTCGACGGCCTCGATGATCGCGCAGAGCATCGTGAGGAAGATGGCGTTTTCCTGCGGGTTGCTGCCGGGGTCGAGCAGGTTGCGCCCGCCGTAACTGACGGACCAGTTGTTGTGCTTGCCGCTTCCGTTCACCCCGGCGTAGGGCTTTTCGTGGAGGAGGCACTTCAGGTTGTGCTTCTCCGCGACCGTGCGCAGCGTGTCCATGACGAGCATGTTGTGGTCGGTCGCGAGGTTGAGCTCCTCGAACTGCGGCGCCAGCTCGAACTGCGCGGGCGCGACCTCGTTGTGGCGCGTCTTCGCCGGGATGCCGAGGCGCCAGAGCGCCCGCTCGACGTCGTTCATGAAGTCCAGGACGTTCGCGGGGATGGTGCCGAAGTAGTGGTCTTCGAGCTGCTGGCCCTTCGCGGAGGCCGCGCCGAAGAGCGTCCTGCCGGTCATGACGAGGTCGGGGCGCTTCTCCCAGAACTTCTTCGCCACGAGGAAGTACTCCTGCTCGGCGCCGAGCGTGCACCCTACGTGCGCCTCAGGCAGGGCGAAGAGCTTCATCAGCCTCTTCACCGACTTGTCCAGCGCCTGCATGGAGCGGAGAAGCGGCGTCTTCTTGTCAAGCGCCTCGCCGGTGTACGCGCAGAACGCCGTGGGGATGCAGAGGGTCGCGCCGTTGCCGTGCCGCTTGATGAACGCGGGCGAAGTCGGGTCCCAGGCCGTGTAGCCGCGCGCCTCGAACGTCGACCTGATGCCGCCAGACGGGAACGAGCTGGCGTCCGGCTCGCCGACTATCAGGTTCTTACCAGAGAACGCCATGATGGGCTCTCCGTTCTTGATCTCCAGGAAGGAGTCGTGCTTCTCGGCGGTAGAGCCGGTCATGGGCAGGAACCAGTGGGTGTAGTGGGTCGCGCCGCGGTCCATGGCCCAGTGCTTCATCGCATGCGCGACTTCTCCGGCTATGGACGGATCGAGGGGCTCTCCTTTCTCGATTGTCCCCTGGAGCTTCTTCGCCGTGTCCTTCGGCAGGTACTCCTTGATCGCCTCCGCGCCGAACACGTCCGCGCCGAACTCCGTCATCTTCATCGCTTCGTTCATGTGTTTCCTTTCTGGTTTCAGATGCGCTCATCGCATCCGCGGAACCGAATAGCAAGTTCCGTGCCAAGACGCGAAAACGCCGGTTTTCGCCGCCGCAGCCCGCCGTTCATTACACTCCCCGTAAGAAGGCGGCACGTGCGGTTACAACAATCTGCGGGCCGTTGCCGCGCTGGTTTACGGATGCTTGTATTCTTTTGTAGCCGGTGTTACATCCTGCGTAACGGAACCTGCCGTTTCCGAGTTTGGACGGCCGTTGGCACAGGTTGTGCTTTCGACTGTCCGATATGCAACGGATACACGACGTCTACAGGCCCGCGGAAGAGCGCCGGCGCGACTGGCGCGAGGTGGAGCGCATTCTTTCGGACGGGGAACTGAGGGAGCAGACGGCTCGCTGCATGAACTGCGGCCAGCCGTTCTGCCATGCGTATGCCTGTCCGCTGGGGAATCTCGTCCCCGACCAGAACCGCGCCGTAGCGCAGGGCGACTGGAGACAGGCCTACGAGCTCCTTTCGGTGAACTCGGACTTCCCCGAGTTCACCTCGCGCATATGCCCCGCCCTCTGCGAGGCGTCGTGTGTGCACGGCCTCGACGAAGAGGCTGTGATGATCCGGCAGTCTGAGAAGCGCATAATAGAGACAGCCTTCGCGAATGGCTGGGTGGTGCCGCGCCCTCCCGAAAGGGAGAACGGCAAGTCCGCCGCGGTGATCGGCGCCGGCCCCGCCGGCCTTTCCGCCGCAGTCACGCTGCGCCGCCGCGGCTGGGCCGTGACCGTCTACGAGCGCCGCGCCGACATCGGCGGGCTTCTCCGCTATGGCATCCCGTGCTTCAAGCTCGACAAGTCCCTCGTAACCCGCCGCCGCAGGCTCCTCGAGGCGGAGGGGATCGTGTTCGTCACCGGAACGGAGGTTGGAAGGGACGTCTCGGCCGAGTGGATTTCGCGGCGCTTCGACGCGGTCGTCGTCGCCATCGGCACGCCCGCCGCGCGCGACCTCTCCATCCCGGGGAGGGAGCTGAAGGGCATACATCTCGCCCTTGAGTTCCTCGAGGGGCAGAACCGGTTCGTCACAGGGGAGGCGGAGTCCGCGCCGATCGACGCAGAGGGCAAGAGGGTCCTCGTGATTGGCGGCGGCGACACCGGGTCGGACTGCGTCGGCACGTCGATCCGCCAGGGCGCGGCGTCGGTCGCCCAGATCGAGATCATGCCGAAGCCGCCGGACGAGCGCGACGCGTCCACTCCTTGGCCGCTCTGGCCCTACATGCTCCGCACCAGCTCCAGCCACAAGGAGGGCTGCGAGCGCCGCTGGAACCTCAACTCTCTGCGGTTCGTGGGCGACGGCGGGCGCGTGAGCGGAGTCGAGGTCGAGACCGTGGAGTGGGAGTTCTCCAAGGAGGGGAGGCCGCTTAAGTTCCACGCCGTCCCCGGAACCGCCGAGACGATCCAGGCAGACCTGGTGTTCCTCGCAATGGGCTTTACCGGCGTTCCCAAGGACAACCCTATAGTCTCGCAGCTCAAGCTCGCGCAGACCCCGCGCACGGCCCTCATAGGCGATCCGTCGCGCGGCATATACTGCACGGGCGACTGCGCAAGCGGCGCGTCGCTCGTCGTGCGTGCGCTCGCGAGCGGCAAGAACGTCGTCTCCGAATTCGCCTGAAACACATCTTCAAACGGGGTGGCATGATGGAAAAAGACCAGCAGCATCAGAACCGGCAGGCGGGCCTCTACCGCAGGGAATACGAACACGACGCATGCGGCGTCGGGCTCGTGGCCGACATGGCCGGCAGGGCGAGCCATGACATCGTGGCGGACGGGCTCACGGTTCTCAAGCGCCTCATGCACCGCGGCGCCACCGGCAACGACCCGGAGACGGGCGACGGCGCGGGGCTACTCATGAAGATTCCACATGGATTTTTCAAGAGGGTCATATCTCACGCAGAGGCGCAGAGAGGCGGAGAGCGCAGAGAAGATGAACCATTTGGTGTGGGGATGCTATTTGGTGGAGTGGGAGAAGAGGAAAACATTGAGTCTATCGTAAGAGAGAACGGCTGCGATGTGTTGGCGTGGCGCGACGTGCCGACCGATCCTTCGGCAATTGGCAAAAGCGCTAGAAAAGTTATGCCGAAAATACGCCAACTCTTCGTCTCTGCACCTCAGCGCTCCTGCGTTAAGAACGACAATGACTTCGAGCGTCGCTTGTATGTCATTCGCCGCCAGATCGAGAAGCGCGTGCCGTCGGTATATGTCTGTTCTCTCTCGGCGCGCACGGTCGTGTACAAGGGCCTGCTCCTCGCCACCCAGATGGACAGGTTCTACCCGGACCTTTCGGACCCTGACTTCGTCTCGCCGTTCGCGATCGTCCACCAGAGGTACTCCACGAACACGTTCCCCACTTGGGAGCTGGCCCATCCGTTCAGGATGCTTGCGCACAACGGCGAGATAAACACGCTGCGTGGCAACCTCAATGCGCTAGCGGCGCGCGAACCTTCCCTGTCTTCGCCGGTCTTCGGCGACGACCTGAAGAAGATACTGCCCCTCATCCCGCCGGGCGAGTCGGATTCCGCTTCGCTCGACAACATGTTCGAGCTTCTCGTCGCCGCGGGCCGCGACGCCCCGCACGCGATGCTCATGCTCATGCCGCAGGCCTGGGGCGCGAGCTACCACATGGGGCATGACGTGCGGGCGTTCTGCGAATACCATTCCGCGCTCATGGAGCCGTGGGACGGCCCCGCCGCCGTCGCGTTCACCGACGGCGTCAGCGTGGGCGCCGCGCTCGACCGCAACGGGCTGCGCCCCGCACGCTGGACGCTCACGAAGTCCGGCAGGTTCGTCCTCGCCTCTGAGGCCGGCGTCCTCGACATCCCGGCGTCCGAGGTCGCCCGCCACGGCCGACTCCGCCCGGGCGCGATGGTCTGGCTGGACCTCGCCAGCCACCGCCTCCTCGAAGATCGGGAGCTGAAAACGTACTACGCGCGTCGTCGTCCGTACCGCCGCTGGGTGGACGAGAACCGCATCTCCATACAGGGGCTCTTCACGGAAATAGCCCCGTCGCGCGTCCCCGCCGACCTTGCCGCCGAACAGGCGCAGTTCGGCTACACGCTGGAGGACGTGAACCTGATCCTCCGGCCCATGGCCGAGACGGGGCACGAGCCTGTCGGCGCGATGGGCAACGACGCGGCGCTTGCGTGCCTCTCGAAGAAGCCTAGGCTCCTGTTCGACTTCTTCCACCAGCTTTTCGCGCAGGTGACGAACCCGCCGATAGACCCGATCCGCGAAGAACTCGTGATGTCGCTGATGACCTACATCGGCAACATGGGCAACATCCTGGACGAAGGCCCGGAATACGCGCATCTCATCAAGCTCCGCAGGCCGATCCTCACCGACGACGAGCTCTCGCACCTCTCCAAGGTGGCGGACTGCGGATACCCCGCGGTCACCTTGCCGGTCTACTTCGACGGCGCACTGAAGCCTGCGCTGGACGCGCTTGCCGACAAAGCGCTGTCGGCGGTGAAGGGCGGCGCGAAGATCATAGTGCTGAGCGACAGGGCCGTCGGCGGCGCGGAAGGGGCGCCGTCCAGCCGCATCCCGTCGCTTCTGGCTGTCGCGGCCGTAAACAACGTGCTGGTCCGTGCCGGGGTTAGGCCGTCCATAGGCCTCGTCGTGCAGTCTGGCGAAGTGCGCGAGGTGATGCACGTCGCGTTGCTGCTTGGATTCGGCGCGACTGCGGTAAATCCGTACCTCGCGCTCGAGACGGTGTCGGCGCTCTGCCCTGAAGACAAGGTGAAGGCGGCGTCCAACTACGTGAACGCGCTGGACCTCGGGCTGAAGAAGATCATGTCCAAGATGGGCATCGCCACTCTTCGGTCGTACCGCTCCGCGCGCATTTTCGAGGCGGTGGGGCTGGGGCCGAAGCTCATGCGCGCGGACGTCTCGGGCGTCGCGTCCCCCGTCGGGGGGCTCGAGCTGGAGGACCTAGAGCCTCTTTGTGCGTGCCAGCGCCCGAAGACGTCCCTGCTTTCCCCGGGCGGCGAGTATCGCTCCCGCAGGAATGGCGAAGAGCACATCTGGACACCGCAGCGGCTCGTGGACTTCCGTCAGTCGGTTCGCACCGGCGACTTCGGCCTCTTCAGGCGCTATACCGACTCCGTGGACGCAAGCGGCGTCACGCTCCGCTCGCGCTTCCGCTTCCGCCAGGCGACCCCGGTTCCGCTCGACGAGGTGGAGTCGGTCGACTCCATCGCGAGGCATTTCGTCGGCGGCGCGATGTCGCTGGGCTCGCTTTCCCCGGAGGCGCACGAGACCATAGCGCTCGCCTTGAACGGACTCGGCACGATGTCGAACTCCGGCGAGGGCGGCGAGAACGTCGAGCGCTTCGGGACGGACAAGAACTGCGGCATCAAGCAGGTCGCGTCGGGGCGCTTCGGCGTGACGATTACATACCTCCGCGCCGCGAAGGACATGCAGATCAAGCTCGCGCAGGGGGCGAAGCCCGGCGAGGGCGGCCAGCTCCCCGCACACAAGGTGAACGAGTTCGTGGCGAAGCTGCGCCACGCCAAGCCCGGCACGACGCTCATCTCGCCGCCTCCCCACCACGACATCTACTCGATCGAGGACCTTGCCCAGCTCATATACGACCTTAGGTGCGCCAACCCGTCTGCGCGCGTCTCGGTGAAGCTCGTGTCCGAGGCCGGGGTCGGCACCGTGGCCGCGGGCGTCGCGAAGGCCCATGCGGACGTCGTGGTGATATCCGGCTTTGACGGCGGCACGGGCGCGGCGCCGCTGTCGTCGATGAAGCACGCGGGACTCCCGTGGGAGCTCGGCCTTGCCGAGGCGCAGCAGACGCTCGTGAAGAACGCCCTCCGCGGGCGGGTCAAGCTGCAGGTCGACGGACAGCTCCGCACCGGCCGCGACATCGTCGTGGGCGCGCTGCTCGGCGCGGAGGAGTTCGCCTTCGGCACCTCTATGCTCGTCGCCCTTGGCTGCGTGCAGTGCCGCAACTGCAACCTCAACTCCTGTCCGGTGGGCATCGCGACCCAGAAGCCCGAGCTCCGCCGCTGCTTCGCGGGGCAGGTCGCCCACCTCCAGAACTACTTCCGCTTTCTCGCGCAGGAGGTGCGCGAGCAGCTCGCGGCGCTCGGGCTGCGGTCCCTCGACGAAGCGGTCGGCCGGGCGGACCTCCTGGAGGGGACAGGCGCGCCGTTTGAGTTCGACGGGCTCTTCGCCCGCGAAAGCGGCGACCAGGTGCGCTTCGACTGCGCCTGGAGCAAGCCGCAGCTGGAGAACTACGACCGCCGCGAACTGCTGCCCGAGGCGCTCGCGGCCATTGACGGGGCTGCCGGCGCGGGATGCAAGGGGAATGTGCGGCTGGTGCTGGATCGCGAATGCCGCAACACCGACCGCACCGTCGGCGCGGAGCTTTCGGGGGAGGTGGCGGTGCGCGCGCCGGACCTTCCAGACGACGCGATCACCGTCAACTTTAAGGGCGTTGGCGGACAGTCCTTCGCGGCGTTTCTCGCCAAGGGCATTGCGTTCAATCTCCGCGGCGAAGTCAACGACTATCTCGCGAAGGGCCTCTCCGGCGGCATAGTCACGGTCGCGCCGTCTGCGGACTTCGGCGGAGCCCCGGAGGGGAACGTCATAGCGGGCAACGTGATCGCCTATGGCGCCACGTCCGGCTCGGTCTTCATCAACGGTCAGGCCGGCGAGCGCTTCGCCGTGAGGAACTCCGGCGCGACGCTCGTTGTGGAAGGCGTCGGAGACCATGGCTGTGAATACATGACCGGCGGCACGGTCGTCGTCCTTGGGCCGGTGGGCGTCAATTTCGCCGCAGGCATGACGGGGGGCGTCGCGTATGTCCTCGATGCAGACGGAGACCTCGACCTCAAGAGCAACCTTGCCTCCGTGGACCTTGCGCCGGTTCGCGCGGGGTCGGAGGACGAGGCCGCGCTCATGGCCCTGCTGGCGGAGCATGTCCGCCGCACCGGCTCGCCGCAGGCGGCAAGGATGCTATCCGGATGGCTCGAAGTCCGACCGCTCTTCGCGAAGGTCCAGCCGGTCTCCGCAGCCGGCGGCCGCCACGACTAATCGCGACAACGCCGCCTTGCCGCCCGACGCTGCTCCCGACCCGGATTTCGGCGGTCCCGGCGGCATGGCCCCCTGGCAGTCAACCGAGTCTCTGGCTTTTGCTTTCGCATACGACCACCGAGGTGAATCAGCCTTTTCGCAGCCATGCCGCACCGCCGAAAGTCCTCTCGCTCGCACGTCGGCCGTCTCGGCGGTTCCGGGCTGTGCGCTCGATTCGCGACAGGGCGCGGAGAGGCGGTGCCGCACAAGAGCACTTTCGCGGGTCCGACGGGATTTTGACCCCGTGCGGCTGGGCGGTCAAGCTGCTTGACAGGCCTGCGCCGCGAGCCGTGAAGTTGCGCAACAAAAAGACAACGGAAAATGGTATAATTCGGCCATGAAGAGATTTGCTTTCCTTCTGCCTATGATCGTGCCTGCCGCCGCTGCTGCCGAGATCGCAGCCGGGCCGCTTTCCGCCCCAGATTACGCAGACACCGAGGTCTCGACCAACTTTGCTTTCTCCGTCGGCGAGGGGCAGAGTCGCGGCATCGTCTTCACCGTCGAGCTCCAGGCAACGCCGTCGAACAACGTGGAGCACGGCTTCAGTGTGCGCCTGCTGTGACGGACATCCTGACAAGACTTTGCCTCGTTGGCGCGGCGGTTCTCTTCGCCGCGTGGCTGGGAATTACGGGCGGACGGTGGCTTGCACGGCAGTGGGCCGCCATACCGCGCCTCCTCTCCTGGGAGAACTTCTTCTTGAACCGCGACACGAATTCCCCGGTCTCCGCGCAGCTGGAGCTCATGCCGTCCGGAGACACGTTGAGGCGAGTGTAAAATTGAAAATGGAAAGTGTAGAATTGTGTTGTCATTCTGTGCGTTCCCTTTGGCGGGGGTCGAGGCGACGGACCCATTTCCCATTTTACACTTTCCACTTTCCATTCGCTTACTTCGGCCCACACCAGGAACTGCCCGAAGGCGCTAACTCCAACGCATACTGCTGGGTCGACCTCGTCGTGCCCAATGCCAACGCGCTCGTGACGTTCACGGGTGACGGCTATTCGGCCCTACCAGATCCGACGTTCGTCGCCAAGGCAGGGGCGACGAACCGCGTCATTTTGCTCATCGGCAAGACGTATCAGGTCACGAGCCGCATGCCGATAGTTTGCATCGGGCAGTCGAGCGGCGAGATAGAGGTCGACCAGGTCTCGGCGACGGAGCTTACCATCTGCTGGCCGGTTGAGATAGAGTGCGAGGGCATGCGAAGCGCTGCGTCGTTTTCGATGTCCGTCTGGCCTGACAGCCTCGGCGGAGGATTTACTTGGACGAACAGCTGCTGTCAGGTCGTATCGATAGGTGGTTGGCAATATTCCATCTTCTGTGGAAGCAACTGTCTCTGCACAGGCTGCGGTGCGGACGGATACTATGGCTACGAGGCGTATCGGCTCCCTGCAAGCGGCGGCTCGTGCGGGTGCTGGAGGGAAGGGGAAATCACATACGGCCCTGACTACGAGGGGCATCCGGCGGGAATCTCCGTCTCCTTCTCGAAAGAAGCTGTCATCTTTGAGGGTCGCTATGAGAACTCGCCTGGCGGGGGCGCAAAGCTGGCTAATACCAACGATTTGCAGACGACAGTCCTGTACAAGCAGTTTGACCCCAATGCCGGACATCGCTTCCTGATAGTGCCAGACGGCACGGTTTCCGTTCGCAAGTTCGGGAATGAGGCAACGCGAGACATTCAGGGTCATCTCTATCTTAATGGAGCACCATGCCAATGAAAACAGCAACGATAATTCTGCTCGGTTCAATTACGTGTCTAGTCGGATGTGATTCAAAGACACGCACGGACAGGGACGTCTCCAGCCCGCCTGCCAAGCCTGGCTACTTTGTCAGCACGAACATAGTGGACATCAAGGAGAACATACGTCTGATGTGCGATAGCCTAGAGAAGAAAGGAGTCACTGCCGAGTATTCCGATCTTGTGATGAATTTTTACAAATCAATGACGAATATCACAGACGCTGCAACATTGGTCATGCTATGTGATGCGCGGATGGATGCGCTTTTTGAAGCAGATTTCTCTCATTTCTCGTACAAGGAGCAAGCAACAATAAACGAGATGATAAGGCGTAGTGTAGATCAGGTGTTTAGTTACATGAAAAACATAAACCTGAGTCGGTCCCAACGGCGCGATCTGGAGTTAGAAAAAGAGAGTGAGTATGAACTCAAGTATCTCAAGTGGAAGAGGCGTCGCATAAAGTGCCTACGACCTAAGC